>OMWS01000030.1 GCA_900314825.1 uncultured Veillonellaceae bacterium | reverse complement strand
AGTTCTACAAGTTTTAAAACTTTGCGAACCATGAATGCTTTGCCTGATTATCTCACGAAATCTGGCTGGGAGGAATCCGGCGTCTTGTTAGGCGCTTACTCTCCTTCTAACCATAAATATCTTTCCATCGTGTTTTACCGATGCGCAAAACGGCGGACTGTTTCACGTGGAACAGTCCGCCCATTCTCTGTATGCTTCATGCGAACCGGATCGACCGGTCGCCATGCTTTTCAAACACCTGCTGGATGAGCTCGAGGACCGTGTCCTGCGTCATGTGCGCGTCCTTGATGAGGTCTGCCACCCATGCCGTCGCCGCGTCTTTTTCAAGCTCGTAGAAATGATCGAGGAGCGACTGCTGCATCTCCGCCTTCGCCGCGCACGCATGCGAGCTCGCAAGCGCGAAGAACCGCTCCGCCACCTCATCATATTTCGCATCGCCTTTGCTTTCATGTGCGATCTCAAAAATCGCCGTGATCATCGTCGCAGGTGTCACGTGAAGCTGTTTCGTTTCCATTTGCGTCCTCCTCCGCTCATTTCTGGTGATCGTATTTTTCAAAAGACTCCATAATCATCAGTTCCAGTGTCGTATCCGAGATTCCCGCGTCATGGATCAATTGTACGACCCATGAATTTGCCGTATCCTCGTCCATGTCATAATATTGGCGGGCCATTGCCGTCGCGCCGCCATCACCGAACCCCTGCCCGGCAGCCAGCTCAAAAAAATGCTGCACGACTTCAGCGTATTTCGGTTCCAGCGGTTTCTCGTGCGCGACGCCAAACACTGCGAGAATCATCGTGAGCGGCGTGATGCTCATTTTAATTTTTTGCGGCTTCCCCGGCACTTCCTCGCCGTATTCAACCGTCCCGCTTGCCCGCATCGTCTCTTTATAGAGCCCAGGATCCGGGCTGAACTTCTCAAAATGCCCCTTCTTCAACTCCGCGAGCATCCTGCGTGCACCAAGATCGCGGTCTTTGTTCGCTTCGAGCGCTTCGTCCGCCACGCGCAGATTCCGTGAGATATCCTTGCCATGCTTCGTAAACTTCGCATCCCCGATGATGATGGCCTTCGCGCATGCAGCCGTGCTCTCGAGATCGAGGAACGGCTTCCCGCCCGGCATGCCGTTTCGATCGTCGCGCGCGATCCACTCGCGATGGCGTGTCGTGTCTTTCAAATGCAGCTGATACCCGATCCCCGTCGCCGCATTCGTCTCAATCGTGATGCGTATCATGATGCCCCCGCCTTTCATCAAAAACCAAAAAGAATCTCTTTCCCCATTATAAAAAACAACGATTCCTTTTGCAAGAAAAAAGCCGCCCGACCGAGGCGGCTTTTCTTGTGCGTGGATGTTTCACGTGGAACAATGAGAAAGATCGTCGGCGTACTTGTGATCGTTTCGTCGCCGTGTTAGAATGGATCGATCTTTCCGAGAGGGGGCTTTCGCCATCCATCCGACACATCAAACGCTCGCGCCTTTCGTGAAATGGGCAGGAGGGAAACGGCTATGAATACCTACGAAGTGGAAATTCAAGAAACGCTCGCGCGCATCGTGACGGTCGAAGCGGTGTCAGCGGATGAAGCAGTCCGCAAAGTGACGGCAGCGTACAAAGCAGGAGAAATCGTCCTCGACAGCGAAGACTATATTGATACAGAATTCGACCCATATCTATCAATAGAAACAACCAAATTGATAAAACCATTCAATAAATGCTAAACGTAAAAAATATTTTTTGAAAAAAGCAGGAGATTCCACGGGGGGGCGAATTATATCCGTATAGAAAATACATTCTATACAGAAAGGAAAAGGTGAACTCTTATGAAAAAACTTCTTGTCGCAATGACGCTTGCACTCGTTGCAATTTTTGCAGTTGCCGGATGCGGTGGCTCCTCCTCTTCCAAGTCTTCTACATCTTCTAGTTCAAAAGAGGTAACGTATGCAGATGCGGATATCGGAGTTCTGATGAGTGAGCTCAAAGATAACGCGGCTGCTGCCAGCAAGAGCTATAAGGGTAAAGATGTAAAAGTCATGAATGGCGTTGTGAGCAATATTGACGCCGACGGTAAATACTTCAACATCAAACCTGCTGGAAACGAATACGAGTTGCAAAGCATGCAATGCTTCCTCAAGGATGAGAAGTTGAAAGACGAAGTCGTGAAATTGAAAAAAGGTGCGCCCGTCGTTGTCTACGGTCATATTGATGATGTCGGTGAAATTGTTGGATACTCTCTCAATACCAAAAAAATCGAACTGCCGCAGCAATAAATGCAGATGTAGCAGAACATCTTCTGATTACATAAAACCGCCGAGAACAGGCGGTTTTTTCTTGTGTTTGAATAACTGCACTCGGCAATTTGATCGGTAACTGATCGAAAATCATAAGTGAAGTTTATTGAAATCTCTTCTTGTGATCAACCATCCGTCATGGTAGGATCGAGGAAACGTTTCAAGTGCTTTGCTTGAACAAAAGAACCTCCGGCCACGTAGTCGAAGGTTCTTTTTTATCGTCAAGCCAATTTATTCATCGCCACGTTCCGGACGGAGGAGTGTCATCTTGATATTCAACTTTTTCTCACAATACGCTTGTGCTGCATGAAAGAACTCACGGGCAAAAGCAATGGCCTTCCGCGTCTGCTCCCGGTTCGGCGTTTTGAAATCCGCATAGTCGCTGACATTCCGCAACTTTTCCAATTCATGAATGGCACGTCCATACTTCCGCGGAAACACATCATTTGCAACATACGTTTTGTTGAATTGAGCAATCGCGTCTTTATGCTTTTTGAACGGATGATGATCGATTGCGTGGACAGCAAGCATCGCCTTGAAAACGGAGTAATACGCCCGATTCACTGCACTGGCGTTATCCTCGTCGTCAAAATTTCTGGAAGCCGTCACCAGGCGTTCGTGAGAAGCACGCATCCGTTCCTGTACGATGTCTTCCAATGTAGCCTCTCCCGAAAAACTATCAGGCGGCTGTGTCATAGAGCTTCACACCATCCTTTTGAACGTTCTGCAAAAATTCGTGGATATTCCGCCAACGAAGAAATTCCGATACCGTCAGCGTGACAGGCGAAATCTCCAAGTCACGCCCCACTTCATATTCGAACGTCAACTCACAAAGTTCTTCGTCTTTTTTATCCATTTCCTCTTGCGTCATGTCGAGCAGCAGCAGGACATCAATATCCGATCCATCGCGCTCATCGCCTCGGGCGTAAGAACCGAAAAGGATTACGCTCTTGAGCGCCTCGCCGTAAATCGGCTTCAGCTGTTCGACAAATTCCATCAATGCGGGGCGAATGCGTTCCAACCCCTTTTGCTGCATTTTCATCGCAATCACCTCATATGCAAGACATTTCTTTTCTCATCTGATTATACCATGATGCCAGACGTGCTGCATGAGAAAGAAACTGCGGAACAAAAAAGCCGCCCGATTGCGGACGGCCTTATGTGTTTCACGTGGAACAATATCCTCAGAACAGCACGCGCGCAAGGTGTGCGTATTCCGGGTCGAGCTTCTTGCGGTTGTTGACGGCGTCGTGGAGGTTGATGGAGACGACGTGGCCTTTGTTGAAGCCGAAGACGATGTCGGAGAGGCCGCTGAGGATCGCGAGGGCGGCCTGCTCGCCGAGCTGGCTGGCCTTGACGCGGTCGATGACGGTCGGCGAGCCGCCGCGCTGGATGTGGCCGAGGACGGAGTAGCGCGTGTCGATCTTCGTGTGGTCGGCGATGTATTTGCCGATCTCCTGCGCGGAGCCGGCGCCTTCGGCGACGACGACGAGGATGTAGCGCTTGCCCTTTTTGTACGCTTCGGCCATGTCGTCGCACATCTCGGCGAGGTCGTACTCTTCCTCGGGGACGAGGATGTACTCCGCGCCGCCCGCGATGCCGGCCGTCATGGCGAGCCAGCCGCAGCGGTGGCCCATGACTTCGAGGACGATGCAGCGGCGGTGCGCCGAAGCCGTGTCGCGCAGCTTGTTGATCGCGTCGATGATCGTGTTCGCCGCCGTGTCGCAGCCGATCGTGTAGTCCGTGCCCCAGACGTCGTTGTCGATCGTGCCGGGGAGGCCGACGATGGGGATGCCCGTCTCTTTCGAGAGGAGGGACGCGCCGCGGAGCGACCCGTCACCGCCGATGACGACGAGGCCTTGGATGCCGCGGTCGACGAGGTTCTTGTAGCCCTGCATGCGGCCTTCCGGGGTCTCCCAGCGCTTGCAGCGCGCCGTGCCGAGGAACGTGCCGCCGCGCTGGATGATGTCGCCGACGTCTTTGCGCTGCATTTCGAAGATGTCTTCGTCGAGGAGCCCGTGGTAGCCGCCGCGGATGCCCCAGACTTTCGCCCCCTCATAGAGCGCCGTGCGCACGACGGCGCGCGCGCACGCATTCATGCCCGGGCTGTCGCCGCCGCTCGTCATGACTGCAATACTGTTCAGCATGGAAAAATCTCCCTTCGTCTATGGAAAAAAGTAGAGGCTTATAACTTACGTCAATCCTCCCATTATCATAGCACAATTCCGTCCGTTTTGACAGGAAAACTGTGCAACCGCGCAAAAAAACCTCTGGAACCGAGCGATGGGTTCCAGAGGTTTTTGCGTGAAGGAAGTTCAGGCTTTCATGCGGGCGCGGAGCGTGCGCGTGAGGTCCCAGACGGCCTGGAGCTCGGCTTTCGCCTTGCGCTGCGCGGCGGTGAGCAGGCGGTCGGCCGTGCCCTTCGGATAGTCGAACGTGCCGAGGACTTTCATGATCGTGCCGTGGCCCTCGGTCTTGCCCTCGTGGTCGGCGACGACGAGGACGGTGCGGCTCGCGGAGCCGCCGGGCGCGAAGTCGCATTCGCGCATCAGGCAGAGGTAGCCGGGACGGAAGAGGTGGCGCTTCATCGTGCCGGCGATCTGGCCGGCAAGGTAGACGGTGCGCTCGCGGCTGTCGGCGCGGTCGGCGTCGGCGAGATAGCCCGTGCCAAAGACGAGCTGGCCGTCGACGGTGAGGCGGTCGTCCGCGTCGAGCGTGACGCGGCCCAGAGAGACGTCCTTGATGTGGTCGCGGACGCGCTGGATGCGCGTGTCGCTCTTGGAGTGCGGGTTGATGAAGTTGCGGACGCCGTCACTGCTGTCCTTCCCGCCCGTGGAGCGGAGGTATTTTTCATAGCGGTGGAACGTCGTGATGGCGCTGCCCATGGAGTACTCCGGGACGTTGTCGAGGAAGTCGAGCGACGTGGCGTCGGCGTCCGCCTCGGCGTTGAACGATTCCTGGCGCACGGTGAGCAGGTTGCCCGCCGCGAGGCCGGCCGTGAGCGCCGCGTCCGCCGCGAGCGTCGCGGGCGACGGGATGCAGGCGAAGGCGACGGCGATGGCCATGTGGCGGTCAGCACTCTTGAGGAAGTCCTCGTTCGCGTAGTGGCCGTACTCGTGCGCGAGCGTCGCAGCGATGTTCGAGCGGGCAGAGTAGTCGGCGGGGCCGAGGCCGCGCCGCGCGTCGTTCTCGATGCGGGTGGCGCGGTCGTACGTGCGGTCGATGTCGATCTCCTTGGCGTAGATGACGCTGCGGCCGCCCGGCGCCATGAAGGCGTTCGGTGATGCCGGCGTCTCGTCGACCATCGTGCGGGCGAGGTAGCGCTTGTGCTTCTTGTCCTCGTAGTTCAGGCAGTCGCTGTTCTTTTCGATGAGGCGGTCCTGGATGGCGGCGACGCCGCCCGTCGCCTCGTGGACATCGTGCCCCTTGACGGCCTTGTTGTAGAGCTTCGCCCCGTAGGCGCGCTCCTGCTTGCACGAGAGCATGTGCGCCTCGGCGGCAGGCGCGGTCGGCAGCGCGAGGACGGCAGGCACGACGAAGAGGAGCAGCGCGACAAGCGCGGCAGAGAGCAGTTTCGGGAAAGCTGTTCGTTTCATGAGCATCCTTTCTTCCCCCGCTGCGGGGGAGCAGACCGAGATCTTTTCAAATCCATGTTTGGGGGCTCAGGGGAGCGCACGCCCGGCGGGCGAAGAGAGCACTTCGAAGCGCTCGGCGGCCGCTTCTGCGCCGCGCTGCTTCGTCACGGCGACGAGGCGCTGCAGGGATGCCGCGTCCTTGCCGAAGAGGAAGCAGCCGCAGGCGTCGAGCCCGAGGTCGTAGCCGAGGTCGAGCAGGTGGAAGAAGCCGTGGTCTTCCTCCCCGCCGCCCGCGAGGCGCGTGCCGGCGCGCACGGCGACGGCGAGCCCCGTCGCGCCGTGCAGGATCGCGGCGGCGCAGACGATGCGCGCGAGCATCCGCCCCGAGAGGCGCGCGATGTCGCGGATCTCCCCCGCGCCGAGGACGCCATTCTGATGGTCGAGGAAGAAGACGCAGAGGCGTTCGTCCGCCCGCTCCGCGGCCTCGGGCGCGAAGAGGCGGACGAACGCGGCCGCCGTCGCCTCGGGCGTCGGAAGCGTATCCGGCACGTCATCGCGCAGCGCCGGGCGGTGCGCGACGCGCACGGAGACGCGCGGGATCGTCACGCGGCAGCCCGCACCCGCCACGTCCGGCACGACGTGCGCCTCGCGGCGCGCGAGGTCCGCCATGGGGATCGTCACGTCCGCGTGATGGGCGCGCGCGAGCGCGTTCATCGAGACGTACGTCTGGCCGCGCAGGATGAGGTGATCCATGACGCGGACGCCGAGGCGGCGGCAGGCGTGCTGCAGGCACATCGTCGAGCGCCAGTCCGCCTTCGACGGGCGCAGGCTCGCGCCCGGGTGCGTGTGGGCGACGACGACGCGCGCGGCCTTCAGGAGGATCGCGCGCTGCAGCACGATGACCGGCGCGGCGACGACGCGGTGCTGGTCGCCCGTGCCCGTCTCCGCAGCGCCGAGGATCGTGCCGTCCGCCGCGAGGAAGAGCGCGAGCGACACCTCCCGCGCCTCGCGGCCGGGATGGAAGACGGCCTCGAAGGCCTGCGCGGCGTCCGCCGCCGCGCGCACCTTCGAAGAAGACAGGAGATACGCATCCTGCTGCTGTACGACGAGTTCGATCGATTGCGTTTTCACGAAAAGCTGTCTGTCCTTTCCCCCGCCGGAGGCTCCGGCCTCCGGGCAGGCTCCATGGGAAGCGTGCGGTCCTTGCGCCTCCCAAAAATCAAAAGAAGAACTCCGGTGCGTCGTCTTCGTCCTCCACGATGTCCTCGCCAGTACCGAAATCGACGATGGCGCCAGCGACGCGGTACGTCCCGCCTGTCGCCTCCCACGGGAGGGCGACGCGTCCGGGATCCTCGAGCGTCGTCAGGGCGAAGAAGGCGCCGCCGGGGCCGACCAAGCGGCGGACGACGAACGGGCCGTGCGCCGTCTGGAGCACGTCCAGCGTGTAGATGTCGCGTCCGTCGACATCCATGAGCCCCGTGAACTGGCCGACGCTCTCCCAGTAGACGAGCGTCTCGACGGCCGATCCGTCCTCCGCATACGTCACGATGGACGGATCGTCCGGCCCCTGCAGGAGGCAGCCGAACACCCAGTGCTGCCGCTCCTCCGTGGAGTCGAGCGCGAGGCCGCGGAAGCTCCCGTCATACGCGGGCGCGGGGCGGGAGGAGCCTTCGGCCACGCGCACCGGCGCCCTGCGGACGTCTCCCGCGAGCGTCTGGCTCACGAGCTCGTCGAGCGGTGTAAAACGATCGTTGTTATAGTTTTTCATATGAAATGCCTTTCTCCCGAAACGGGACGCTCCAACAGCCGGATCGCCGTCGGATGAGTTCATCATAGCATACGCCGGCGTCCGGCACCGGCGCTTTGGAAAGTTCTCCGGATTTTTTTGTGGTGGAAGGGCTGCCATCCTGCCGCCCCGCGCTCAGGCGGCAGCGGCGGCAGGCTCCGCCGTCTCGATGGTGATCGCACCGATGCTGTACTTGTCCGTGACCGCCTTGCGGCGCGTCTCCTGGATGTAGCAATACGCTTCGCCATAGAATGTGATGATGCCGCCGCGCCCTGCAACGGCGAGCGCCTCGGGATTCGTAATGGCGTCCCGGTGCACCCAGATGTGGGAGCAGATCTCGCGGCCGTCCGCCGTGCGGAGGCCCGTGAGGAGCACGGTCCCGCCCGCATGGTCATAGACGCGCTGCATCGCGCCGTCGCAGGCGTAGATTGCGCGGAAGCGGACGGTCTTGCCGAGATAATCCGCGAGCTTCTTGCGGGCGCGGGTATTCTGCTGCAGCGCGCGATGTGCAGCAGGCTTTGCGTGTTTCTGGTATCTCATGGATGTTTTCCTTTCTCTCAAAAAGAGCTTGTGCCGGCCGGCGGGGTTCCGTCGGATGTACGGATCTTAGCATACGGCCAGCGCCGTCCCGGGCTCTGGTAAAATGTTCGAGGAATTTTTTGTGGTGGAAGACGGCGCCGGCAGCCAAAGCATCGACAGCAGCGCCGCTTCGTGAGTTTTATGATAGCATAGCGCCTCCCCGCACATCGGCCGATGGCGAAAAAGCGAAAAACTTTTTTGTGGTGGAAAACACGCAAAAAAATCCCCCGGACATCCACGAGGATGCCCAGGGGGGACCCAAGGTTCTTCTTCTCACGCATCAGGTTTCCGGCGACGGCGCCGGCTGGGGGACGCCTGCTCGAATTCGATGGATGCGGCTTCTTCCGGCGTCAGCTGCGGGCGGATCGGCGTGAGGCGCGCAGGCGGATGCGGCGGCACGTGCGCATCCAGCGGCCACGCCTTCGCATAGGCGAGGAGCGTCATGCCGTGCCCGTCCTGCCAGCCTCCCACGCAAAAGGGGATGTCCTTCCCGCAATGGCCGAGGGCGACCGTCACCGTGTCATACGGCAGCTCGAACATCGCCCGGAAAAATTCCATCGGCACGCAAGCGCTCCAATCTTCCGGCACGCCGCAGGCTTTCGTTTCTTCATCACAGGGCTCGCAATAGACGTCGCACGAAAAAGGCTCGGCCTCCCCTTCCCGCGTGGAGAGCGTGAGATACATCCGCCCCTCCCTTTTCGTGACGCGCACGACGCCGAGCGTGAAGCCGTTTTCCATCGTACCGTGGTCGAGGACGTCCCAAGCGGCAAGCGTGAGGGACTCCAGGCGGACGGCAACCGTGCGCCAGGGCGCCTGCTCCCTGTCGAAATCATCCTCGTACATGCGCGGGCGCGCCAACGTCTGCATACCGCAAAAATATTCGTTTCCCCGCGTGTCCAGAAAGGATGCCTGTTGCCCCGCGTAAAAGCAGAACGCACGCGGCTGCTCCGAAATGGCCGCTTCGCCCACGAGCCTGTCATGGAGGGTGGCGAGCAGTCCATCCCGATCGTTCTCCAGATGCACCGGGAAGACGGCGACCCCTGCCGACATCCACAGATTTCCCGCTTCCAAGAATACGGCATCCTTTTTCCCGGCCAGGGTGCGGGCGGAGACCATGCGCCACGGGAACGCGAACGGCTGGACGAGCTGTTGCAAAAACCACAATTTCTTCTGGACGCGCGGGCCGAGCGGCAGCTTGCCGACGAGCGGCCCTGGGGGCTGGAAGACATCCACGCGATCCGCATATTTCGGCGGGATCTCGGAAAGCGGCAGGCAAGCGAGCAGGCCGCCCGGCTCTGCGGGGGCTGCGCCGGTCTCCTGATCGACCGTATAAAAGGCGAGCTGCTTCCGGTCGTCCCGCAGATAGACATCGACATGATGATGCTTCCAGTCCCAGATGACCGTTTTCGCATAGAGATGCCGCACGACCAAAGGGGGGAACGCCTCCCCCGAGCAAGGGATGTGCGCACGCGCCTGCTGATGGAATCCCTCTCGCTCGCCGGAGGCGGGACCGCGCCAGCACGTCGTGCCCGTGAGCGTCTCCCCGTCGCTCGCGAGGAGCAAAAACAGCCGGTCCTGGATATAAAAGAGGTTCAGCGCGCAAAACATGTCAAACAGCGTCTTTGCGTCGGCGCGGAAGAGGAAGCGCCAGCCGGGCGGCACCTGCCGATCCTCGAGGCGCGGCAACGCCTCCTCCTCGGTTTTCTCCTCCGCGAACGTACACCAGAACGCTTTCGCCGGTCGGCGGCCGGCGCCGTCGTTTTGGAACGCGAACGCGCCGAGGCGCCAAGGGTCTGCTTTGCGGAGCGCGGCCTGCGCGGGCCGCAGGATCTTCGCGTTGAGGTCGCGGACGGGATACGTCGGCGCAAGGCCGAACCAGTCCCGCAGCTCGTCAAGCGTCATGTTCTCCCGCCCCTCGGCGAGCATGTGGTGCACGAGCTCGCACGCGCGCCGCATCTGCGGGCCGCGCACGTGCCCCTCCACGAGCTTCTCGTACGCCCCGGAGCAGACCCACGCCCGGATTTCTTCTTCGGACGGGGCGCGGCTTCCCGCCGCTTCTTGTGTCCCTTTCCTCTCTGCCATCGCTGCATCTCCCTTCCGAAAGCGCCGCGGCTCCCCCGCGCGAGAGTGCCGCAGCGGTTTCGCGACATTTTTTCCAGCGTAGCACAGACGATATTCTACCGCAAGATTTTTTTTGCGCAAATCCCGCAAACACCAGCACGGGACCGTCCTGCAAGGTATAATAGAGAAAACCCCGAGGAAACCAACCGCAACCAACAACGAAAGGACGAACCGCATATGCCGATCCAGCTTCATCTCCTCCCGGGCGCGAAGCCCGCCATGCCCGCACATCCCGCGCCGCCCCCCTTCCAGCCCTCGCTTTCGCCGGCGCCCGCGCTCGCGCTCCTGCAGGCGGGCATCGAAGGGCGCACGCTGCATCCGGCGACGCTGCGCGCGCTCGCCGTCACGCTCGCCGCGACGCCCGGCCTCCGCTTCCTCGCGGCCGCCCGCCGCGTGCCGACGAGCTACCTGCCGCCGTATCTCGGCCTCCTCGTCCGCCGCCGCGCGGACCTCCCGCCCGCGCTCGTGCACGCCGCGACGGACGGCCTCGCGTGGCTCGCCGTCTTCCGCACCTTCCTCGCCGTCTTCTCCGAGCTCGACCCAGAGGACATCCTCGCGGCCTTCCCGTTTGAGATGGAGCAGCTGCCCGGCGCTCCGAACGAGCGGCTGGATGACACGGAGACGGGAGCGTTTACCGAGCGCTATTTTACGGACCGTTGCATATGCCAAAGTCTGTACGGCGCGATCTACCACGCCTTCGATGCCATGCTCTGCTACCCGAACCAGCGCCTCGACGCGCTCATCGCCATCGCCTGCTGCTGCGCCGGGGATCTTGCCAGCGCCGGCCTCGCTCAGGACAGCAAAAAACTCCCCGCCGAACTCGGGGAGTTCCTCGCCATCTTTGCGGCATGGCTCATGAGCGACGACGATGAGGAAACCATCGGCGCGACAGCTGCCGCCTATTATGAAAAACAGCCGGCCTTTCGGCCGCGCCTCCTGCGGCTCAAATGACGCCCTGCCAGCCGGGCGCGCCTCACACGCGGAACACCTGCTCGACGGCCTCTCGGAGCTCCGCGCGCTCCGCGATGAGGCGGCCGTTTTTCGCGAGGAGGTGGCCTTGCACCTGCAGGCGGTAGAGCGCCGCGAGGTCGAGGGGCAGCACGGCGCCGTCCGCGAGCAGCAAGAGCTGCTGGAGCTCCTGCCAGATCACGGATTTTTTTGCGCCTGCGCCGAGCGCCACGCGCAGGCGCTCGACCGCGCGGCCGCTTCGCATCGCGTCCCGTTCCTCCGGGGCGAGATGCGCGGCAGCCGCGCCGGTGAACGCCTTGAGGCAATCGCACGTCTTCTGCAGCGAGAGGCCCGGCGCCTGGTTCATCGCGGCGCGGTCGAACGCCGTCGCGGCCTGCCGCGCCTGCGCGATGGCCGCCGTGCCGAGCGCGTCCCGCATCACCACGACATCGCGCGCGAGCCCGACGGCCGCGCTGCGGAGCGCCTCGGGATTGCGGCGGTCAAAGAAATAGCCGCGCACGAACGCCTTCCAGCTCGCGTAGCGGTCCTCCATGCCGAGCCCCGCAAGATATGCCCGATAGTCAAACGGCTCGCCGCCGCGCACCGCCATCGCGCGCACGAGCACGGCGAGTTCCGCCATGAGCCGACCGGCCTGCCGCCCGATGCGGTAGCTTCCGCGGATGTGCTCCGGCACGTCCGCAAAGCCCGGCAGCGCGCGATCGTCTCCCATCGATTTTTGCAAAGGTTCCATGACTCCCACCCCTTTTTCTACAACAGACTTCCTAAAAAACAAAACGCAGCCTTCACCAGATCGCTCTGATGAAAGCTGCGTTGCCTTGCTGTTTTGTTTCCCTCATTATAGTTGAATGGGAAAAGATTGTCAACGGTAGAAATGGCCCGGGAATTCGTAGTAGGAGCGCAGGCGGATTTTGATGATCTTGCCCTCGCGCACGTCGAAGCTGAGCTCGTGGCCGAGCTCGCTGCCGTAGCCGTAGTAGTAGTACGTCGTCGTGTAGCCATTCGACTGCGCCGCCGTCGTGAGGTGCGTCGGCATGCCATATTTCTGCTGGAGGATCGTATCCGGCATGCCGACTTCGATGCCAGCCGGCGTCGCGATGCCGTTCGGGGCGATCGTCGAGATCTCCGTCGCGCCGTAGTCCTGATACGTGTAGCCGCCCTGATGGAAGCGCACGCCGAACGTCGTGCCGTACGTGTACGTCAGCCATTTGCCATGGCCGCTGATCTTCGTCGGCGCCTGCCAGTAGCGCTGGACGGTGCTCGTCGCATCATGGATGTGGACTTTGCCGAGCGCCACCTGGTTCGGCGCGAGCGTGCCGACAATGCACGGCCCTTCGGCCGTCTCGCTCGTGACCCACGTCACGATGTCCGCCGGCTGCGCGGCAGGCTGGGCCGGGCGCGCGGGCTGCGACGTGGCGCGCGGCAGGTCCTTTTTCTGCTGCGCACCTTGCTCTGCCGGCTGCGCGCTCTCTTGCACCTGCGCCGTGCTTTGCTGCTGCGCCTGCATCTTTGCCGGTACGGCCTGTTGCTGTGCCGCCGCCTGCGCAGCTGCGATCTGCTGTGCCGTCGTCTGCGCCGTCGCAGCCGAGCACGGCGCGCAGGCGGCCGCCGCCGTCAGCGTCAGCGCGAGGATTTTCTTGAGGTTCATATAGGATCCCACTCCTTTAAGAGAGCCGTTAGCGCTAAGCAGACACTTGGCGCTTTAGCGCCTAGTGGTCGCTTATGCGCTTACGGATATCTTAGCCATTTGCCATCAGGCAAATAGCCTCCAAAACTTATTATTTTACGAGTTCTTTTTAGCATTCGCCATGGGATGTGGAAAAACCTGCTTTTCATGGAAAAAGTTCGTATGCGCACCCGCGCAACGCTACAACGTACAGACTCTTCCATCCCGCAGGGGACCCTTTCCACCGCTTCGCGGTCCCCCTTCCCCTAAGGGGAAGGCTTCTGGTCCATCACCCCTGCCACTCACGGAACCCTTCAAATTCCACCCCAACGAACCGCAGCGCCTTGCCGAGGACGTGGTCGATTTGTTTTTCAAGCGTGTCCGCGCCGGCGTAGAACGAGAGCATCGGCGGGACGATGGTGCAGCCGGCTTCGCTGGCCGCGAGGAGGTTCCGGAGGTGAATGCGCGAGAGCGGCGTCTCGCGGGGCAGGAGCACGAGCGGGCGGGCTTCCTTCAGCGTGACGTCGGCCGCGCGCAGCAGGAGGTTTTCGCTGTAGCCTGTGACGATACCTGCGAGCGTCTTCATGCTGCACGGCGCGACGATCATGCCAGCCGTGCGGAACGTGCCGCTTGCGATGGCCGCGCCGAGGTCGCGTGCGTCATAGCAGACATCCGCGAGCGCCCGCACTTCGTCTGCCGTGTGCACCGTCTCGCGGCGCAGCGTCTCCTCCGCGCCCGGCGTCAGCACGAGATGCGTCTCAAGGCCTGGCTGCGCACGCAGAATCTCCAAAAGCCGCAGCCCGAGCTCCGCGCCGCTCGCGCCCGAGATGCCGACGACGAGGCGCCTTTTTGAGCCTCCCCCTCTGGGGGAGGTGCCCCGAAGGGGCGGAGAGGGTAACGCCGTATCGAGATGCTCTGGCATTACAAATTCTCCATCATCATCGCGCCGACACTCTTGTAGACTTTTTTCGCGTGCTCGTGCATGAATTTCGGCGCGGCCGCGACGGTGTAGCCGTGGTACGCCTCGATGGCCGGCAAGTCATTCATGTCATCGCCGATGACGAAAAGGTCTTCCGGCGCAATCTGCCAGCCCGTCGCCTTCAGCATGCGGTCGATGCCATGCTGCTTGTCCGCGCCCGCGAGGTTCAGATCGAGGTAGCCGCGGTTGATGTTGCCGACGAGCTCCGGGAAGCGCTCGAGCGCGCGGCGCTCCATCTCCTGCGCGCCCTCCATCGTCTCGCAGTTCATCGAGAGCTGCACGACATCCTCGCGCGCGACGGCCTTCTCGAGCGTCGTCTCGGGCATGCCCGGGATGCCGAGGTCGGCCGCCGGATTGCCGTGGATCGAGAGCGACTCCTCCTCCGTCACGACGAGCATCGGCGCGTCGCCGCGCTCGCGCATGAGGAAGAACAGCACGTCGGCAAGCAGGCTCTGCGGCAGGCAGAGGCTCGAAAGGATGCGGCGCTCCCGGTCGACGATGACGGCGCCGTTGTTCAGAATCAAAAAATCCGGCTCGAGCTCCGGATGCTTCGAGAGCTCGAGGCCGATGAGCGACAGGCCGCGGCCCGTGTTGATGCCGAACTTGTGCCCCGCCGCCTGCCACGCCCGTACGGCATCGAGATTTTCCTGCGGCACGTCGCCGCCGTACAGCGAAAACGTCCCGTCGAAATCGGTGGCTACGAGTTTCATTTAATATTTTTGCTCCTTTCCGATAAATATATTCTGTAACAAAATACATCAGTTATTCAAACCAAGCCTCCCCCTCTGGGGGAGGTGCCGAGCGGATGCGAGGCGGATAAGCAGGCTCTTGGCGCTTTAGCGCCTAGAGCTCGCTTATGCCGCTTGCGACAGAGGGTCACGTAGTTACAAAATTTTCAATTCTATCGAAAGGATAGAGAATCAACGTCAGCCGCTACCCTCTCCGACCCCTTCGGGGCCACCTCCCCCAGAGGGGGAGGCTTTGGAACGTTTCACCCCACGACAGCGTGCTCTGCCACGGCGCGCGCATCGAGGAGCGCCTGCTGGTAGCCGGCCTGATAGCCGTCCTCGGCACGGCTGTCGGCGTAATCGCGCAAGAGGCCCATCATCTCCGCGAGCGGCTCCTCCGTCCAGCGGCTCATGGCAAAGAGCTCCCCGAGCTTGTTGATGCAAGCCAGTTCCTTCCCCTGCGTCTCCTTCGAAATCGTCATGCGATCGCGTCCTTCCATAATTCATGTCAAAAAATAAAATTCATCGTTGTGACGAATTTCTATCTGCATTCCCGACCAGTATAACACGGAATTTTTTTTATTTGTAGACTTGAAATTTCTGGCGCGAGCAAAATCTCAAACGCAAGAAGGAAAATGAACCAATCTTCGAGTATTATATCCATGTGGCACCTGCTGCGAACGTAACGAACACAGCAGCCTTCCCCCAGGGGACAATGTCATTAAGTTGGGGCGAAGCGGTCATTCAAACTTCTGCCTCCCTCTCCGAGGGAGGGGGACCGCGAAGCGGTGGAAGGTGTCCCCTGTACGGCAGAAGCGTCTGTACGCTAAAGCTTCCGCGGCTTGCGAGCACGAAATGTTTGGTACGTGCGCGCAAGCCGCGAAGAGTTACGCCCTACGAACGCATATAACGTACAAGGGACACAGCCGATTGCATCGGCATAAGCGACCTCTAAGCGCTAAAGCGCTAAGAGTCTGCTTACCCCTGCCACTTCGTGGCCCTCCCCCCTCGGAGAGGGGGGCTTTGGGCTAGTGCATTCACCAGCTTCTTAACTTAATAACATTGTTCTCCCTGAGGGAGAGGCTGCTGGATTCACCACTTTCGGCAACAGCACAACCAATCGAAACGGAGGTCTTCTCCATGCGCCATTTCCGCCTCACGCGGCACCACATCCTCAAATTTTCCCTCGCGTCGCTCTTTGGCCTCGCGCTCGGGCTGTTCCTTGCGCTCGAGGCGCTTTCCTATGGCGCGGCCGGCATTTTCAATCATGCGATGGAATCGCAGGACCTCCTGCGCGGGCATGTGCGCGTGGAAAAACTTTTCGCGCACGTGAACGGCCACGTGCGCTTCGAGGGGCTCGTCTGGACGGACGACGGCGGCAATCCCGTGCTCATCGTGCCGGAAGGCGAATTTTACGTGCGGCCGTGGGACGTGCTGCGCGGCAAGCTCTCGTCGCATTCGCTGACGAGCATCGTACTCCGCGATGCCGCCGTCTCGCTCCACATCCGGAAGGATCCGCAGACAAAAAAACCGACGATCGATTTTGTCACGCCGTCGGAAGAATTTTTTCAGATGATGGCCGCCGCACAGCCCGAACGGAAAGGCAGCCAGCCGAAGCTCACACCGGAGGAGCGCAAGGAACGCGCCAAGCGCGCCCGCGAAGCCCGTGAGGCGCAGCTCACGCAGCAGTGGAGCAATTTCAACCACACGGGCAAGCACATCGACTGCGACCTCGTGCTGCAGCATGCGAAGGTCGAAGTGCTCTACGAGAAGCGCCATTACCTCCTGCAGGGCGCGAACCTCGATGCCGACCTGCACTCCGGCGGCCTCACGCGCATCGACCTCACGACCGGCGGCTTCGGCGGCACGATGATCGGCCACGGCATCTCGACGAAGGGCACGATCGATTGCCGGAATGTATCGGTGCCGGAAGTCAATCTCTCACTCCTCATGAGCGAGGTCGATCCGTCGTCCCTCGGCTTTGGCATGGACATCCACGACCCGATGACGCTGACGGCGCACTTCACAGGGCCGATCACAGGGCCTGCGGGCACGGGCGAAGTGCGCATGGCCGAGCTCCACATCCCGGGCCTCTCGTTCACCGATGTGAAAGGCTCCGTCAGCTACCACGGCTCGACGCTCGACTTCACAGATGTCACGGCCGGCGTTTATGGCGGCAGCCTCATAGCCTTCGGCACGTACGATCTCGACTCGCGCGTCTATCATCTCGAAGGCCACGGCGAAAACCTCCAAGCGTCCAAGGCGCTCCCCGGCCAGCACCTCAAATGCTCCGTCACGCTCGACATCGCCATCGACTCCGCCGGCACGCCGCAGCAGACGGTCACGAGCGGCGCGTTCACGAGCGGGCCCGGGTCATACCATATTTTATTTTTTGACAAGCTTTCCGGCCGCTTCACCGACCGCTTCCACGACCTGCAATTCTACGACGCCGACATCGAGCTCGCCGGTGTGCATGTGAAGACCGATACCTTCCGTATCAAAAATAAACAACTGACCCTCGCACCCATCGAGGTCTACGACGAGAGCGGCCAGCTCGTCATGACATATAATAAGGATGACAAGCTTCTGCCGGAGACGTGAGACGCTGAACATTTTTGAACGTTTTTTGAACGCTCCTAAGGTTGACAGTCCCCCCGCCTCGTTTTAGAATAAAGCGATATGTGCTTTTATTAGGAAGCGAAGGTGTTCAAACGGTCAGAAGGACGAATCCCGCGCTTCCTTTTCGAGGAAAGGAGTTCGTCGGATGCTCAGACGGATCGTGGGGATGCTTTTGGGGGCGCTGCTGCTCTGCCTTGCTGGGACATGTTCGGCGGCAGACATGCGGTTCGTCGACGCGCAGGGCTACACAGGATACTACGTCGACGCGAGCTCCGTCACGTACGAGTCGACAGCGGCATGCAACGCGACGATCGCCGTCATCAAGGCCGACCGCAACCGCATGTTCCGCTACACGATGCATTTCGACCGCGGCCAGGGCATCTACCAGATTCTCTCGTCCCAAGTGCTCGCCTACGACACGAAGACCGTGCTCTCGCAAAGCGGCACAGAGCCCTACACGCATCCCTACTCCGGCTTCTCGCCGATGAAGACGATCGTCGACTTCATCTACGACGACCTGCCGCACGGCGAGCTCCCGCCGCCGCCAGCGCCTGAGCCGGTTGTGGAAGACGCTGCAGGTGAAGGGAACTGAAAGCCTCTCCCTCTGGGAAAAGCAGACGCAAGGCGCTTTAGCGCCTATGCGGTCGCTTTATCCTTTAGGTAGAGGTGGCGCGCGAAGCGCGACGGAGCGGGTCGCTTGTAATTTTGATGAACACGCAAGCATTTTGATGTCGCCGGTGCCCGCAGGCACTTGTAACTTCTCGTACGCGCACCCGCGAAAAGCTACGCCGTACGAATCCATACAACGTACAGGGGACCCTTTCCACCGCTACGCGGTCCCCCTTCCCCTGAGGGGAAGGCTTTTGGGCTCGTGCCCCTTTCCTAACTTCATAACATGATCCCCGGAGGGGAAGGCTGCTGGATTCGCTACGCTCGCATCCTTTCAATTTTGCATAAAAAAAGACGCTGCAAGCGCAGCGTCATCCATCAAAAAAGCAAGTACAAATAAATAAGTGCTTTTGAGTAGGCCGGTTTCCCGGTTGGATTCATCATAGCACGGACGTTTGTTTTTGTCCAGCATTTTTCCAGAAAGCTTTCAGCTTTTACAGGAACGTAACAAAGACGCAAAAGGGGTTTTTTCCATGCAGGACACGGCAGCACTCAAACGACGGACAGCGTGGCTGTCCATTTTTTCTAACACGACGCTCGTCATCTTGAAGCTCATCGTCGGGCTCTACGTCGGCGCGGTCAGCCTCATCTCCGAGGCGTTGCACTCGGGCACGGATCTCATCGCGGCGCTCATCGCGTTCTGGGCCGTGCGGAAGTCCGACGCGCCGCCCGACCTCGAGCACGACTACGGCCACGGCAAGTACGAGAACCTCTCGGCAGCCGTCGAGGCGCTCCTCATCGTCGGCGCGGCCGTTGGCATCGTCTACGAGGCCGTGGACAAATTCGCCACGGGCGAGGTGCCGGAGACGCTCAGCTACGGCATCGTCATCATGCTCGTCGCCATCGCCGTGAACTTCGCCGTGTCGCGGCGCCTGCTCCACGTCGCCAAAATCACGGGCTCGCAGGCGCTCGAAGCGGACGGCCTGCACCTCACGGCGGACATCTGGACGTCCGTCGGCGTTCTCGGCGGCCTCGTGCTCATGAAGCTCACGGGCTGGGCGTGGCTCGACCCCGTCATCGCCATCTTCGTCGCGGGCATCATCTTCCGCGCCGGCTGGAAGATGATCGTCGAGTCGACGAAGGAGCTCACGGACGAAAGCCTGCCGCCCGAGGAAGAATTCCACATCGGCAAGCTCTTCGAGAGCATCCCCGAGGTTAAAGGCTGGCACTGTCTGCGCACGCGCAAATCCGGCTCGTACAAGCTCCTCGACGTCCACATCCTCTTCGACGGCAATATGCACCTCGCCCGCGTCCACGCGATCTGCGACGAGATCGAGCAGAAGATCCGGAGGGAATTCGGCACGTTCGACGTGCTCATCCATCCGGAGCCAGACATGGGGCATGTAGAAGATACGAAGGTCAGCGTGTATCAGGAGGCGCATGCATCGCGGCAATCGTAACCGTATGCCTCCCCCTTTGGGGGAGGTGGCCCCGAAGGGGTCGGAGAGGGTAACGTAGTAATTACATTCTCATTTCTATCGACCAGTTTATGAATATTGAAACAACGTGACCCTCTCCGCCTCGCATTCGCTCGGCACCTCCCCCAGAGGGGGAGGCTTGATTACATAACAGAAAGGATTTATTAAAATGAAGGATCACTTGGTAAAGGCCGTCGCGGATGGTGTGCGCATCTATGCGGCGGTGACGACGGATCTCGTGAACGAAGCCATCCGCCGGCATGGCTGCTATCCGGTCGCGGCGGCGGCGCTCGGGCGGACGATGACGGGCGCGCTGCTCCTCGCGGCGAACCTGAAGAACAAGGAAGCGCTGACCGTCTCCTTTGACGGTCATGGCCCGCTTGGCCGCGTCGTCGCGGACGCGACGCCCGAGGGCTCCGTGCGCGGCTACGTCGGCAACCCGAAGGTGCTGCTGCCGCTGAATGCGAAGGGCAAGATCGATGTCGGCGGCGGCGTGGGCACGCAGGGACTCGTGACGGTCACGCGCTTCACGGGGCTCGAAGCGGCCGGCGCCGGCCACGTCGATCCGATCCGCGGCAGCGCGGAGCTCGTCGACGGCGAGATTGCGGACGACCTCACGAAATATCTCGCCGTCTCCGAGCAGACGCCATCGGCCGTCGGCCTCGGCGTGCTCGTCGCGCCGCAACGCACGGCAGGCGTTGCAACGACGCAGGATACAACGGGCGCAACAGACGCAACGAACGCATCCGATGCATCCAAAGCAACGACAGCTTCCGACGAATTCATCGAGCCCTGCATCGGCGCGGGCGGCTTCATCGTGCAGCCGCTGCCGGATGCGAGCGAGGATGTGTTAGAACGATTGGAACGCAACGTCGCCTCTGTCGCCTCCGTCTCGCACATGGTCGAGCGCGGCCTCGATGCGAAAGGCATCATCGCGGAAGTGCTGAAAGGATTCGACGTCGAGATTCTCTCCACGACCGACCTCGCGTTCCGCTGCGGCTGCTCGAAAGGCCGCATCAGCGACGTGCTGCTGGGGTTGAATCTCACGGACTTGCAATCTCTCGTCGACGATGGCCACGCCGAAGTCGTCTGCCATTTCTGCAACGAGAAATACCAGTTCGACGGCGCGAAATTGCAGGCCATCTGGAATGTCGCAAAGCGGCAGAGAAGCAAGAAGACGAAGTAACGAGAACGGGTTCTGTTTCATCTATTGCCGAGCGTAACGATTTCCAGCAGCCTCTCCCTCCAAGGATAATGTCATTAAGTTAGTGATAAGCGGAGCCCACATTCATACGTTACCCTCTCCGCCTCGCATTCGCTCGGCACCTCCCCCAGAGGGGGAGGCGTTATTTGGTAGCTACCATCGCTTAACTTAATACCATTACCTCCAAGGAGGGAGGCTGGGGTTGTGAGCTTTCCACGCTTAACTTAATGACATTGTCCCCTGTGGGGAAGGCTGCTGGGTATGTGACATTCCGCAACGGTTCTGATTTTCCGCGTTCTCAAGCAGGATTTTTCCTTTGGAGCGCGAATGTAATCGATAGGTGACAACAAATACTTTTACTTTCGAATCATCCGAGGAGGGATTCCCGATGAAACCATTTTTCCAAAAATTCATGAGCACGGTCGTCGCGATGACGTTCCTCGTCTCGACCATGGGCACGGCCTTTGCTGCGACGCCGGAGACGGTGCAGGCGAAGCTTGACATGTGCGAGACGGACACGTACGGGCAGCCGCAGACGGGCGCGATCATGGAGCGCATCAACAAGCTCGAAAAGGACTACGACGGCACGCACCGCACAGGCTCGATGATGGCGCGCACGAACGCCATTTATGACAGCATGTACACGAATACGTCCACGCCGTCCATCCTCGCCGAGCTCAATGGCATCGAGTGGACGATCCGCCACGAGGTCAGCGCGACGCCCGTGCAGACGCGCATCACGGACATGGAGACGGAAGTGAGCGGCAAGACGAGCGAAGGCACGTACACGAAGCGCATCCGCGCGCTCGCGGACTTCGCCTTTGGCGCGAACCAGCTGCCGATCGAGCTCACGACCGTCCCGGCGAACACGCTCGTGAAGATCGCGCTCGCAGAAGAGCTCACGACGAAGAACGTGAAAAAAGGCGACACGGTCCACTTCACCGTCGCGGACGACGTCATCGTCGATGGCCGCCTGATTTTTGCCAAAGGCGAGCCGGGCACGGCCGTCGTCGAGAAGGTCCAGCAGGCGCGCAACTTCGGCCGCAACGCGAAGCTCGAGCTCACGGACTACAAAGTGAAGTCCATGGACGGCACGATCGCGGACGCATACGTCGGCGAGGAGTCGGAAAAGGAAATGAAGCAGCTCGCCATGGCCGCGGGCGCGAGCCTCGCCGGCATCGTGCTTTTAGGCCCCATCGGCATCATCGGCGGCGCGTTCGTCAAGGGCAAGGACATCGACCTGCCGGCGGGCACGGAGATGTACGTCCAGACGAGCGCAGACGAGAGCCTCTTTGGCGTCACGACGACGCTGGCTGCGGAATAAGAACCTAGGAACTCGCGCGAAAACCACGGAAGGGAGCGATGGAAGTCATGGCAGCTATGGATTTGACGCTCGACGAAGCGGCGAAGCTCCTCGCCACGGAGCAGGAACGGCACAAGCTCGCGCGCCTCGTCGACCCCGAGGAATGCCGCGAGCTCTCGGTCTCTGGGGGAGCGTGCGCCTACGGGCAGCCATGCCATGCGGTCTGGGGCTCGGAGCACCGGTGCAGCAATTGCACGAGCTTCCGCTCCTGCCACACGGCGCGCAAGACGAAAAAGCAAGAACGCCAAGGGAACCAGCTGTATGAGATCACGTCGCAGCCCGTGCGCTTGCACGCGGCGGACGGCACAACGGTCCAGGCGTCGCTCGAGTTCATCGACTGGCGCGAGGCGACGGCGGAAGAACTCGCGGCGATCCCGCAGAAGAACAACGAGAACGCGACGTTCCTCTCCGAGCACGACGCGCTGACGGGGCTCTACAATAAAGACGGCTTCGCGCACGCCGTGCGCCAGGCGCTCGCAGCGGACGCGGCTGCCGCCTACACGATGATCTCCATCAACCTGCGGCAGTTCCACATGATCAACGACCTCTACAGCATCGAGCGCGGCAATGCGATCCTCGTGACCGTCGCGCTCGCCATCCGCGCGAAATTGCCGGGCGGCGCGTGCGCGGGGCGGATGTTCGGCGACCATTTCGTCATCTTCACGCCGACGCGGGACGGCCTCGACGAGCGGCTGGAAAAATTCTTGCAGCAAGCCCCGGTCGTCGATATCGACGGCGAGCGCCTGCCTTTGCACCTCCACGCCGGCGTCTACGCCATCGAAGACCGGAACCTCCCCGTCGCCGTCATGATCGACCGTGCGGACATGGCGCGCAAGGAAATCGAGAACGACTACAACATCACGAGCGCGCGCTACACGCAGAAGCTCTGGGACAAGGCGCGCGACCAGCAGTGGATGGTGAATCATTTCGCTGAAGCCATGGAGCGCGGCGAATTCCACATTTACCTCCAGCCGCAATTTGACCGCGACGTCCGCCTGTCCGCCGCCGAAGTGCTCGTGCGCTGGATCCAGGCGGACGGCACCGTCATCTCGCCCGGCCGCTTCATCCCCTGCTTCGAGGCCTCCGGCCAGGTCGCCCAGCTCGACCGCTTCGTCTGGGAGCAGGCCGTGCGGCAGCTCAAGGCATGGGAAGGCACGCCCTTTGAAAAGCTCGCGCTGTCCATCAACGTCTCGCCGAAGGACTTCCTTTATCTCGACGTGGCCAGCGTGCTGACGGAACTCATCGCGCAGTACGAGCTCCCCATCGAGAAGCTCCGCGTCGAAATCACGGAATCCGCCGTCGTCTCGAAGAGCCAGATGGTCGACTCCATCGTCGACGTCGGCTTCCACGTCGAGATCGACGACTTCGGCAAAGGCTACTCGTCGCTCAACACGCTCCGCAGCATCCACGCGAAGACGCTGAAGCTCGACATGTTCTTCCTGCGGAGCTCCGACCAAGGCGAAGCGCGCGGCCGCATCATCATCGACCACGTCATCCAGATGGGCAAGGAGCTCGGCATGTCGATCGTCGCCGAAGGCGTCGAGACGGAGGCGCAGAAATCCCACCTCCTCGCCGCCGGCTGCGACTCGCTGCAAGGATTCCTCTTCTCGCCGCCGATTCCGGTCGATGCATTTGAGAAAAAATACGGAAAATGATCCATGGGATTGTTGCATTTACAAGAACAGTTTCATAAGGTTGCAAATCGTAACGCTTACAGCAGCCTCTCCCCTTGGGAGAGGTGCCGAGCGCCAGCGAGGCGGAGCGGGTACAAGGGTGCGATTTGTCCCACAACAAAAACACTTTCATAGCAGCACGTTTGAACAGCTCAAACTGCTGAATGCTATGAAAGTGCTTTCTTTTTGTTTTGCTATCGCACCCTTGTACCCTTTCCACCGCTGACGCGGTCCCCCTTTCCCAAAGGGAAAGGCTGCTGCGTCCGTTACATTTGGCAACAGATCCACGTGGAATCCTTCTAGGAACTGCCCCCTTTTTTCCTGTCGCCATATCGCCGTACGAAAAAAAATGGTATAATGAGAGCAAATTTTGAAGTCACGAAAGGAATTTTTTCATGCTCATTCCTCAAAAAGATATCGCCGCCTTCTGCGACATCCTGCGCGCGGGCGGCAAGACGATCGTCTTCACGAACGGCTGCTTCGACATCCTGCACGCCGGCCATGTGCGCTATCTCACGAAGGCGAAATCCTTTGGCGACGTGCTCGTGCTCGGGCTCAATACCGACGCGTCCGTGCGCGAGAACAAAGGACCGACGCGCCCCATCAATTCGGAGCTCGACCGCGCGGAAGTCGTCGGCGCGCTGAAATCCGTCGACGTCGTCGTGCTGTTCGGCGAGAAGACGGCGGAAGCGATCATCGCAAAAGTCCGCCCCGACGTCTACGTCAAAGGCGGCGACTACACGCTCGACACGCTCCCCGAGGCGAAAATCGTGCAATCGTACGGCGGCCGCGTGGAGTTCGTCGACCTCGTCGCTGGAAGATCGACGACCAACGTCATCGAAAAAATCCAACAAGAAGCGTTCATCATCAAACATTGATGCGTACGCGCACCCGCGAGGTGTTATAACATACGAGTTCCTCTGCCGTGCAGGGGACCCTTAGCCGCAAGCGGCATAAGCGACCCCATCGGCGCTGAAGCGCCGTGTGTCTGCTTATCCACCGCTTCGCGGTCCCCCTTCCCCTGATGGGAAGGCTGCAGTTTCCTGTATTTTCATAGGAAGGAACAACGGATGAACCCGAAGAACATCCTCATCATCAAATTGAGCTCCATCGGCGATGTCGTGCATGCGCTGCCCGTGAGCTATGAGCTGAAAAACAAGTGGCCGGAGTGCCACATCACGTGGGTCGTCGAGCCCGTGTCCCGTGACATCGTCGCGATGGATCCGTGCGTCGACGACATCATCGTGTTCGAAAAACAGGCGTTTCGCTCGCTCGGCGGCATTCTGAAAAACTATGGGCCGCTGAAACGCGCCATTCGCCAGCGGCGCTACGACCTCGTGCTCGACCTCCAAGGCCTCTTCAAGTCCGCCGCCATCGCCTGGCTCGCCGAAGCGCCGAACGGCTGCAAGCTCGGCCCCGTCGACATGCGCGAGGGCTCGCAGCACATTTCCCGCCCCGTCATCGGGCCGCACGCACAGGCGCACGTCATCGAGCGCTACCTCGACGTCGTGCGCTCGCTCGGCGTGGACGTGCCGGATGCGCCGGACGGCAGCGCCGTGCACTTCCCCCTCGCGGTGAAGGCGGAGCACGTCGCAGGTGCCGCCGCCCGCTTCCGCCAGGCCGGCGCCGATATGAAGAATCCCTACGTCACGATCGCCGTCGGCGCGAACTGGCCGACGAAACGCTGGCCGGAAGAAAACATGGCCGCCTTCGCGGATATTTTGTACGACCACGAGCTCATCCCCGTGCTCGTCGGCGGCGGTCCGGTAGACGAGGGGCGCGCTACAAAAGTGGCAAGCCTCATGGATATCCCGCCCGTCGACCTCGTCGGCAAACTCTCGTTCCCCGAGCTCGCCGCCACGTTCCAGCACGCAAGTGCCGTCATCGGCCCTGACACCGGCATCTGCCACCTCGCCATCGCCCTTTCGGCCCCGACGCTCATGCTCATGGGCCCGACGATCCCCGAGCGCACCGGCCCCTACGGCCCGACCGGCCGCCTGCTGCTCGCGGGCCGCCCCTGCGTCCGCTGCTTCGAAAGAGCCTGCCCGAAAAACCTCGACTGCCTCGGCGCGATCTCGGCGGAAGAGGCGTGGGGAGAGTTGGAGAAAATCCTGCGGTAATTTAACAATGAAAGTTGGTTCAATGAATTTGTTTGTCCCGTTGCCGAACCTCGCGAATGCAGCAGCCTTCCCCTCAGGGGAAGGGGGGACCGCGAAGCGGTGGAAAGGGTACTTTGGTGCGATAGCAAATGGGATTCTCGTAATTTCGGAGCAGTTCGCACTACGAGATGCTTCGAAGTATATCAATGGATTGATTGGCTATCGCACCCTTGTACCCTCTCCACCGCTGACGCGGTCCCCCTCTCCCAAAGGGAGAGGCTGCTAGATATGTTACGTTCGCAATAGAACAACAAAAGAAGGTATTCGTCATGAACACCCGTTCTTATCGCCCCATTGCCCAACGTCGTGCAAAAACCTTGCGACGTTCCATGACGCCGGACGAGCGGCATCTGTGGTATGATTACCTCCGCACCTGCCCGTGGAAATTTCAGCGCCAGAAGGCTATTGGCATATATATTGTCGATTTCGTTTGTTATGAGGCACATCTCATCATTGAATTGGACGGCGAACAACATAACGATACAACGGCGTATCAACATGACGAAAATCGTACAAAATATCTGGAAGAACAAGACTTTCGCATTCTCCGTTTCTCCAATCGTGATGTCCGCTCACATTTCGAGAGTGTTTGTGCTTTCATTGAACGCGCTGTCATGGATTCAAGGATTCACGGGCGTATTACGAGCGATTCTATTTTTCCAAAACTACTGGAAACGAGTGTCTCATGAATATTTATTCGAACCATCCCTCCCGCACCGAATCCTTTTTCTCGTCCCTCCAGCGTGACCTACGCCTCTTCTTTTTCGTGCTCATCCTCATTTGCCTGTACCGCCTGATTTTTATGGCCGCGCTCTCGGACTTTATCGCGGCCGATACGGCGATCGATGAAATCGTTTTGGCGAATTTCGTGGGCCTGCGGCTGTCGCTGAAGACGGCTGGATGGTGCGCGGCGCTCGTTTTTCTTTTTGCGTCCGTGCCCGTGCTGATTTTTCCGTCCCGCGCGTATTTTTTTGACCGCGTGCGTCTTGTCATTGGCACGAGCGAAACATTTTTGTTTTCCGTGCTGTTCCTCGCGCGGTTTCCGTTTTACCGCCAGTTCCATTGCACGTTCAATTCCCAAGTCATGGCGGGGGCGAATGACGACCTTGTGTCCGTCTTCTGGATGATGGTCGAAGCGTACGGCCTCGTCTGGCGGCTGCTCGTGGCCATTTTATTGACCGCCTTGCTGGCGTGGCTGCTCAAAAAAATCCTCGTGTGGCGCACGATGTCCCCGCCGCGCATGTTCCGTGACCATCCGCTGCGTTTTGCGGCCGCATTTTTCCCTGCGTTCGCCGTTTTCTTTTTATTTGTCCGCTTCGGCGGCTCGTTCACGTATGGCGGCGGCGTGAATTGGGAGAGCGCCGGCGTGACGAGCGATGATTTCCTCAATGAATGCATCCTCGACGACGGCCAGGCCATGTACCGCGTCCACGAAATGGAGGAACGCATGAAGGCCGGCACGATCGCGGGCGTGGAAAAAGAGCGCGTGCGCGAATTTGCCAAGCGCGCCGCCGGACACGAAACGCTTGAAAGCGACGACCTCACGCCGTACCTCGAGCGCACGGCGAAGGGCGCGAAAATCCAAAAGCCGCGCCACATCTTCATCATCCTCGGCGAGAGCTGGGCGCGCTGGCCGGAGCTTCCAAAATACGCGGACCTCGGCGCCGTGCCCGGGCTGAAATCGCTCGCCGCCGCGCCGAATGGCTACGAGTCGGCGGCCTTTATGCCGAACGGCACGTTCACGTCTGTCGCGATCAATGGCATCATCACGGGCCTCTCCGAGATGAATGTGCGCGTGAATTACCAGCCGAGGAGCCTCCGGGAAATTTATCCGACCGCGCTCGCGCCGCAGCTGCAGCGGCTCGGCTATGCCGTTGATTTCTGGTACGGCGGCGTGCCGACGTGGGACGGCATGAACCGCCTCGCCATCGCGCAGGGCTTCGACCATTTTTATGGCTATCCTGATTTTCATGCGCCAAAGCAGACGACGTGGGGCACGAACGACAATGAGCTTTTCGACGCCCTCTATGACCACCTCGCGGACGAGCCGCCGACGGTCCACGTCATCATGACCGTCTCGAACCACCCGCCCTACACCATCGACATCGAATCGCTGGGCTTCGACCTTGGTCACGAAAAAGAAATGACGCGCGCCATGCCGGACGTGGAAAATCCCGACCAGCTCGCGCTCGAGGTCGGACATATCTGGTACATGGACAAAATGACGACGGACTTCGTCAAAAAAACGGAGGCCGCGTACCCGGACAGCCTCTTCATCATCACGGGCGACCACGCCGTCCGCACGAATCCCTCGCGCCATCCGACGATGTACGAGCACGACAGCGTGCCGTTCGTCCTCTACGGCGCCGGCGTCACGAAAGACATCCTGCCGCCCAATGCCATCGGCGGCTGCACGAACATCCTGCCAACGCTCATCGAGCTCATCGCACCCGCGGGCTTCCCCTACTACAGCATCCTGCCGAGCATGACCGAGGGCGCGCAGACCGCAAGCTTCAACACGGACGTTTGGGTCACGGACAAAGCCGTCGGCAGCGTGAATAGCGACGCGACGGAGCCGCGGCCGGATGTGAATGTACCATTTGATCCCGAGGTGGAACGCGAAAAAATGCGAGAGTGGCTGCCGATGGCGAGAACCTTGTCGTGGTGGCTGGCGGTCCACGGGACGAAGTTGAGCGAATAAGTTTGAAAACACAAACAGTAACGAACCACTACCGAACGTCTCAAATCCAGCAGCCTCTCCCTCAGGGAGAGGACAGGCGCGGAGCGAAGCGCAGCGCCAGGAGAGGGTCGCTTGCACGGCCTTTGAATTCGCAGATCGTTTGATGTCGCCGGTGCGCGCAGGCAACCGTAACTTTTCATGCGCGCACCCGCGAAGAGTTATGCCCTACGAAAACATAAAACATGCAGGGGACCCTTTCCACCGCTTCGCGGTCCCCCTTCCCCTGAGGGGAAGGCTGCTGTGGTTGCTACTTTCGCAACAGAACAAACTTTGCAAGAAGAAAGGAACGTTTCCTTTGACCTACAAAACCATATTGGTCATCAACACGATGCACATCGGCGACCTTTTATTAATCACGCCTGCCCTCCGCACGCTGCGGACGAATTTTCCGGACGCGAAAATCACGCTCCTCACGGACAAGAGCCTTGCCGACTTGGTCCGCGAAAATCCCTGCATCGACGAATGCCTGACGATCGACAAGCATGGGCGCGATAAAAGTTTCGGTGCGCTGGTCCGTTTTATTCGCCGCCTGCGGTCGCGAAAATTCGACCTCGTCATGAATCTGCACCGCAACGAACGCTGCTCGGCCATCACGGCGTTTTGTGGCGCAAAAAAACGCATCGGCTACGCGCAGCCGGGTTTTGGAATTTTTTATACCAAGAAATATCCGAACCTCGCCATGGCCGACACGCCGAAGGAACTCGCGACAAAGCATCAGGTCACGGTGCATCTCGAAATGTTGCAGAAAGCATTGAATCTGAAGACCATTGACGACCGCGGGCTGGAGATGAAAATTCCAGACGCCGCGGAGCAGGAAGCCGCTCGTATTTGGCAGCAGATGCTCGATGAGACAGCGAAGGCCACCAAGACAACGGAACGCAACGCGGCCACGGACGTTGATACCAGCAGCACAACAACGAACAGCGTCGCCGCCCGCCCCGTCATCGCTTTCAATATCGGTGCGAGCTGGGCGACGAAGCGGTGGATCGACACGTATTTCGCGCAGTGCGCGGATACGTTCATCAAGGAAGGCTATGCCGTCGCATTCTTCGGCGGGCCGACGGACGTGCCGATCGTCGACGCTTGTCTTGCACAAATGAAAGAAAACGGCAGCCCGCATTGCCACGTCTTCACGGGCAAGGTCTCGCTTGCCGTCCTCGCCGGCCTCTTCGCGCGCTGCGCCGTACTGCTGACGACGGATTCCGGCCCCATGCACATCGGCGTCTCGCAAAACGTCCCCGTCGTCACGATGTTCGGCGCGAGCCCCGTGCCGACGTTCTACCCCTACGACGCGCGCGCCATCCTTTACAAGACGCCGGAGCCGTGCCACCCTTGCGGTATCCACGACTGCCCGAAGAAGGGCGCGGATCATATGGCGTGCATGAAGCACATCCCCGTGGCCACCGTCATGGAAGGCGTACACGAACTCTTGAAAAAATACGAAGGCAAAGCCGCCCGCGATCTGCCGCGCGAAAATGCGGACGCCAAGGGAAGCCACGCCTGCCGCATCGTCGCGCTCTGATCGTGCTTTCCTGGGTACAAAAAATGGGGCTGTTGCAGCTACGTTCTTAAGGTTCCCCCTCTGGGGGAGCTGGCGCCCGAAGGGCGACTGAGAGGGTAGCGTCGTTTGGAGATTCATGATTCTATCGACAGAATCGTTGAATTTCGTTACGGCGTTACCCTCTCCGCCCCTTCGGGGCACCTCCCCCAAGGGGGGAGGCTTAGAACGTATGGAACTGCAACAGTCCCATTTCATTTTTCCAAGGTTTCGGATGAGGTTAATACTGGAACTTGTGCAGCGACTCGGAGAGGTTCGTCGCGAGCTGGGCGAGGGATTCCGAGGCGCGCGCGATCTCGTTGGCCGACGCGCTCTGCTGCTCGGACGCCGCCGAGACGCCTTCCATCTCGCTGACGACCTTGCCGCCGTTGCCGGCGATCTGCTGCGTCTTTTCCTGCACGGTATCTGTCTGCGTGCCGACGTGGCGGATTTCGCCGACCATCGTATTCGCGCGATCGGCCACGTGCGCGACAGCGTCTTCGATCTCCTTGAACGTCGTCTGGAGCTCGGCGACGGCGGCCGAGCCGCTCTTCACAGCCTCGCTGCCGGACTGCATGGAGGCGACGGCGTCATTCGTGTCTTTCTGGATGCCCGTGATGAGCTGCGTGATCTGCTGCGCGGCATCCTGGCTGGCCTCGGCGAGCTTGCGCACTTCGTCGGCGACGACGGCGAAGCCGCGGCCATGCTCGCCCGCGCGGGCGGCCTCGATGGCCGCGTTCAGCGCGAGGAGGTTCGTCTGCTCGGCGATGCCTGCGATCGTCTCGACGATGGAGCCGATCTCCTGCGAGCTCTTGCCGAGCTTGTCGACCGTCTGCGCGCTGCTGTTCACGATCGTCGCGACGCTCTGGATGTTTTCGACAGCCGATTTCACGTTCTGTCCGCCCGTGACGGCGCGCTCGTGCGCCGCCTTCGCGTTGCTCTCGACTTCGTCCGCCGACGTATTCAGGCGGCCGAGCGACCCGACGGTCTCCTGCACGCTATCCTCGGACTCGCCGATGTACTGCTGCTGCTCTGCCGACGCCTGTGCCGCGGCCGTGACGCTGTTCGCCACCTGCTCCGAGGCCTGCGCGCTCTGGTGCGCGCTCGCCGTGAGCTCTTCCGACGCTGCCGCGAGCTGCTGCGCCGTGTCATTCGTCTGCTTCATGAGCTGCGCGACCGTCGTGCGCATCGCAGAGAAGCCGCGGATGAGCTCGCCGAATTCGTCGGCGCGCTCCGTATGATAGCCCGTCTCGCGGAAATCGCCGTCTTTCATGCGGCTGCAGCCGGCGACGACGCGGCCTAAAGGCTCCGTGATCTTCTTCGCCGTGATGAGGCAGGCCGCGATGAGGATGGCGAGGATGACGATGCACATGATGACGATGTTGCGCGTCGTCGCCGCCGTCTCGCTGTCCGTCTTTGCTTTCAGCGCGACCGCCTGGTCATGCTGCAGTTTCGTCAGCGCCATGAGGTTCTTGCCCATCTCGCCGCCCTGCTTCGCGCCGACGGCGGAATAATTCGCAAGGCCTTCGTCGAACTTGCCCTGGAGGCAGAGCTCCGCCGTCTTGTCGAGCGTCGCGTGGAAAACCTTCCAGTTCGCCTTGACCGTCTCCATGAGCGCATCGCTCTCGGCGTCGTCGAGGGGGATCGCGTCGTAGTCCGCGATCGCGTCATCGACCATCTTCACGCCCGTCTCGTACTTGCTCTTGAGGTCCTGCAGGCGCGCATTGTCATCGCGGCACGTCGTCATGGTGACGGCCATGCCCTGCGCGTAGCGCATGCCCGCGAGCGCCGTGCCCGTATCATCGATGCCCTGCACCGAGGACTCATACATCGTATTGATGTCTTCCTTCGCCGTCTGCATGCCAAAGTACCCGGCGACGCTCACGCAAAGCATGCCCACGACGGCGATCACGCCGAGCAGGAACAGCTTCGCGGAGACTTTCATGTCATCCAAAAAATTCATCGTACATCCCTTTCTTCCTACACATTATCGATTGGACTCCGTACCCCTTTTGCGCGTCCGTCAGCCCCGTGACCGGCTCCCCCCTCGCCGGTCGCGGGATATCTGTTGTAATAATTCGATGAAAGGGACGGATTTCCTGCTTGCGGTGAAAAGAAATCATAATTTTCATTTTCTGCATCTGCATATACAAATACCATCATTTGCAGTATAATAGAAGAAAAAGAAGGGAGTGTTCCTCATGGCTGCAACGAAATCACTGAGCATCCGTATCGATGCGGACCTCAAGAAAGAATCCGAGAACATCCTCTCGCAGCTCGGCCTGTCCACCTCGACCGCCGTCTCCATGCTGCTGAAGACCATCGTGCGCAACCGCGCCATCCCGCCAGCGCTTTTCACGATTGACACGAAAGAAGCGGCGAACCGCGCTTATCTCGAGAAGTTGGAGAAGAGTTTCGCGGAATACGAAGCCGGCCTCGCAGAGCCGCATGAACTGCTGGAGGAAGCCGATGCCTAACATCATCTGGACGCCGACCGCATGGGAAGAATACCTTGCGTGGCAGACAGAAGACAAGAAGACGCTCAAACGCATCAATGATCTCATCAAGGACATCCGTCGGAACGGTCTCAGCAAAGGCAAAGGAAAGCCGGAGCCGTTACGTCATCTTCCAGCGTGGAGCCGGAGGATCGATGACATGAACCGTCTGATTTATTCTGAAGATGCCGATAAAAACGTTTTGGTCTATGCTTGCCGTGGTCACTACAAAGATTGAAGGGGCTGTTGCATTTACTGGAACGGTTTCATAAGACTGCCGTTCGTAACACCTACAGCAGCCTCTCCCTGTGGGAGAGGGGGACCGCGAAGCGGTGGAGAGGGTACAAGGATGCGATAGCAAAACAAAAAGAAGAAGCCTTTCAAAGCATCGAGTCGTTTGAGTTCAAACGTGATGCTTTGGAGGCTTCTTTGTATTTGGAACAGATCGCACCCTTGTACCCTCTCAGTCGCGCTGCGCGCGCCAGCTCTACCTAAAGGATAAAGCGACCTCTAAGCGCTAAAGCGCTAAGAGTCTGCTTTTCCCAGAGGGAGAGCCTGCCGTAATCGTTACGGTCAGCATTCTTATAAAATGTTTCCGTAAATGCAACAGCCTCACTTCCTCCCCCGCCAAAACTCCGGCCGCAGCAAAATGGCGAGCGTGAAGATCTCGAGGCGGCCGAGGAGCATTTCGAGGCAGAGGATGGCTTTCATCACGTCCGGCAGCGGCGCGTAGGTCTGCGTGGCGCCCGCGACGCCGAAGGCCGGGCCGACGTTGCCGAGCGTCGTGACTGAGATGGCGAACGCGTCGAACATCGGGACGGAGAACAGCGTGTAGACGAGGCCGAAGGCGAGGATCGTCGTGACGTAGAGGAAGAAGAAGTTGCCCGTGCGGTGGAGCTCCGTGACGTCGACTTGGTGGCCGTTCATGTGCACGACGGCGAGCGCGCGCGGGTGGAGCTTTTCGTGGAGGATGGCGGCCGCGTTTTTCACGAGCAGCACGGCGCGGTGGATTTTCAGCCCGCTCGCGGTTGAGCCGGAGCAACCGCCGAGGAACATGAGCAGCAGCAGCACGCCTTTGGAAAAGGCCGGCCACGTGTCGAAGTCCGCGGACACGAAGCCCGTCGTCGAGAGCGATGTCGTCTGGAAAATAGCGTAGCGCATGGCCGTCGCGGCCTCGTAGCCGCGCGCGCACACGAGATCGCCTGCCACGAGCGCGCTCGCGACGAGGATCAGTCCGAGATACGCGCGGAACTCCGTATTTTTCCGCAGCGCGTGCGGCCCCTTCTTCCAAATTTTGTAATACAATCCGAAGTTCCCGCCCGCGACGAACATGAAGAACGCCATCCAGCCCTCCAGCCAGACATCATCAAACGCCATCGCATTCGCGTCATACGTCGAAAAGCCGCCCGCGCCGAGCGTCGAAAACGCATGATTCACCGCCGTCACCGCATCGAGGCCGCAGAGCCAGTAGATGACCGCGCAGAGCGCCGTGAGCCCCGCGTACATGCGAAAGAGCGCGCCCGTCATGTCGCGGAGACGCGGCAGCACGCGGTCGCGTCCCGAAGCCTCCGCCTGGTACATATAGACCGTGCTCTGCCCCGCCTGCGGCAGGAGCGCGATGAAAATGACGATGATGCCGAGGCCGCCAAACCAATGCGTCATGCTGCGCCAGAACAGGATGCTCGCAGGCAGCGCCTCGATGGACGGGATCACCGTCGAGCCCGTCGTCGTAAAGCCCGAGATGCTCTCAAAAAGCGCGTCGAGCAGCCCGAGATGCCCGCCAAAAAGATACGGCATCATGCCGAGCGCCGTGATGAGCCCCCAGCCGAACGCGGTGATGGCGATGCCCTCGCGCCGCGTGATAGCCTCGGTCTTGCGCCGCGCATGGGTGAAGAGGTAGCCGAAGATCGTGACGGCGAGCCCGAGCGACAGCGAGAAAGCGCGCACGCTCGCCCACTCGCCCCAGAGCATGGCGAGGAACATGGGCACGCAAAGCACCGCCATCGCGGCGAGCACGAGGCGGGCGAGGATAAAGTTCACGACGCGCTGGTCCATGGAAGATCACCGTCCATCCGTGATCCAAGGCGCAGGATCGAAATCGCGTGCGCAATACGTCAGCTGCCAAGCGCTATCTTTCTGCAACAAAGATTTTGCTGCAATCGCGTAGACTTTGCATTCTTTCGTGACGACTTCGCGGATGGATTGTTTTTTCAGGGTGATGGGGACGTCGCCGGATTTGTTCATGACATTCCGAAAACCGATGCTGAGCACGCATTTCGTGTCACCTACGTAATAGGCGGCATGGATATGGATGTCGTTATTCAAAGATTCCCCAATCCAACAGGGATGATAAAACACATCCGGCATCGCCTCGATAACTTCCAACTTTCGTTGCGTATTGCCCCTTGCGTCAAACGCAATGGTTTTTTGGGAGAGTCTGCGGTCGAGGCAAGCTTCGTAAAAGTTGAATGCACTTATTTTCGTCTGAATCCCCGTCAAATGTTTGAAACTTTCTGGCTGAAAGATGACTTCTTCCATCTCCATGGATTTATGAAGCTTGTCTAGGTAAATGAGGCGGAATCTTCGCTGCGAAAGTTTTTCTTCATAGTTCGATGCAGATGAATATAGGATGCGAAGCGCTTCTTGCTTTGTGAATTTCGCCATGTGTCCTCCTTGTATGAAAATGGGGCTGTCACATAGTAGTGTGACAGCCCCGCTTTCGTTCTGCCGATTTTATCGTCGTCCCCCGACTTTCCGGCCATTACTTCCGGCATTTTTGTGGAGATTTATCGTCGCTCCCCGACCGTCCGGCCATTACTTCCGGCATTTTTGTGGGATTTTTGTGGTGTCGGCACACCATGTTTTGTTACCTTCATGATACATCACTTGCGGCGAAAACGCAAGGATTTATTTCCCCGCGAGCGCCTCGTACCGCCGCATGAGCGCGGCGACGCAGTCGCTTTCGGAGATGGTGACGGGGAGGCCGTAGGCGCGGAGCACGGCGCGGTCGTTCGCGCGGTGGGCTTCCAATAAATCCGGGTACAGGTACATGTGCTCGCCGTACATGTCGGCGAAGCTGCTGTCGGGATGATTTTTCCGCGCCACGAGAATTTCTTGCGCCGTGCGTTCGATTTCCTTGCGCTGCGCGTCCGTTGGAGTGGGCCAGGGAAAATTATTGTAGACGATATCCTTCGAATAACGATAGTCGCTCTTCAGGCGGCCGGCAACGGCGCGCATCCAAGCCATGTGGACGTTGCTCTCCAAAATTCCGAAATGGAAGAGGGTGGCGTTCGGCATCAGCTTCACGAGATTGCTGCACATGACCGTATCATCCATGTAACCCATCGGAATGTAACGACGGTTTTGAGAAGAGACTTCCGGCAGGACAATATAATCGCCCTTCGGCATATTCTCCGTTTGGAAATGTGTCGGTTGGTCAGCAAGTTTTTGCGTACTCTTGCGTTTGCTCGCGAGACGGAATTGGCGCACGTTCTCCACGCGTTCGAGACAATGCGGCAGTCGCAATAATTCCTTCGGACTTGCTTCGCCAAGCCAGAGACAGTAACGCGGGCGACGGTTAATAAACTCCTGCGAACCATACCAAGGGTGAAAGTATTTTTCTGCACCAGGCTCCGTCTTCAAGAACGCTTTCATTTCTTCTTCCGTGAATAAATAATTTCCGTTGTCGATGGGTTGATTACCGATGCCAATTTCTGGGACATCGCACAACGGTTTATTGCGGCTCTCAATAAACACAATCGGCGCGTCCATCAAATACGCGTTGATGTTTTTCGCGGGCGTGCGCACGCCGCCGCTGTCGATGAATTTGGTATCCACGCCTCCCCCTCTGGGGGAGGTGCCGAGCGAATGCGAGGCGGAGAGGGTAGCGGCGTTACGAGATTCACGATTCTGCCGAGAGGATAGAGAATCGACCGACGGCGCTACCCTCTCCGACCCCTTCGGGGCCACCTCCCCCAAAGGGGGAGGCGTAGGACGGGGATTTTTCGGGGCCACCTCCCCCAAGGGGGGAGGCGTAGGACGGGGATTTTTCGGGGCCACCTCCCCCAAGGGGGGAGGCGTAGGGCGGGGATTTTTCGGGGCCACCTCCCCCAAGGGGGGAGGCGTAGGACGGGGATTTTTCGGAGCCACCTCCGACGTAAGTTGCGGGATTTTTTCGTCCGCGCTGAACCCGATAATCACGCAGTGCACGTGCGCTTTCTCCACAGCTTCGCTATCCCAACGGAACGTGCGGTACGCGAAATCGAAGTGGATGCCCGCCGTGAAGAGAGGCTTCCAAAGAATCGCTACTTGCACACCTTGCGTAATAGAATTAGTAGAGACGAATGCAGCATGAATATTTGTCCCTCTCATATACTCCGCCGCTTTTTTGTACCAGCACGAGACATAATCGAGATCGCCAATATTTTTCCAGCCTTCGAACACCGTCTGAACGTCATTTTTCTGTGTTGCATCCATCATACGCGCCCCGACAAACGGCGGGTTGCCCATAATTTTCACGTCGTCGCTCGGCGGCAAAATCTCCCGCCAGTCGACGCGCAGCGCGTTCGCCTCGTGCAGATTCGTATTCGTCGTCAGCGGCAAGAAGCTCATCTCGCGGTGCAGGATTTCTTCCGTCTCCCGTGCCATCTGACTCTCCGCGATCCAGAGCGCCGTTTTCGCGACCGCGCAGGCGAAGTCTTGGATTTCGATGCCGTAGAACTGGCCGATCGTCACCTGGATGAAAGCCCCGTCGTCTGCGCCGTCGAAATCGAAGCCGAGCACGCCCGTGCCGCTTTTTGCCATGACCGTCTCGCGCAGGATATCATTTTCGAGCCGCCGGAGGGAGAGGTAACTTTCAGTCAAGAAATTCCCGCTGCCGCAGGCCGGGTCAAAATATTTGCCGCGCCCGAGCTCTTTTTGCAGATCGCGCAATTTTTGTGACCGCGTTTTTGCATTTTTCTCGTCCATCGCGGCCTGGAATATTTGTTTGTAATGGTCCAAGAAAAGCGGATCGATCACTTTATGGATATTTTCGATGCTCGTGTAATGCATCCCGCCATGACGACGCGTCTCGGGATTCAGCGTGCCCTCGAAAATGGCGCCGAAAATCGTCGGCGAAATCCCGCTCCAGTCAAAGCCGCAGCCCTCGGTCAAAATTAATTCCCGCGTCGCCGCGTCGATCGGCGGGATGGGCACTGATTCCGTGAAGAGGCTGCCATTCACATACGGGAACGATGCGAGCTCCGGCTCGAGAAATTTGTCGCGGTCCTCGCTTTTCTGATCGAGGACACGAAAAAGCTCTACGAGCGCCGTGCGGAAATGCTGCGGGCGAAACGAATCGAGGTAATCATGGAATTGATTTTTGCGCCCAAAGAGCCCCGCGTCCTCTGCGTAAAAGCAGAACACGAGGCGGACGATCAATTTATTGAGGTCTTGGAAATCCTTCGCCGTCGGCTGTTCGCCATAGCAAGGGAGCAAGGCGCTATAGATTTTTCCCACGAGCGTACCGGCCTCGCGCGAGAGGTCGAGCTCGCGCTGGATGTGGGTGCCTCTCACGTCCACCATGAATTGCAGACGATAATATTCTTTGCCGAGGTCCTTGAGTTCGATCCGCTCCGGCTCGTCGTTCGGACGCTCCATGTCGTAGACCTGGAACGCCTGGAAATTGCACGACACGATCCAGCGCGGGCGCTCGGAGTACGGCAGCGCCGCCGCATAGCGCTTTGCCTGCTCGAACGGCTTCAGCAGCGTGCCGTCGCTCTGCTTGATCGGCGCATTCAGGTCTTTTCCGAGACTCTTCTGCTCGATCATCGTGTGCGTCGCCGGGATCATCACGTCGATGTAGCTCACATGACTGAGCTGCACGCGCTGCTCAAAGCGCACAAAGCTCGCCGGATCCTCGACGCCGTAGACCTTCTGCAAGAGCTCGATCCAAAACCGCTGGCTGTCCTGCTTCTCATCACCAACGCCCGCCCATTTCTTCGCGAAGTCAGCGGCGGCTTTCGATTGGGGAATCATGGGGATGCACCTCCGTTTTTTATTCACATGGTTTTCTTGAATTTATAAATCTTTCATGATAGGATGACAAGAGGAAAACGTTCTGCAAAATGAAGATAAGGAGGAATCCCTATGACCATCAAAGCTCTTTGGTCGATGCTCTTGAACGGCATTCGCCAGATCACGCTTTTTCCAGAAGATGATTACGCACGCTTCGTGCCCAAAGATGCAGTCGAAATCTCTCGGAAGGCATGGGAGATGACCGGTCGTGTCTTCACAGACACCATGAACGGGGTAGGAGCTAGAGTCCATGCAAGAGGACTCGAAAAGCCTTCGCAAATTACAAGAGCAAGAACTCGCGGGAACCATCGAGCGTGACAAGCGTGGGCAGTATATGGCATTCGCGCTCGGCCTCAGCGCTTTTGGTTTGATTGCTTTTAGTTTGTGGCTGGGGTATCTATGGTTTGCTGGCGGAATTGGCGTTGTCGCGCTGTTCTCCGTCGTGAAAGCATTTTTGAAAGGAAAATAACGTTCGCTGTTTTGTTTCAGTATAACACAACGCCGGCGGCTTATCCACAGAGTTATACACAGTTCTGTGGATAAGTCGCCGGTGTTTGTGTGAAAAAAAGCGGGAACTATGGGAAAAAGCGCCGCTATTTCTGTGGACAATGTGGAAAACTCGGTGGATAACTCGGACAGCTGTCCACTTTTGGGGAGTTTTCCACAGGTAAGCCGTGGATTCAGATGGCAGCCGCGAGGGCATCGAGTGTCACAGGGCCGCAGGCGTTGATGATGCTGACGAGGTGGTCGCGCGCCTCGTAGCCCTCGCGGAAACGGAGGCAGGCGGACTCGTAGCTGTTGCGCACGGGAAACATCTGTCCGTTCGCGAGATAGACCGCCATGCGATGCGTCGCCGCTTCGGCTCCGTCGATCGGGCCGACGAGCGGCTGCATCGGCGCGACGTTCGCGATGTGCGGGAAGTTGAAATACGCGAGCGTCATGTCGCCCGAGACGCGCGGCGCGCGGAAGCGGAACGGCACAAGGATGAAGTACGGCTCGAACGCGAGCGGGAGCTCCTGCCGCGAACGGCCGAGGACCTGCCGCGCCAGCGCGCGCATGCGCGGCAGGTCGCAGCCGAATGCGCGCGCGACATGCTCGAGCGCCGTCTTCATCGTGATGCTCTCGCGCTCCATCGCGCGGTCGTCGTAGATCGTCAAGACATACTCCCCGGTCTCATCGTACATCGGCAGCATCGCCATGACGTGGCCGTAGCGTTCGTAGTCGACACAAGTGCGGATCATGTGCAAAAGTCTCCTCTCTATCAAAAACAGGTTGTTCATCGCCGGGCATTTCCAAGACCGGGGCCGCTTGGAAATGCCCGGCTTTTTTCTTGCTTCCTATTATAGACGGCGGGAAAAGAAAATACAAGCGTGAGTGATGCAATTGTCGAGTTTTTGTAAAAGTCGAGGTTTTGATTCTGGGAATATACTTGATAGAATTTTTACAATGAATAACAGAATGCTATGATCTGTAGCCGAACGTAACGAACACAGCAGCCTCTCCCTCTGGGAGAGGACAGGCGCGGAGCGAAGCGCAGCGCCAGGAGAGGGTCGCTTGTAGTTTTGATGAATACGCAAGCATTTTGATGTCGCCGGTGCGCGCAGGCACCCCAAACGTTTCGTACGCGCACCCGCGAAGAGTTCCGCCGTACGAATTCATACAACGTACAGGGGACCCTTAGCCGCAAGCGGCATAAGCGACCCCATCGGCGCTGAAGCGCCGTGTGTCTGCTTATCCACCGCTTCGCGGTCCCCCTTCCCCGGAGGGGAAGGCTGCGGTACGCGTGACGTTCGGCAATCGACACAAAGGAGAAAGCAAATGCAAAAAGATACCGATGGTACGACGCTGCCAAGGAACGACCTGACGCTCGACGAAGAGCGCGCCCTCATCGCGGCGGCACAGGCGGGCGACAGTGCGGCGATGATGCGGCTCGTCACGCAGTACGAGCCGCTCGTGCGGCGGGCGGCGGGGCAGGCGCACTTCCGGACGATCCGCGACGACGCGCTCGCCGAGGGCTGCGTGAGCCTCGTGCGCGCTGTGCGCGATTACGATGCGTCGACAGGCGTGCCGTTCGCCGGCTTCCTGAAAGCGCGCGTCTACGGCGACCTCCGGACGCTCGCGCGTCGCGTCATCCGCACGTGGCAGCGCGAGGCGACCGTCGACGACCGGCGCGAGGAGGGGTTCTGGGATTTTATCGAAGATGAACACGCCGCCCGTGACCTCACGCGCCTCGAGCGGCAGTCGATGCTCGTCACGGCCTTCCGCGCACTTTCCGAGCGCGAGCGGCAGGTCATCGAGGCGCTGTATTTTCACGAGCGCACGCAAGCCGCGACCGCCGCAGAGCTCGGCATCCGCCAGCAGACCGTCGCGGCCATCAAGAAGCGCGCGCTCGCGAAGATGCACGCGGCGCTGGAAAACAAATCGTAAGAAATGGATTGAAAAAGGCACGTCTTCATGCTATACTAAACGCGTAAAGACACGAGGATATCGTACCATGCGATGTCACCGGAAAGCCCCTGCGGATTAGTCACCCGCAGGGGCTTTCTTCGTGTGCCATCATTGGTTAGTCACGCCAACTGTACACAACAGAGTTGCTGCCGTTAACGGCAAAAGTGGTCGTAGATCGCCTCGGCGATGAGGCTTGCGATGATGCTGACGACCAATGACACGAAAATATCTCCCATGCTTGTCACCTCCCTCTACCTGTCGCAGGATTCCAGAGATTGAGGTAACGACAGCAAAATGAGTATAGCATGAATGCTTCCGGCGTCACAAGTGCGAGATTTTTTCTACTGAAAAAATTGTGGAAAAGCCCTTGTTTTTCGCGCCGCGCGGTGCTATCATGCAATCAATTTCAACAACATTTTTCTAGGTACTACGTTCTATCAAGTGAAAGCAAAGAGAAAGAAGTCTTGTTTCATGCAGCTTTCCATCCTCCAAATGACGCTGATGGCCGTGACGATCGCTCTGGCGCTTGGCGGCGGGATCTATGCGGCACGTTCCGTGCACTCGGCGGAGGGCTACAGCCTCGGCGGGCGGTCGGCCGGCGTGCCGATGGTCGCGGGGACGATCGCCGGCACGTGCATCGGCGGCGGCGCGACGGTCGGCACGGCGCAGCTCGCGGGCACGGTCGGGCTTTCTGCTTGGTGGTTCACGATCGGCACGGGCCTCGCGCTCGTCATCATGGGGCTCTTCTACGCGAAGCCGCTCAGAGGCACGGCGCTTGAGACGATCGCGCAGTACCTCGTGCTGAATTATGGAAAAGGCGCTGGTCATTTCACGACGGTCGTCTCGTCGCTCGGCATCTTCTTCTCGGCGGTCGCGAGCTGCCTGCCGGGCATCGCGATCCTCGCGGCGCTGACAGGGCTCCCGTCCTATCTGGCGGCGCTCGCGCTCACGGCGCTCGTCGCGTGCTACGGCTTCTTCGGCGGGCTGAAAAGCGCCGGCGTCGGCGGCATGATCAAGGCCGCGATCCTCTGGGGGAGCCTCTTCATCGCCGGCATCCTCGCCTGGCGCTCGATTTCCGGTGACGCGGCCGTCTCCGCGCTGCTCCCGGCGTTCCCGTGGTTCTCGCTCATCGGAAACGGCGTGCAGAATGCGCTCGTCAGCGTCTTCTCGCTGCTCGTCGGCGTCCTCTGCACGCAGAGCTACATCCAGGCCGTCTTCTCCGCATCGAATCCGCGCACGGCGTCGATCGGCGCGTTCACGGCGGCGCTCATCACGATTCCCGTCGGCCTGCCGTGCGCGCTCATCGGCATGTACATGCACGCGGCGCACCCGGAGGTCGCGCCACTCCTCGCGCTGCCGACGTATCTCTTGACGGAGGCGCCGGCCGTGCTCGGCTCCATCGCCATGGGCGGCATCCTGCTCTCGCTCGTCGGCTCGATCGCGGGCCTGTCGCTCGGCATCGGCACGATGCTGACGCGCGGCATCTTCGCGAAACTTTTCCACACGGCGGACGCCGCCGCGGAGCTCCGCCTCAGCCGCACGGTCGTACTCGGCGTCATCCTCGCGGCCTGCGCGTTCGCGCTCGCGAACGAGGGCTCGCAAGTGCTGTTCTGGAACTACCTCTCCATGGCGCTCCGCGGCGGCGGCATCTTCCTGCCGCTGACGGTCGCGGTCTTCCGTCCGCACGCCGTCAGCGCCCGCGTCGCGCTCGCGTCGATGATCCTCTCGACCACGACGGCCGTTATCGCAGCGGCGATGCACACGAGCGTCAGCCCGCTCTTCATCGGCCTCGCCGTCAGCGCCCTCACGCTCGTGCCCGGATTCTTCGGACATCATGATGACAGGGACGGGGAGCCGGTGCTTGCGGAAGAGTAAAACACAACGATCAAATACAAGGATTTGTTGCACTTACCGAAACGTTTTCTTAAGATTGCGACCGTTGCTTGTTCAGCAGGCTCTCCCTCTGGGAGAGCTGGCGCGCGTAGCGCGACTGAGAGGGTACAATGGTGCGATTTGTCCCAAAACAAAAAGCGCTCCCATAGCATCGCGTTTCAACTCAAACGACTTAATGCTATGGGAGCACTTTATTTTTGCTTTGCTATCGCATCCTAGTACCCTTTCCACCGCTAACGCGGTCCCCCTTCCCCTGAGGGGAAGGCTGCTGTATTTGTTACGCTCCGCAACAGATGAGACGAAATCACTGATCGCGCCAGCCCGCCTGATGCCATCGAGCTCGGAATCGACGTTGTCACGTCGAAATGCTCTTTCTGGTTCGGCATCCGAGGAAGCAAGAACTATGACAGCAAAAAAGACCACCGCCCCGCTAAAGTCGATGGTCTTTCTAGCTAAACCTTAGAATGTGTTATCGCTGGCGGACCTGCTGTTGCGGTTCGCTCTTTTTTATGCCTTCATTCTAACAGAAATTTCGCAGCGCGTCAATTGTCCTGCGGCACTTCCTCGAGCGTGACATCGACGGTGCGTTCGTGGCCGTTGCGGTCGATGGTGACGCTGACGGTGTCGCCGATGCTGTGGTCGCCGACTTTCGTGCGGAGTTCGGAGACGGTGTTGACCTCTTCGCCGTCGATCTTCAGGATGATGTCGCCGCGCTGGATGCCCGCCTTGCCGGCTGGACCGTCGAGCGTCACTTTAAATACGAACACGCCCTTGTCGATGTTCAGCGAGTAGCCGTAGCGCGCGGCGGTCTCGGGATCGAAGACGCTGACGCCGAGGTACGGACGCGCGACGTAGCCTTTGTCCATGAGCTCGGCGACGACGGTGCGCACGGTGTTGATCGGGATGGAGAAGCCCATGCCCTCGACGCCCGACGCCGCGACCTTCGCGCTGTTGATGCCGATGACCTGGCCGTCCGCGTTCACGAGCGCGCCGCCCGAGTTGCCCGGGCTGATGGCCGCGTCCGTCTGCAGGAGCTTCACGCGGCGGTCGGAGATGTCGAGCGTGCGGTTCAGCGCGCTGATGACGCCAGAGGTGACGCTCCCCTGGAACTCGAGGCCCATCGGGTTGCCGATGGCGATGGCGGGCTCGCCGACGACGATCTGGTCGCTGTCGCCGAACGCCGCGACGGGGAGGTCTTTCGCGTCGACCTTCACGACGGCGAGGTCCGTGACGGCGTCGGCGCCGATGAGCTTGCCCTTCAGCGTGCGGCCGTCCGCGAGCGAGACGATGAGCTCTTTCGCGCCCTCGATGACGTGGTTGTTCGTGACGATGTAGCCGTCGGCGCGGAAGATGACGCCGGAGCCGACGCCTTCCGTCTCGACGGGGTTGTTGAACCAGTCGCGCGCGACGGCCTTGTTCGTGATGCCGACGACCGTCGGGCCGATGGCCTTCGCGGCGCGGACGACGGGCGTGTTGCGCGCGTCGGAAATGTCACTCGTGTCGACGGACGGGGCGTTCGTCACGGCCATGACGCCAGACGTCGGCGCCCCCGAAGAGGCAGAGCCGGACGAGGCGCTGTTGTCGCCGACATCGGCCGAGCACCCCGTGAACGTCAGCGCGGCAAAGGAAAACGCGATCGCCGCCGAGAGGGTGCGGTATTTTTTCTTGGTGAAAAGGGAAACCATGGAATCAGATCCTTTCAAGGGGAGAAGCAGAGTTCGATACACGCGAGGGAGAGGAATACAGCAGCCTTCCCCGGAGGCAATGCCATTAAGATTAAGAAAGAGGCACGCGTCCAAAAGCCTCTCCCTCAGGGAGAGGGGGGACCGCGAAGCGGTGGAGCGGGTCGCTTGTACGGCCTTTGGTTTCGTAGACCGTTTGATGCCGCCGGTGCGCGCAGGCACTCGTAACTTTTCGTGCGCGCACCCGCGAAAAGCTATGCCGTACGAATTCATATAACGTGCAGGGGACCCTTTCCGCCTCGCAAGCTCGGCACCTTCCCCTGAGGGGAAGGCTTTGGTTCGAGCGACATCGTCTCTTATCTTAATGACATTGCTCCCAAGGAGAGGCTGCTGGATTAGTGACTGTCGCAACAGAACATCGTTCTTTCATTCACTCATCCATGCAGCCGCACAACTTCGTCCTGGCTCGTCACATGGATGGGAATCTCGATGCCCTGCCCCGCGAGGATATTTTGCACGGTGGATTTTGCGAGCTCCGGGCGGTTGTTTTCCTGCGAGAGGTGGGCGAGGAAGACGTCTTTGGGTTTTCGCTGCATGTGCGCGATGGCCCAGGCGGCGTCGGCGTTCGCGAGGTGGCCGCGATTCCCGAGGATGCGGCGCTTCAGCGGCCAGGCGTAGCTGCCGTTTTTCAGCGTTTCGGGGTCGTGGTTCGCCTCGAGGACGAGCACGTCCGTACCATCAATGGAAGCGGCGACGCTCTGCGTGACGAAGCCGAGATCCGTGCAGACCGTGACAGTCGCATCGCCCTCGATCCGCCAACCGACCGGATCGGCCGCGTCGTGCGGCACGGAGAACGGCGTGATGCGGAGGCCGAACAGGCGGAACGAGCCGTCGACGGCGTGCAGAAGATGTTCCGGTGTGTGCGTGGATACGTCGCGAGAGGTTCGTTTCGGCGTTGTGTCAAAGAACGAAGGTGTTGGCATCGCATCGAAGAGCGAGGATTCGAACGCTCCATCCGGACGTAACGGTGACGATGTCGCACCATATTGAGCACGCGGCTCTGCGACGCACGCAGCTTCCTGGTTCATCGAGCCAAGCAAATCCGTGAGGCTGATATTTCCTGCGTCTGCAATCGCTTGCTGAATGGCAAGCGGCAAACTCGCGAGTGTCCTCCTGCGGCTGTAGATCGGGAGATGATACCACTTCGCGAGCGTCGCGAGGCCGGCGACGTGGTCGCGGTGCTCGTGTGTCAGGAGCACGGCATCGAGGTCGGCGGCGTCGACGTTTTCGGCGGCGAGCGCTTTCTTGATGCGCGTCGCGCTGATGCCGGCGTCGACGAGGATCTTCGCGCCGTTCATCGCGACGAGCGTCGCATTGCCCTTGCTGCCGCTCGCGAGGACGGAAACCTGCATGGATGGGATCAGCTCCTTTGTTCGTATCCTATCGTAATCCGTGGGAATGGAAATTTCGTGAACACGCGAAGAAAATGCGTGCGCGTGGGCAACAGGGTCATCCCCAACGAAATCCGAAGGTTCCTTCGTCACCAACGGATTTCTTATGGGAACAACCCTGTTGCCCGAAGTGATTACTTTGCCCGCGTGATCAACCAATCGCTTGTTTCACGGCAGCGAGCAAGCTCCCGCCTTCATATTTAACGCCTCGCACGCCAGCGCGCTCGGCGCACTCGATGTCACGGTCGCCGTCGCCGAGGAGGACGGAGCGGGCAGGGTCGATGTCGTGCTCTTCGATGGCGCGGAGGATGAGCCCGGGCTTCGGCTTACGGCAGTCGCAGTCGACAGCGTATTTTTTCACGGCGCCCTGCGGATGGTGCGGGCAGTAGTAGAGGCCGTCGAGGTGCGCGCCGATCTTCGCGAGATCGTCATTCATGTGGTCGTAGATGCGCAGGACGTCACGCTCGGGGAAATACCCGCGCGCGACGCCGCTCTGGTTCGTGATGACGATGGCGAGAGCCCCCGCGTCATTGACGTACTTGATGGCCTCGCGGGCGTCCGGCATCCACTGGAAGTCTTCTACTTTATGGAGATAATGGACATCGACGTTTAATGTTCCGTCGCGGTCGAAGAAAACGGCTGGTTGCACAGAAAATCCTTTCATCATGGGCAGGAAATAAGAGAACGCACGTTCTAAACGCCTCCCACTCTGGGGGAGGTGCCGAGCGGATGCGAGGCGGATAAGCAGACGCACGGCGCTTTAGCGCCGATGCGGTCGCTTATGCAGCTTGCTGCGGAGGGTAGCGTATGAACAAATTCTGTATTCCTATCGAAAGGAATGAGAATATAGTCACTGCGTTACCCTCTCCGACCCCTTCGGGGCCACCTCCCCCAGAGGGGGAGGCGCAGGTTGCATGGCTTATTTTCCGTACTCGAAGTACCCGCCATTGTCGAGGAAGTCGACGTACTCCTTCACGGCGTCGTCGAGGTTGTGGAAGCCGAGGTCGTAGCCGGCTTCTTCGAGGTGCGTGCGGTCGGCTTGGGTGTAGTTCTGGTATTTGCCGATGAGCGCTTTCGGGAAGTCGCGATAGGCGATCTCGCCCGTGCCCATGGCTTTGATGACGGCCGTCGCCGCTTCGTTGTACGTGTGCGCGACGCCGGTGCCGCAGTTGTAGATGCCGGAGGGGCCATTATGCTCGAAGAACCAGAGGTTCACATTCACGACATCTTTGACGTAGACGAAGTCGCGGCGCTGCTCGCCGTCGCCATAGCCGCCCTCGCCTTTGAAGAGGCGCGCTTTGCCCGTCTCTTTGATCTGATGGTAGAGCTGATAAAAAATCGAGGCCATGTTGCCCTTGTGATGCTCCTGCGGGCCGAAGACGTTGAAATAGCGCAGGCCGACGATCTGGCTGTGCGCCTCGGGGAGCACCTGGCGCACGTAGCGGTCGAATGCGAGCTTTGTGAACGCGTACGGATTCAGCGCGTCCTCACAAGCGTCGCCCTCCGTGAAGCCGTTTTTGCCGCTGCCGTACGTCGAAGCGGATGACGCGTAGAAGAACGGGATGCGGTGCTGCATGCAGAAATGCAGGAGCGCCTTCGAGTACTCGTAATTCACGCGCATGATGTAGTTCACATCGTACTCCATCGTGTCAGAGCACGCGCCTTCGTGGAACACGGCGTCGATGTCCGTGCCGTCGAAGTCGTCGTCCTCGATGGATTTCAAAAAGTCGTCCTTCTGCTGGTAGTCGATGAACTTCAGGCCGCGCAGATTCTTGTAGTTCGCGAGATTCGCTTCCTCAGCCGTGCGGTCGCCGCCGAGGTCGTCGACGACAAGGATATCCGTGCGTCCGCGGCGGTTCAGTTCCTTGACGATGTTGCTGCCGATGAATCCGGCAGCGCCCGTGACGATGATCATGGTGTAATGTCCTCCTTCGAGTTCGATGGTTGCATTGGTTTCATTCTAGCATAGGAAATGATGGAATTCAATCAAAGGAAGCACAGGCGGCTCTCCAAACTACGGGACTGTTGCATTTACTGGAACGGTTTCATAAGAATGCCGACCGTAACGTTCACAGCAGGCTCTCCCTCTGGGAGAGCTGGCGCGCGTAGCGCGACTGAGAGGGTACAAGGGTGCGATTTGTACCAAATACAAAGCAGCCTTCAAAGCATTACGTTTTAACTCAAACGACTCGATGCTTTGAAGGTTGCTTATTTTTTGTTTGGCTATCGCACCCTAGTACCCTTTCCACCGCTGACGCGGTCCCCCTTTCCCAAAGGGAAAGGCTGCTGTATTCGTTACGCTCGACAACAGATTCATGTGGAATTGGTCTAGTAACTGCAGCAGCTCCTTTGTTTCTGCTTTTTTCCAATCCTTTTTCTCGGTAAATGATTGACTATGACCGAGTTTGGTGGTATACTACGAACCAAAAGAGAAACCGTGACCACATCTGCACGAGTTCGAATGAACGAATCTGACAGAAATTCACGATGAAGGGAGTCATTCTTCATGCTGACAGAAGAGCGGTACGCCGCGATCCTGCGCATCCTGGCGGAGAAGAAAGCCGTGACGGTGCAGGAGCTTACACGCGCGCTCGACGCGTCGGAATCGACCGTGCGCCGCGACCTCTCGGCGCTGCACAAGAGCGGGCGCCTCTACAAGGTCTACGGCGGCGCGACGAGCATCGACAACAACTATTCGTCGAACGAAGAAGACATGCGCACGAAGCGCGAGAAGCACAAGGAGGGCAAGATCGCCATTGCCCGCCACGCGGCGTCGCTCATCCGGCGCGGCGACTTCGTCTACCTCGACGCCGGCACGACGACGCTGCACATGATCGACTTCATCACGGAGCCGTCCGCCGTCTTCGTCACGAACGGCATGCCGCACGCGCTGAAGCTCGCGGAGCGCGGCTTCAAGACCTTCATCCTCGGCGGCCGCATGAAAGACACGACCGAGGCCGTCATCGGCACGGAAGCGCTCTCGATGCTCTCCGTCTACAACTTCACGCGCGGCTTCTTCGGCGCGAACGGCATCAGCATCGAATCCGGCTTTTCGACGCCGGACGCGCCCGAAGGCCTCGTGAAAAAATCGGCGCTCCACCGCTGCACGCATGCCTACGTGCTCGCCGACGCGTCAAAATTCAACAAGATTTACCCGATCACCTTCGCGGCGCTGCCTGACGCGACGATCCTCACGGACCACCTCGAGGACAAGAAATACCGCGATTACACCACGATTTTGGAAGGAGAATGACATGATCTACACCGTCACCTTCAACCCGTCGCTCGACTACATCGTGCGCATGGATCACTTCGAGGCCGGCGCGATCAACCGCGTCAGCTACGAGCACGTCCTCGCGGGCGGCAAAGGCATCAACGTCTCGATCGTCCTGCACAACCTCGGCCACGAGAGCACGGCGCTCGGCTTCGTCGCGGGCTTCACAGGCGATGAGATCGAGCGGCAGCTCGATGACTTCCCGGTAAGGCACGACTTCGTCCGTTTGAAAAAAGGCTTCTCGCGCATCAATGTGAAAGCGAAAGCCGACAACGAGACCGAGATCAATGGCCAGGGCCCCGACATCGAGGGGGCCGCGCAGCAGGAACTCTTCGCGAAGCTCGACCAGCTGGGAAAAGGCGACACGCTCGTCCTCGCCGGCTCGATCCCGAAGACGCTGCCGGATGACATCTATGAGCGCATCATGGCGCGCCTCGATGGCAAAGGCATCCGCATCGTCGTCGACGCGGAGAAAAAGCTGCTGCTGAACGTCCTCAAATACCATCCATTCCTCATCAAGCCGAACAACCACGAGCTCGGCGACATGTTCGGCGTGAAACTCTCCACAGACGAAGAGATCGTCACGTACGCGAAGAAGCTCCAGGAGAAGGGCGCCGAGAACGTCCTCATCTCCATGGCAGGCGACGGCGCCATCCTCCTCACGGCGGACGGCCGCCACTACAAGAGCCCCGCGCCGAAAGGCAAGCTCGTGAACTCCGTCGGCGCCGGCGACAGCATGGTCGCGGGCTTCCTCACCGGCTGTATCGAGCACAATGACAACCTCGAAGAAGCCTTCTACCTCGGCGTCGCGACCGGCTCGGCCAGCGCTTTCAGCGAAAACCTCGCCACGCGGCCGGAAGTCGAAGCGCTGCTGAAGACGATTCGATAACACGAACTTGGGAAACGCAGCAATGAGCGATTTGTTTGTATCTATTGCGAGAGCAACAACCCCAGCAGCCTTCCCCTCAGGGGAAGGGGGACCGCGAAGCGGTGGAAAGGGTACAAGGGTGCGATAGCAGGACAAATAAATCGTATGAGCATAGCAGCACGTCCTCAGAAATCGTACTGCTATGTTACAATATTATATTTGTTGCAAATCGCACCAAAGTACCCTCTCCACCGCTGACGCGGTCCCCCTCTCCCAAGGGGAGAGGCTGCTCAAGTTGTTACGCTCGGCAACAGAACAAACAAATACCGCATTGCTACATTCCAATATCTACTATACCGTATGTTATTTTCATAACATAAATAAATTACAGGAATCATTCACACATCAGAAAAAGGGAAAAAGGGAGTGCAAAAACCAATGAGAATCACCGATCTCCTCAAGCCCGAGAGCATCCAGCTCGGGGCCTCGCCAGCCAGCAAGCAGGCGGCCATCGACCAGCTCGCGGACCTCATGGAAAAAGGCGGCAACCTCAAAGACAAGGCACAGTACAAGAAGGACGTCCTCGCGCGCGAAGCCGAGGGCACGACGGGCCTCGGCGACGGCCTTGCGACGCCGCATGCAAAATCGGCGGGTGTCCAGGCGGCCGGCCTCGCGGCCATGACGGTGCCGTCCGGCATGGACTATGAATCCATGGACGGCAAACCGTCGCGCCTCTTCTTCATGATTGCCGCGCCGGACGGCGCGAACGACGAGCATCTGACGATCCTGCAGAAGCTCGCGACCATGATCATGGACGACGACTTCAAAGAAGCGCTCATCGCAGCGAAGACGACGGACGAGTTCCGCCAGATCATCGACCAGAAGGAAGACGGCAAGTTCGTCGGCAAGTCCGCATCGAACGTTGCCTCCACGGCCGACCACATCCAGATCCTCGCCGTCACGGCCTGCCCGACGGGCATCGCCCACACGTTCATGGCGGCCGAGAGCCTCGAGCAGCACGCGAAGAAGCGCGGCATTTCCATCAAAGTTGAAACGAACGGCTCCGGCGGCGCGAAGAACGTCCTGACGTCGGACGAAATCGCGAAAGCCGACGGCATCATCATCGCGGCGGACAAGAACGTCGCCATGAGCCGTTTCAACGGCAAGCACGTCGTCATCACGAAAGTCGCGGACGGCATCAACAAGGCCGACCAGCTCATCGACCAGGCCCTCTCCGGCAGCGCGCCCGTCTATCACGCTTCGGGCTCGGATGCGTCCGAGGGCGCGGCAGATGTCGCGGGCGAGAGCATCGGCCGGCAAGTTTACAAGCACCTCATGAACGGCGTCAGCCACATGCTGCCGTTCGTCGTCGGCGGCGGTATCCTCATCGCCCTCGCCTTCCTGCTCGATGACTACTCCATCGACCCGAAGAACTTCGGCTCGAACACGCCGACCGCGAAATTCTTCAAAGACATCGGCGGTGCGGCCTTCGGCTTCATGCTGCCGGTCCTCGCGGGCTTCATCTCCATGTCCATCGCGGACCGTCCGGGCCTCGCCGTCGGCTTCGTCGGCGGCGCGCTCGCAGGCTCCACGGGCTCCGGTTTCCTCGGCGCTTTGCTTGCGGGCTTCGTCGGCGGCTGGGTCGTGAACAAGCTCAAAGTCGCCTCGAAGTGCCTCCCCGAGTCGCTCGAAGGCATCAAGCCGATGCTCATCTATCCATTCTTCGGCATCCTCATCATGGGTGCCATCATGATGTTCATCATCGCGCCGCCGGTCTCCGCGCTGAATGGCTGGATGGTTGACACGCTGAAAAACATGGATCCCTCCGCGCGCATCTTCATGGGCATCATCGTCGGCGGCATGATGGCGGTCGACATGGGCGGCCCGATCAACAAAGCGGCCTACGTCACGGGCACGGGCCTCCTCGCGTCTGGCGAATTCCACGTCATGGCCGCTGTCATGGCCGGCGGCATGGTCCCGCCGCTCGCCATCGCCCTCTCCACGACGTTCTTCAAGAACCGCTACACAGAAAGCGAGCAGAAAGCCGGCATCACGAACTACGTCATGGGCCTCTCCTTCATCACCGAAGGCGCCATCCCGTTCGCCGCGGCGGACCCCGTCCGCGTCATCCCGTCCCTCATCGTCGGCTCCGCAACGGCCGGCGCGCTCTCCATGGCGTTCGACTGCACGCTCCGCGCTCCGCACGGCGGCATCTTCGTCGTCCCGACGATCGGCAATCCCGCCATGTACCTCCTCGCCATCGTCATCGGCGCCATCGTCGGCTGCGCGATCCTCTCCGTGCTCAAGAAACCGCTGAAGGAAAACGCGTAACGACAACGCAAAATAAAAATTGACACATAAAAGGCTGCACACCAGAAATGATGTGCAGTCTTTTTGATACGACAGCTGTGTTTTCACCTTCTTTTACATTTCCTCATCATCCATATAGCGCACGCCCGCGATCGTCACTTGCCAAGCTACCAAAATCCTAGTAAAATAAACTCAAAAAGAGGCGAACAGGATGGCGAACCGGCAGTACAAAGACACCGTATTCCGAACCTATTTTAACCACAAGAGCGAAATCGCACAGCTGTACCAGGCGATCCGGCCGGACGAAGTGATCCTGCCGGACGACATCACCATCACGACGCTTGACGACGTCTTCCTCAGCGCACGGAAAAACGACCTCTCGTTCCTCTGGAAAGACCAGGCCATCGTCCTCGCCGAACAGCAGAGCAGCCTCAATCCGAACATGCCCTACCGCATGTTCCTTTACAGCGCGTTCCAGTTGCTCGCGGCGCTCGTGGACAGCAAGAAGCTCTACGGGACAAAGCCCATCGCGCTGCCGGCGCCGCATTACTATATGCTCTATCTTGGTGACGATATGCAAGCCGACGAAGACACGCTCACGCTTTCCAGCCTGTTCCGCCAACATCACCTACCAAAAGCATCGCGCCATCCTCGACCGTTGCCGGCCGCTCTGGGACTACAGCTTTTTCATCCACCAGATCGACGAAAACAAAAAATCTGGCCTGCCGCTCCTCGAAGCGATCCGCAAGGCCGTCCGCTTCTGCATGGAACACGATATCATGAAAGAATTCCTCGAAGCACACTGGGAGGAGGTCATCCAAATGCTCGCATTGCAATGGGACGCAGAAGAAGAAAAAAAGGTTCTCCAAGAAGAGAGCAGAGCCGAAGGCAAGGCCGAGGGAAAGGCCGAGGGCAAGGCTGAGGGCAAGGCTGAAGGCGAGGCTGAGGGGCGCGCGGCATCCGCCCGTTCGCTCATGGAGACGCTGCACTGCACGAAGGAAAAAGCCATGGAACTCCTGAAAGTCCCCGCCGAGCTCCAGCCGAAGATTCTCGCGCTGCTCTGAAGAACGATCACCCGCAAAAAAATCCATACGAAAAAACCGTTGTCCCGGAATGTTCCATGCTTCCGGGACAACGGTTTTCTTTTGTGCTTTATCGGGATTCCAGCAAATACTTCTCGACAAAAGCAGCAGGGTCTTTCATCTCGAGCCGCGCGGCATGGATTTTTTCGAGCGGCCAGTCCCACCAGCGGATCTTCTGGAGGCCTTCGCGGATGGGCTCGGGGAAGCGCCAGCGGATGAACTTCGCGGGATTGCCGCCGACGATGGCATAGGGAGGGACGTCTTTCACGACGTTGCTGTCCGACGCGACGACCGCGCCGTCGCCGATGACGAGCGGATGCCCGGAGGATTTCAGTCGGCAGCCGCGGCCGATCCAGACATCCGAGCCGATCGTGATGCGGCCGACGGGAAGTGGATCTGGCGGCACTTGAAATTCAGGCCAGTCGGCATCCCCCATCCAGTCATAAGACGAGACACGCTCCAAATGATGGCCGTTGTCGAGGCCGAGCTCGAAGCATTGATTCCATGAAATTGAAGAAAAATTTCCGACGGTGACATAGCCACGGCCCTCCAAGTCACAAGAACCAATATAGCTCAATCGTCCGAGACGGAGAACGAACAGAGAACTGGCCGACGTTTGCACGACCGGAAGTATGGTAATGGTATGATAAGGAATTCTGGCACCTGATTTCAGTGTTCCTCGGATACTGCCATCAGCAAAGAACTTTGCCAGATCGATGCCGGGCACGGCGAAGACGCAGCCGTCGATGATGCGCTCCTCCGGAACGCCGCAGGAACGAAGCGGCTTCTTGTAGCTCAGATACCGCTTCTGCGCGCCCGCCGCCACATAGTCGCAGACCAGCCCGTCTTGATATTCGCCCGCAGCATCCCGGCAGACGATGCGGCCGTCCTCGACGACGAGGCTACCGGCAAGGACGACGTCTCCCCGGCGGACAGCGGCTTCATAAAAAGGTTTCAGCTGCGGGTAAAAGTCATCATGAAAAAAGACGATGCGCGGTGCGGACATGTGCAACGTTCCTCCCAATGCATGGAATCATTACTTCTGTCCACCAGTATACTACAACCGCCCCCCCCGAGCAAGACGCGCATTCGTCTCCAAGTGCATGAACTTCATCAGAACGCATCCGCGAGCGGGATGTAGTTCTGATTTGCGTCATCATAAAGCGTGCACGTCTTTGCGAACGTTTTTCCGCTCGCGATATAGAAGCGCTGGTTGGCAAGAGAAAGCGCGACGGACCGGGCAGAATTCTCCTCCGGTCCGGCCCCCTCCAGCGCTTCCTTGCAGAAATCGGTGACCCCCTGTTGCATCGCCTCGGCCAGCGCCCAATCTTCTGGGTGTCGCTGGTCGGGGAGGAAGACAGGATTCCCGTCTGCATTGAAGTGATACACGCTGCCCTCCGGCGCGCTGCAGAAAAATTCGTATCCGAACGCGTGCGGTTTTCTGAGATCGATTTCCGCGTCTTTCGCTCCGGGAAAATCCTCGCTGAAATGATGAATGCGGAGATGCGGCCGGAGATAGGGCGAGATGGGAGAAAAGCTCCTTGCCAGATAGACGCCGGTGAGATCACGGAAAAAGATCGTCTGCAAAAGGCTTTGCGATGTGCCGCTGGAGGAGAGGTCGAAAAAGGCGTAGCGTCCTTCCGGGTGCAGGCCGCTTTTGCGCAGATAGCGGATCAGTTGCTCCCGTAGTTTTCGCGACGTCTCAAGCACGCGCGGCACCGACAGGACGCCATGTTCCATTCCCATCAGCTTCCCCATCGACTCGCCGGCATAGCGGAAGAACTGGACGGATTTCTGGATTTCTTCTTTTGTCCGGAACGATGCCGCGATGCATGCCATCCGCGAAACGTAAAAATACTGGCTGCGCGACAGCTCGGGGTGGCGAGCGCGATACCATTCATAGAGCTTCTGTAAGAAGAAGCCGTCGCGCGCGGCGAACAGGACGGCATCGTACCGTTCGCGCCGCACGTCCGCGACCAGCCACGAAAAGAACGACGCGAAGAGCGGCCCGAAGAACACATAGGCATACGCCCGCGCATCGGAGACACGGATCGTGCCGTCCGCCTGCCAGGCGAACGGATTGTTGCAAAGCCTCGCGATCACGCGGCCGAGGATGCACCGCGCATGCAGGGTGTCGGCTGCACGCAGGCAATCCCGACCTCTCGTCGATGCAAACATCGTTTTCGCCGAAGGGATGAGGAAGGCGTCCATGCCATGCGCGACGGCCGACGTGCCATCTGCAATCGGATTATCTCCGATATGGAGATACCGCATTCCCATCTGCTCCGCTTTCATATCATCGAACAGCGTGCCGGGCTTTCCCGAACCGTGCTCGCCGGAAAGATAGATGGCGTCATACGCCGTGATATCCCATTTTTGAAGCAGCGTGCGGATCTCCTCGGTCGAGAGGTACATATCGGAAACGAGCACGACGCGCTTTCCCGCAGTTTTTGCCGCCTTCATCCATTCATGGACTTGCCGCCGCGGCAGGATGACTTCTTGTTCGACTTGCCATTCGCACGCTTTCAACCAATCCGCTTCTTCTGGGAGCAGGTCGAGCGCTTGCCGGACATCGTCGTAGATGCCCGGCAGGGAGTGACGGCGCTTTGATGCGAGAATGCGATGTTCTGCGCCGAGGCGCACGAATTTGAAATCCGGCAGATGGAGCCCGTGCTGCTCCGCCCGCTGTTCCACGATTTCAAAAACATCTGTCGGATCCAAGACGCTCCGCATCAGCACGGTGTCAAAAATATCAAAGCTGATGACGTCATGCGTGTCAATCAGCTGATGCAAGACCGCTTCCGAATACGTATCCCCTTGTTTCCACCCATACATCCGACCATCTGCCATGTCCATCCTCCGTCTCCATTGCTTTTCTGTCCACCAGTATACTACAGCCGCCCCCCCCGAACAAGACTAGGAAAACGGTTGCCCCGGAACGTTTGACGTTTCTGGGGCAACGGGTTTCTTCTATGCTATTTCGCGCATTCCCTCACCGGCAATACAGCACGCGCTCGCAGTTCGACGGCACCGACCAAGGGAGGTGGAAGTCGCTGAGGAGCTTGCGCGTCTCGTCCGTGTAGAGATACTCGCTGACGTCGATGCCGTAATGGCGGAACGCGAATTCGTAATCGGGGCGCAGCGAGCGGATGTACTGCTGCAGCACCCAGAGGTCTTCCGGCTTGTGGTAGGCGCAGATCGCCATGCGCGGTTTCCAGCGGGCGATGGTGAGCGCTGCGCCGTGGAGCGCGTCGAGCTCGGCGCCCTCGATGTCCATTTTGATGAAATCGACACGTGGCAGCCCCTGCTCTTTCACATAGGCATCGATGCTCGTGAACTGCGCCGTCCGGTCGCCGCCTGCATCCATGCGGCTTGCCGTCGCATTCGCTCCTGTATGCACATAGTTCGCAGCCTGCCGCTGGCTGGCGAGCCCCATGTTTTCCGCGACGAAATCATATTTCTCGGCACTCGCGCTGCATTTCGGGAAATTTTCCTCGTCCATCTCGAAGGCGTACACTTTGCCGGACGGGCCTGCCACGGAGGCGAAATCCCGCGACGTGCCGCCATCATACGCGCCGCCGTCGATGACGATGTCGCCCGGCTGCACCGTGAAGCCCGACAGGAAATACTGTGGCTCCGGCGCGAGGTGGAAATCGCGGAGACTGGACGACGAGATGTGCTTCCAGCCGCCGAGGAACGCTCTGCGGGATTCTTCATCAGAGAAATCTGCATAAGCATCATACAAGTCCACGAGATGCTTGTCATAGAACCCCATCTCGTGCTGGATGTTCTGGACGACATTCAGCACGAGGCTTTCGATCTTCCAACGCTCGAAGAACGCGGCGAAGCAACTCGGAACGCCCGCCCCGTAGAGAATCATCGTCTTTGGTTTTGGCGAAAATGCGGGGAACTCTGCTGCATGAATCACGGGCACTTGCGCGGTCGGCAGCTTGCCGCCGAGATTCACGATGACGGAGACGGAAACGCCCTGTGCGCGAAGGACGTTTTGGAACTTCGGCAGATCCGCATCATTGCCAAGATAAAAGAAGCCGCACGATTCCTTCCGCGCCGCCAGCGCCTGCAGGCGGTGCATGTAATCCTTTTCATGAAAATCCGAAACGGCTTGCAAGAACTGTCTCATACGAATATTCCTCCAGATTCATAGAATCATCCTGTTCTGTCCATCAGTATACTACAACCGCCCCCCCGAGCAAGACACGCACATGTCAATGTTCCATGCGCATTTGTCTTTACGGGGGGGACTTTTCTGGTATGATGAAATGAGAAATCCACAGGTTCGGAGGAAAAGAACGTGTTGAAAATCTTGATGGCGATGCCGCATTTTTACAAATCGGATCCCGCTTCGACGCATGGATTCGGCCATGATGCACCGGAGAAACGAGCGGCAATCGTAAGCGACTGCTTGCGCGCGTTGCAGCTCACGTTCTCCACGCCACGGACATATCCGGCATTCGTTTCCGAAGCGGACGGCCATATCTATGTGCGCAAGTTTCCCGCAGACACGTGGAACACCTTTCAGATCGACCTGGCCATCTGCACGACGCTGGAGGAGGAGCATGTCCTTCCTCTCCTGGACGTATCGAAGGATTCGTATCAACACATCCGGGCGAAGCTGGACAATCCGCGCCACTTGCCATTCGCCTGCCTGCAGTATCTCCGTATGCATCGCGGGGAATACGATTATTATGGATATCTCGAAGATGACTGCAAGATCACGGATCCGATGTTCTTCCAGAAGCTCATCTGGTTCGAATCCCTGTTCGGCCCTGGGGCAGTCTTGTTGCCGCATCGGTTCTCGATTTGCGGGACGCAGAAAATCATCGGCGATCCGGAGATGCAAGAAAACTTCATCGGGCATTGGATGAACTACCAGCGCCGTCCCGTGCTCAGCGCGCCATGGGGCGGGCAGCTGCTGCGCTTCATCAAGCCGCACAATCCGCACGCGGGCTGCTTCTTCCTTTCGGGCGCACAATTCGATCGGTTTTGCGCACGAGAGGAGAATTTCCGCCCGACGGCGGAATTCATTTCACCGCTTGAGAGCGCTGCGACACTGACGATGATGAAGACGTTTGATCTTTACAAGGCGGACTTTCCACAAGCCTCGTTCTTCGCGGTCGAGCACGTAGGCGTGGATGTCGATGCGATGCCGGACGGCACAATGATCCATTGAAAAATACAGAATCAAAAACAGCCGTTGCATGTCACAGACGTGCAACGGCTTTCGTGTGTCTTGGTGGTGTCGAAAAGGGGACTTCTCGTGCCGGCATTCACTCGAACGTCGTATCTTCGAAAATCTCCTGGAGGCGGACGGTGAAGCCTTCTTCGCCTTCTTGGAGTGCGACGGGGATGTCGGTGTGGATGTCGGCGAGCTCTTTTTCCGTCATTTGGGCGCGGTCTTCGGCATTATAATCTTCATAGATTTCGTCGAGCTCGAAGATGCCGCCGTGGTTTTTGTAGACCTCGACGGACTCGGCGAGGGGATCGACGATCCAGTATTCCCGCACGCCGGCGGCGGCGTAGTGCCGCATCTTCGCACCGCGATCGTGCTTTCGCGTGGAGGGCGAGAGGACTTCGACGACGAGGTCAGGGGCTCCGTAGATGCCATCGCGATGAATCTTGGAACGTTCACAAATCATGGCATCTGGATCATAGATGTTATCATCATCAAGGTAGACGAGTGATTTGCTTGAGATGGCTTTGTATGATGTACCTGTCAAATGACGTTCAAAGGCGATATAGATATTTCCTGCAACGAGGACGTTTTTTATTCGTGGAGGAGGGATCATGCGGTACGTCTCTCCCTCGATGCGTTCCGTGCGCGGCGGGTCGATATATGCGAGATTTTCCATGATGAATCGCTCCTTCCTCTTTAAGTCTTGAAAAAAAAACGTATCTGTTGTAAAATATGAAGCAAGAGAAGCAACCACGGTTGACGGTTGGTTGCCTCGCGCAGTTGGTTATTCTACAAACATAACCGCCTTTGGTTGGACTCCGGGGCGGTTATTGTTTTCTGAGCATCATGAGAATGCAGAGCATCAAGAACAGAGCGATGATCGTCTGATCCATCCGAATCACCTCGCTTTCTCAGGTATTTCGACCTTTCTGCGAGGCTACTAACTCCAACCGCCGACCGCTTGGTGGTTGCCCCTATGTTTTTCATTATAACGCAAACAGCGTGTCTCCTGCAAGAGAAGACACGCTGTTTTTCTATACGGTTTACTCTTTCTGGTCGAGCACGGCGATGGACGCGACCTGGTCGCCTTCGGCCGTCGTCATGAGCTTGACGCCGGAGGCGTAGCGGCCGGTGTTGCGGATGTCGCTGATGTTCGTGCGGAGGACGATGCCGCCCGTCGTGATGAGCAGGAGCTCCTGGTCGGGGCGGACGACGCGCAGGCCCACCACATCGCCGGTCTTTTCCGTGACCTTGATGTTGATGAGGCCTTTGCCGCCGCGCGTCTGGATGCGGTATTCGGAGGCTTCCGTGCGCTTGCCGAGGCCGCCCGCCGTGACGGTGAGGACTTCGCTGCTGCGGCGCAGGCTGTCCATGGCGATGACTTCGTCGCCGTCGTTGAGCTTGATGCCCTTGACGCCGCGCGCGACGCGGCCCATCGGGCGGACGTCGTCTTCGCTGAAGGCGATGGAGATGCCCCAGCGCGTGCCGAGGATGATGTCGTGGCTGCCGCTCGTGAACTTGACGCCGATGAGGTCGTCGTCGTCATCGAGGTTGATGGCGTTCAGGCCGCCTTTGTGCAGGTTCTGGTATTCGACGAGGCGCGTCTTCTTGACGATGCCTTTCTTCGTGGCGAAAAAGAGGAACGCGTCGGGGTTGAATTCCTTGACCTGGATGATGGCCGTGATGGTCTCGCCCGCCTGCAGCTGCAAGAGGTTGATGATGGCCGTGCCTTTTGCCTGGCGGGAGGCTTCGGCGATCTCATAGGCCTTGAGCTGGTAGACGCGGCCGCGGTTCGTGAAGAAGAGGATCGTGTGGTGCGTCGTCGTGATGAGCATGGATTCGACGAAATCTTTTTCTTTCGTCGCCATGCCCTTGACGCCCTTGCCGCCACGGTTCTGACGGCGGTACGTGTCGAGCGGGATGCGCTTCACGTAGCCGCCGTGCGTCAGCGTGATGACGACGTCTTCTTCGGCGATGAGGTCTTCCACATTGAGCTCGCTCGTGTCGATCGTGAGCTTCGTGCGGCGCGCGTCGCCAAATTTTTTCTTGACGTCCGTGAGCTCGCTTTTGATGATGGCGAGGATGCGGTTTTCGTCGGCGAGGATGGCCTTGTATTCCTCGATGGCTTTCAAGGTTTCCTGATATTCTTCCTGGATCTTCTCGCGCTCGAGGCCGGTCAGGCGCTGGAGGCGCAGGTCGAGGATGGCCTGCGCCTGGCGGTCGCTGAGCTTGAAGCCCGTCATGAGGGCTTCCTTCGCGATGTCGGCCGTGCGGCTCTCGCGGACCGTCGTGATGACGGCGTCGAGATGGTCGAGCGCAATCGTCAAGCCTTCCAAGATGTGCGCGCGCTCCTGCGCTTTCTTGAGCTCGTACTGCGTGCGCCGCGTGATGACGTCTTCCTGGTGCTTGATGTAGTAGTGGAGCACTTGCTTCAGGTTCAGCACCTGCGGCTTGCCGTCGACGAGCGCGAGCATGATGACGCCGAAGCTGTCCTGGAGCTTCGTGTGCTTGTAGAGCTGGTTCAGGATGACGTTCGCATTCGCGTCGCGGCGGAGGTCGATAACGATGCGCATGCCCGTGCGGTCGGACTCATCGTTCAGCGCCGTGATGCCCTCGATCTCCTTGTCGCGGACGAGCTGCGCGATGTTCTCGACGAGGCGCGCCTTGTTCACCTGGTACGGGAGCTCCGTGACGATGATGCGCGGCTTGCCGTTCGACAGCGTCTCGATGCGGGCGTTCGCGCGCATCTTGATGACGCCGCGGCCCGTCGTGTAGGCGCTCTTGATGCCGTCGGTGCCTAGGATGTAGCCCGCCGTCGGGAAATCCGGGCCTTTGATGACCTGCATGAGCTCTTCAACCGTCGCGTCGGGGTGGTCGATCAGCAGTAACGTGCCGTCGATGACCTCGCTCATATTGTGCGGCGGGATGTTCGTCGCCATGCCGACGGCGATGCCGCTCGTGCCGTTCACGAGGAGCTGCGGGAACTTCGCCGGGAGCACGGACGGCTCCTTGAGCGACTCGTCGTAGTTCGGGACGAAATCGACGGTCTCCTTGTCGATGTCCTGCAGCATGAGCTCGGAGATGCGCGACATGCGCACCTCGGTGTAGCGCATGGCCGCGGCCGGGTCGCCATCGACGGAGCCGAAGTTGCCGTGGCCGTCCGCGAGCATGTAGCGCATGGAAAAATCCTGCGCCATGCGGACGATCGCGTCATAGACGGAGCTGTCGCCGTGCGGATGGTACTTGCCGAGGACTTCGCCGACGATACGCGCCGACTTCTTGTACGGCTTCGTCGGCCCCATGCCCGCTTCCTGCATCGCGTACAGGATGCGGCGATGCACCGGCTTGAGGCCGTCACGCACATCTGGGAGAGCGCGGGAGACGATGACGCTCATCGCGTAGTCGATGTACGAATTCTTCATTTCGTGCTCGAGATTCACCGGCACGACTTTTCCTTGACCGAATTCCAAAATCTCACCTCATATGTGTGACTAACAATCTAAGCTATTTTATCATAAAATCGGAGAAAATGCTATTTTGCAAGCACGCAAAAAAACAGGGACGGCGCGAAGCCTCCCTGCATTTTTCCTTCACTCAAAATCATCAACGTCAAAGAAAACATCCTTCACATCCACAAGAAAATCATCGTAGAGCGAGACGGGAATCTGCCAGCGGACTTCCTTGCGGTCGTCGTCATTCATGCGCTCGAGGTCCAAATCTGTATAGTCCGTGTACATGGCATCGAGTTCGAAACGGCCGCCCTCATTGTGATAAACCTCGACGGATTTTCCGAACGGTGAGACAATCCAATATTCTTTCGTCCCGGCCGCCGCATAATGGCGCATCTTCGGGCCGCGGTCGCGGTGCGCTGTCGAGGGCGAGAGGACTTCGACGACGAGGTCGGGCGCGCCGTGGAGGCCGTCGCGATGCACGCGCGAACGGTCGCAGACGATCATGACGTCCGGGACATAAACATTCTCATTGTCGATATGAACATCCATGTTATCGCCGAACGCACGGCATCGTTTCCCTTTCAAATAGTTGTAGAAAATATTCAATATATTCGTAGCGATGACATTGTGGCTCGGGCGCGGGCAGGGCGCCATGAGATAGGTCTTGCCCTCGATGCGTTCTACCATCGGAGGATCCTGGTATGCGAGATTTTCCATGGCAAACACTCCCTTCGATTGTCGTTTCCATCTTTTACAGCGCGATACGGAAATATTCTTCAAGCGCGTCGCGCAGATTTTTCGGGCCGTGGTCGCCCGTGAGCGCCGTCAATGGATTCTTTTTCGTGCGCTGCTTCTTCACTTGCTCGAGCGCTTTGTGATAGATCTCGTCCTCGATGGAGTCCGGCGTGAGATACTCCCAGTTCTGCGTGTTGTAGCCGCGACCCTGCACCGTGTTGTCCGGCCGGCCGCCCGTGACTTCGAGCTCGGAGAGGAACTGGATCTGTTGCGTCTTCGGGCGGACGTAGTAATGCGCGAGGTAATATTTCTGCGGGTACGAATACGACCCGTCCGCCGCCGCCTCGTCCTCGGACTTCGACGGCAGGAGCTTCACCCACGTATCGAGGATCTGCTCGTCGCCATGCGGGATCTGCACCCAATGCGTGGCGCGGCCATCGAGGTAGTAGTCGTAGCCGCTGTCGGAAAGAAGGAACGTGTAGCGCGCGTCCTCTTTGTCCTTGCGCTCCTTCGTCTCCTCTTTCGTCTCATTCACCATCTTCTCGGTCTCCTCCGGCGTGGCGAACCAATCATCAGCCGTGGACGTGTCGCTAATCTCTTCCGGCTGCGCCGACGATGCCGTTTCCTCGCTGGCAAACGCCGTCGGCAAGGACAAGGACGCAGCGATGCCCATGGCGAGCAGTGTGCGAAAAACTGTGTGTTTCATGTGGTTCACCTCATTCAGAGCGGAGGAAAAAGCGTCAATCCTCCAAGATCGCGATGTCGTTCATGGCCTCTTTCATGCCGTTCGCGACGGAATCTTCAAAGACGCGGCCATTCACGTGACCGTTGTGTGTCTTACCAGATGTCACGATGTCGTTGCGGTAGAGGTAATCTCCCGACGCCACATCGACAAAACGGATGCGAAGCCAGATGTTCGAGTTCGTTGTATGAGTAAAAGGGCCGTGGTCATATTTATGGTCATGCCCTTCGGAAAGCGTGACAAGAAGGACGTAATTATAGTTGCACGCCCTGCCGGCGGTCGCGAGTTCCGTGCGCCCAAAATCGGCGATGCCGCGCGGCTGGGACGAAGGTTGTTCCGGTACATTGACACGAGAATTTCCAACGGAAGGCTTCTCGACGGGGACGCCATCGATATCCGGGCCTCCATTGTTTCTGGCAGCCGGGCCTTCGCTCACATAGCGGTCTTCCGCCATTTGCAGGAGCATCGTATTGATGTCCGTGCCCTTCATGACGGCAAAGTTTTCACGCGGGAACTTCTTGCGGATCTGTGAATACATGATATTCTTCACGCGATCCTCGACGACGAGATCCTCGTCGCCATTCACGATCACCGCGATGCGCGTGCGCCCGTCCGGCCCGACCGGCGCTTTGCTTCCATAAATGATGTGATGCGCGCGGTTGTAGACATCCGAGACCTCGTAGCCCTTGTCCTTCTTGAGCTCGCGCTGCGCGACCTCTGGATGCGACGCCGCTTCCGCCGACGAAATCCATCCGCCAGCATGTTCGGATGGCGCAGCGGCGAACGCCGAAAGGACGAACGCAAAAAGCAGCGCGAGGCATCCGTGCAAGATGTGTTTCATGTCGATCCCTCCAAATAATCAATAGAAACTTATTGTGCGGGTTGAATACCGTTTGCGCGAAGAAAATTTAAGATTTTTTCCTTTTCCAAATTCGTGGCATCCATGATGTCTGGGAGTTTCCAGCCCCTTTGAAAAAGGCGAAGAATCGTACTTTGCTGTTCGGCTTCTCTGCCTTTTTCAAAACTTTTCGCGCGATCTTCTTCCATTAGTTTTTCCATTAATTCACACATCTTCATCACCCCATGCGTGTCAGTTTTCAAATAATTTGTTCGATCCGCCAAAATTCCATAGTGCATTTTTTCCGGCGAATTGGCAAACATATCATGCATTAACCATCCGAGCGGGCTTTCGTCTTGATAGCTAGCATTGACATAAATAATCTGTGCATTGTCTTCGAAACGTTTTTCTTCCAGCTCGTCAATCCGACGCGAAATATGGTAAATCGGCTTGCCACCGCGCAAGACATCGTGTTCCGTGATGAAAATGACGCACGCAGGCGGCAGGTGGTTTTCTCCCCACGTGAAGCCCTTCTTGATGGTCAGCATATCGAGCATACAACTGTTGAACCGTGCGCGCTCGGGTGTCGCTTCTTGGTCGCTGCGTTGCACTTCCATGTTGCAGAGCGTGCCGTCATCATTCCGCGTGAAGACATCGAAGCGGACGCTGCGTCCGAAGATGTTTGAGACTTCGCGTTGCGTCTGGATGCGTTCGACGCGAAGCGTCGGATTGCTTAAGATGAGACGGAGGAACAATTCCATACAGGGAATATTATCCTCCATGAACATATTGAAATAGGTGTCGTCAATGAGGCGGAACTGTCGGATGGTATTGATGATTTTCGCCTTGCGCTCCATATCATCAACGTCCTTCATGACAATTGTTTGTCCTGCCTCCATACGTGCAGCAGCTGTTCTGAGATGACGCATATTGTTTTCATTGAAGTAGCAATCATCTGTCATGTGAACGTCCTTTTCTCTATTTTATTACAACGATGAAGCCGTGTAAATAAATTTTGTGCTTACAGCGGCTTCTTCGCCGGCGTGCCTGCTTTTCTCGGATACGCTTTTGGTGTCGGGGCGGTTTTTTCGATGATGAGGACGGCTCGTTTGTCGTCGAGGCCGGGGAGTTTTACGGGGCGCGCGGATTTTTTTGTACCGCCGAGGAGTTTCAGCGCCCGCGCGGCGTCTTGGAGTTCCTCTTCCCATGCGCGGCCTTTGAGCGCGAGCAGGCGGCCGCCTGTTTTCACGAACGGCAGCGTATATTCGAGCAGCACGGGAAGCCTTGCAACGGCGCGGCTGACGGCGAGGTCATATTGCTCGCGGTATTTTTTGTCCCGCGCCGCTTCCTCGGCGCGGGCGTGAATGCAACGGACATTTTCGAGTCCCAATTCTTGGACCACGGTCTCCAAAAACGTGACCCGCTTCGCGAGGGAATCCATGAGCGTGAGATTTATTTGCGGCGCAAAAATCTTCAGCGGCAGGCCAGGAAATCCCGCGCCCGTGCCGATATCGATGACGGCCGGCGACCAGGAAAAGAATTCCGCGTCATACGCCGAGAGCGAGTCGATCATGTGCTTCACCGCGACATCCTTCGGCTCCACGAGCGCCGTGAGATTCATGCGCGTGTTCCAGTCGAGGAGAAGTTCGTTGTACCGGGCGAATTGTGCGAACTGCGCCTCCGTCAGCGCGAGGCCATACGCCTCCGCCGCCGCGCGGAATTCTGTGAGGAAATCAGACATGCGAGCGCTCCTTTCATGCCATTTGCACCGACATGATTTCTTTCGGATATTTCATGATGGCACGCAAATAGGAGATGGCCGTGGCATCGAGCTGACGCCGCCCTTGTTCCCAATTCCGCAGCGTCGAGACAGGAATCCCGAATGCGTGAGAAAATTCGCTCTGTGACATGTTCAACTGCTCGCGGATGGCCTTCGGCTCGACGCGATAGACGGTTGTTTTTTTCAGGCCGGCGACCGGCACGCCTTTCGCGTCTGCCAAAGCTTCCTGCAGACCTTCTAAAATGGCCGCCGCTGCCGGCGAAATCGGTTCATTCATGATCTCCACCATCCTTTGCACGAAATGTTGCTTTTAATTGTTCTGCCACGGTACGAAATAATTTCTTTTCTGCCTCGGATAAATCCATTTGGACATTTTTCGGATACGCATACAGCAAATAAATCGGATGATTTTCGTTGTACACATAATAGATGACGCGCACGCCTCCTCTTTTTCCATGCCCGTTTGCTTGCCAACGAATTTTCCGAATGCCGCCTGCGCCGGGAATCATGTCGCCAAGCGCAAAATTCACGCCAATATAATTTTTGAATGCCACCTGTGTTTCTTCATCCCAGATTTTTTCGACTGCTTTTTGATAAGGAAGGGTCTCAACGACAACCTGGGGAATTTGTTTGTCCATCATAGTTTGATTATACGTCAATGGCTTATATCTTGCAAGCGTTATTTCCATTCCTTCCTCGCGGCATCCCCCGCGACGGCCCCGAGCAGGAACAGCGCGAAGATTTCTGCGCGGCCGATGGTCATGAGGAGGCAGGCGAGGAGTTTCGCGGCGGGCGTGAGGTGGGCGGCGGTTTCGAGGCCGAAGAGGGTGGCGAGGCTGCCGGCGCTCGTGAGCGAGCCTGCCGCGAGGCCGAAGGACGGCAGGATGGCGAGGCCGGTCGCAGCGAGGGCGAGCGTGCCGAGGAAGAGCACGGCGATGTAGAGAAAGAAAAACGCGAGGATGCGGGAGGCCACCTTGTCCGGCACGGGCAGGCCGTCGAGCGGGACGCTGATGATCATGCGCGGGTGCAGCGTGCGGCGGAGCTCGCCGAGCGCGAGGCGGCCGAGCACGACGAGGCGCACGACTTTCAGCCCGCCGGCGGGCGAGCCGATGCACGCGCCCGTGCAGGCGAGCAAAAATAAAAGGCTGCGGTCAAAGTCCGGCCACGCGGCGATGTCCCCGGAAATAAAACCGGCGGTCGTGAAAAACGAGGCGGTCGCAAAAAATCCCTGTTGGATGGCCTCAAAAAATCCCTTCGTGGTCGCGAAAAACAAGTGGAGCGACACCAAAAATCCTGCGGCCAGAAAAATAGCGAGCATCATGCGCAGCGCCGTGTCCTCCCATAAAAGTTTCGGTTCGCGCCGCGCCCACGATTTCCAATAGAGCAAAAAATTCCCGCCCGTCACGAGCATCATGAAAATGCCGGCCATCTGGAGTGTCGATGAACTGGAAAACGCCTGCGCCATCGCGCCGCTGCCAGCCGTCGAGACGGTCGCAAGCGCGAGCACGAGCGCGCGCAAGGGGGCGATGCCGCAGGCGAAGAGGATCAGAAAAAACGCGGCGCAGAGGCCGCCGTAGACGGTGAGCCCCTGCCAGATGGACTGGTGCATCTTCCGCCAGACGGGCGAGAAATAGACCATCTGCCGCGCTGAGAGCGTGAGGCCGAAGCAGCCGCTGACCTGCGGCAGGACGGTCACGAGCAGCACGACGAACGTGAGGCCGCCGAGGCCATTCATGAGGCCATGCCAGAGCGCGAGCGCGGGCGGGAGCTCATGGATGTCGGCGAAATGTGACAGCCCGGTCGCGGAAAAGGCGGCCATGGCTTCGAAAAAGGCGTCAAGCGGTGAAAGCGCTCCCGCGATCACGAACGGCCACATGCCGACGAACGCCAAAAACGGCCAGGCGAGCACGGATAGCATCGCGCCCTCGGCAAGATTCAGAGGCCGCGCATGGTTTTGTCCCAGATGATAAAAGAGCGTCGCGAGCCCCATGGCGAGGCAGAGCGGCACGGCGAACGCAAGCCCGCCGCCCAGGTCCGGCGCGCCTGACGACAGCGCGTTCCATTGGTGGAGCACGAGCGGCAGGCACAATAAAATCGATAATGCGACAGCGAGGCGGGAGAGGAGGTACCAGAAAATCTCGTGCTTGTCATGCATTTTCGGTGCCTCCGTTCCACAGCTTTTGTCATTTCGGATAAGCAGACGCTTAGCGCTTCAGCGCTTAGCGGTCGCTTATGTCGCTTGCGACGGAGGGTAACGGCCTCTGTCAATTCTCTATCCTTTCGACAGAATCGAGAATTTTGTAACTGCGCTACCCTCTCCGCCTCGCATTCGCTCGGCACCTCCCCCAGAGGGGGAGGCTGTGTTTGATTTATCTCTATTCTTTTCCCTTGAAGTACGTCATGACCTTCTGCGCGAATTGCGTCTGGATGAAGAGGATGATGCGGTCGCCGGGAAGGAGGACGGTCGTGCCGTTCGGGATGCCGGCTTCTTCGCCGCGCACGTAGGCGCAGACGAGGCATTCTTTCGGGAGCTTCGCGTCCATGAGGCGCTTGCCCGCCGCGGGCGCGCCCTCCTGCATGATGACTTCGACGGCCTCAGCTTTCGCGCCCTCGAGGAGCGAGACGGAGACGACGCCGCCGCGCCGGGCGAAGGCGAGGACTTCGCTTGCCGACAGCAGGCGCGCCGAGAGGACGATGTCGACGCCGACTTTTTCCATGAGCTCGACGTACTCGTTGCGCTCGACGCGCACGACGGTCTTGTCCGCGCCGAGGTGCTTCGCGATGAGCGCGAGCATGAGGTTCAGCTTGTCATCGTCCGTCAGGCAGACGACGACGTCCATCGTCGCGATGTCTTCCTCTTGGAGCAACGTGATGTCCGTGCCGTCGCCCCAGACGGCGATGCCGTGGCGGAGCGAGCCGGCGACGAGCTGGCCGCGCTCGCGGTCCTTGTCGACGACTTTGACCTCGACGCCCTCGCTGTCGAGCATCGTCGCGAGCGCGCGGCCCGTGCGGCCGGCGCCGATGATCATGACATGATGGACAGGCTTCGCGCCGCGCTGCGCGACGGCCTGGCTGAATTCCTCGATGGCGGACGGGATGCCGATGAAGTACGCGTTGTCCCGCGGCAAGAGCGCGTCGTCGCCATGCGGGATGATCATGCGGTGGTCGCGGAAAATCATGCCGGCGAGCACGCCTTGCGGCAGCGCGACGTCCTTGAGTTTCTTGCGCGCGTATTGCGAATTGCGCCGGATGCGCGTCTCGAAGAGGCGGACTTTGCCGTGCGCGAAATCTTCAACGTTGAGCGCGGCCGGCGTCATGAGGATGCGGTGGATTTCGTGCGCCGTGATGAGCTCGGGATTCAGCAGGATGTCGATGTCGAAATTTTCCTTCAGGTATTCTTTCGCCTCGCCCATGAACTGCATGTCGCGGATGCGCGCGACGGTGTGGCGGACGCCGTGCTTCTTCGCGAGGATGCAGGCGACCATGTTCACCTCGTCCTGGCCCGTGACGGCGATGAGGATGTCCGCGCCGCGGATGTCCGGCTCGTTCATCGTGATCGGGCTCGCGCCATTCGCATGGATTGTCAGCACGTCGAGCGTCTCCTTCGGCGCGTCGAGCTGCGCCGCGTCATGATCGACCATGACGACGTCGAACGCTTCCTTCGAGAGGAGCTCGGCAATGCTGTACCCGAGCTTGCCCGCTCCGATGACGATGACGCGCATAAAGATTCCTCCGATTATTTGTCTTCGTAATGTCCCTTGCAGGACAAGATGATCAAGTCGTCATTTTCAATATAATAAATGAGACGATTTGCATCATCGATGTGGCGGCTCCAAGCAGGGCGGTATCGGAGCGGTTCTGGTTTGCCAATACCGACAGATGGGCCGTTCCGCATGATATCCTTGATCAGCGAGTTGATCCGTTTCAGTGTTTTCCGGTCTTCTTGCTGCCAATCAACATATTCTTCCCACGCCTCGGGGTTCCAAGCAAGCTGATACATCATTCGTCATCCTCAATCAAGTCATGACGAACGCACAACCCTTGTCGATATGCCTCAAAACCACGGTCGAGCTTTTCGAGATAAGCACGGTTGCGTTCCGCGTGCGTGTCGAGCGGTTTCGTGGTGAAAAGTTCTGCGGGGACGGCACGGTTGCGGGCGATCGTACGCAGGAGCATATTGACGACGGAAGATGTCGAGAGGCCGAGCGTGGAAAGCACTTCATCCGACTGCTGCTTCACTTCATCATCCACACGGATGCTCAAAGATTTTGTAGCTGCCATGGAAATCTCCTCCTTTTGTTTTCTTCATTGTAGCACGAAAAGATGCGTTTGTATATACATTGAAGTTCAATATAAAAAGAATTCCCCTTCTTCTTTTTCTTGACACCTTGCTACACGTTTGGTAGATTATTTAGTAGGAATCCTTGCACGACTGACGGAAGTGGAGTATACCACGTGGAGTGCAAGAAAGGAAAGAGCCGACCGTCTGGGCAAGAGCCTGTGATTGGTGCGGCTCTTTTTCGTTTTCAAGATAAAAGGAGACAGCGAAATGAAAGAACTCGAACTCAAGTATGGCTGCAATCCGAACCAGAAGCCGGCGAAGGTGTATATGGAGTCGGGCGAGCTGCCGTTCACCGTGCTGAACGGGCGGCCGGGGTACATCAATCTCTTGGACGCCATGAACAGCTGGCAGCTCGTGCGCGAGCTCAAAGCCGCGACGGGGCTGCCGGCGGCGGCTTCCTTCAAGCACGTGAGCCCGGCGGGCGCAGCGGTGGCGGTGCCGCTTTCGAATGTGCTGGAAAAAGTCTACTTCGTCGAGGGCGTCGAGCTGTCGCCGATCGCGACGGCGTACATCCGCGCGCGCGGCGCCGACCGCATGAGTTCGTACGGCGATTTCGTCGCGCTCTCCGATGAGTGCGACGCGCAGACGGCGTCGTTCCTCAAGCGCGAGGTCTCCGACGGCATCATCGCGCCGTCGTACAGCGCCGAGGCTTTGGAAATTTTGAAAACGAAGCGCAAGGGCAGCTACCTCGTCATCCAGATGGATCCTGCGTACCAGCCCGCGCCCGTGGAGACGAAGCAGGTCTTCGGCGTGACGTTCTCGCAGCAGCGCAATGACGTGAAGATTGGCGAGGAGTGCCTCATCGATATCGCGACGAAGGCGAAAGACCTGCCTGCCGCCGCGAAGCGTGACCTCCTGATCGCGCTCATCACGCTGAAGTACACGCAGTCGAACTCCGTCTGCTACACGTACGACGGCCAGGCCATCGGCATCGGCGCCGGCCAGCAGAGCCGCGTCCATTGCACGCGCCTCGCGGGCGGCAAAGCGGATCGCTGGTTTTTGCGCCAGAGCCCGCAAGTGCTGAACCTTCCTTTTAAGGAAGAAGTCCGCCGCCCGGACCGCGACAACGCCATCGACGTCTACATCGGCGACGAGTGGGAAGATTTGCTGGAAACGGACGACTGGAAGCGCGTCTTCAAGGAGAAGCCGCCCGTCTTCACGGCAGCCGAGAAAAAAGCCTGGCTCGCAAAAGCTGCGCACGACGTCTGCCTCGGCTCGGACGCGTTCTTCCCGTTCGGCGACAACATCGAGCGCGCGCACAAGTCGGGCGTCCAGTACGTCGCCCAGACCGGCGGCTCCATCCGCGACGACAACGTCATCGAGACGGCCGACAAGTACGGCATGACGATGGCCATGACGCACATCCGGCTGTTCCATCACTAATTTTTTTCGCGAGATATAGAAAATCCCTCCCTTTTATAGTACAATATACTACAAAGGGGAGGGATTTTTATGGGATTCTCGATTCGATTGAATGAAGAAGAGCGCTCGCTCGCCGACAGCTACGCGAAACTGCATGCGATGTCGCTTGGCGAAGCGTTCAAGCGGGCGTTGTTCGAAAAGATTGAAGATGAATACGATCTCCGCGTGGCGGAAGAAGCGCACGATGCATATGTGAAGAGCGGGCGGAAAAGCGAGCCCATCGAAGACCTCTGGAAGGAGCTCGATCTATGAGCTATCACTTAGAGACGACAGAACGCTTTCGGAAAGAATTCAAGAAGCTCGATCGTTATACGCAACGAATGTTGAAGTCGTGGATTGATAAACACCTGGTCGGGTGCGAAGATCCACGTGTCACAGGCAAAGGACTGACGGCAAACTTGTCGGGTCTCTGGCGCTACCGCATCGGAGATTATCGCATCATCTGCGAAATCGAAGACGAAGAACTTGTGATCCTCGCGCTGACAGTCGGTCATCGAAGTGAAATCTATCGAATCAAATAATGTCATACGAAAAGCCCTGCGGGTGACGAACCCGCAGGGCTTTTTATTCATATTTATTTTTCGAATCCCTCCATCGACCTCTTCCGGTCGAGATTGTCGATGCGCCGTACGCACGAGAGCGCATACCGTTTGCCTTCGAGGCGGAAGGGGATGACGGTGAACATCTGCGGGGAGGGCTCGCCCGTCGCCTCGTCGAGCACGCGGAAGACGGCTGTCGTGTGGTCGCTGCGGGCGCGCAGCGAGCGCTCTTCGATGTCCGTGAGGTCGTAGAACGCGATGAAGTTTTCGCGGTCTTCCTCCGCGATGTACATCGTCGCGTACTCGTGGACCGAGCCGAGATGCGTGCCGTAGCGGTCCGTGACGCGCTGCTGCGAGGCGTCGACGACGAGGTTCTCCGCGCGGCCGTCCTCGCAGAAGAGGTCGATGCGCGTGTAGATCTGCAGCATATGGCGCGTTGCGATGTCGAGGAGCCGCTGCTGGTGCCGCACGCCGAGCTCGGAGAGGTCGACGATGTGGAAGGCGACGGCCGTGACGCCGCGTGCCTCGTCCCGCGCGAGCACGACCATGCGCACAGAGTAAGCGCGGCCGTTGATGAAATTTTCCATGGACTCGATGCGGCCGGTCTGCATGGCGCGTTGCGCCAGCCCCCAGAAGCGCTGCTCCGCCATCTCCTTGCGCGGCTGCCGGTACGAAGCAGCCACCGCTTCCATCGTCAGGAAGCCGACGGCATTCGCCACGGCGACGAGCGCTTCGCTCGCGTAGAGATAGCGGCATGCGCCCTCTTTGCTGATCTCGAGGATGCCGAGCGCGAGCGCCTGCTCCTGCGACGGATCGGCAAAGTGGCGGATCGGCTGCGGGGAAAGCACATTGAAGCGGCCAATGTCGAGGAAATACTGGTCCGCCGCAGTGTCTTCGATGACGAGGAGCTTTTCCTTGTCCGCGCCCGCCACTTCGCCCGTGTGCTCTTCGGAAAACGGCTTCGGCGGCGAGAAGAGATATCCCTGCAGCACCTCGCAGCCGATGGAGCGCAGAAACGCGTACTGCTCCTCCGTCTCGACGCCCTCGCAGAGCGTGTGGATGCCGAGGCGCTTTGCCATGTCGACGATGGCCTCGAGGATGACGCGCGTCTGCGGCTTCGTCTCGAAATCCCGCAGGAACGCCATGTCGATCTTGATGACGTCGAACCGGAAATCCTTCAGATTGTTCAGCGACGAATAGCCGCTGCCGAAATCATCCATCCAGAGCTCGAAGCCCGCGTCGCGGAAGCGCTGGATCTCCTTTTTGAGGAACTCGTCGTCCGCATTCAGCGCGCTCTCCGTGATCTCGATGTGCAGATACCCCTTCGGCACATCGTAGGCGCGGCAGATGCCCTCGATCTCACTGAGCATGTCCCGCAACTGGAAATCGACGCGCGAGAGGTTCACCGACATGTGCGACGGCTTCCAGCCCGGCCGCTGCGCGCCCCTGAGCTGGTCCTCGCAGACGCGCTGGATGATGTAGAGGTCGAGGCGGTCGATGAGGTGCGCGTTCTCGAGGACGGGGATGAAGGCCGCCGGCGAAATGATGCCGCGCACGGGGTCGCGCCAGCGCGCGAGCGCCTCGAAGCCGCAGACCTCCCGCGTCGCCGCGCGGATCTCCGGCTGATACCAGACCTCGATCCACTTGTTTTCGAGCGCATGGTAAAAATTCGTCAGGATGTACGTCTGGAGGCTCCGCTGCTCCTCCATCGCCGGATCGAAATGCGCGATCTGGTGGTCGTACATGCCCTTGATGCTGTCGCACGCGAGCTTCGCGCGGTCGAGCACCGTCGCGATGTCCGTGACGTCTGCGGGCGGCGCGTAGATGCCGACCTTCACCGCGAGCATCAGGCGCGTCTCCGCCTGCTCGACCGTCTCGATGACCGCCTGGATCTGCGCATCGAGATCCGGCTGGCGCGACATCACGACGAAGCGGTCATCATTCAGGCGCGCCATCGGCACGGGGCCGAAGCTCGCCTCGAGCGCGTTCGCGATGCGCACAAGCAAGCGGTTGCCCGCCTGGAAGCCGAACTCCTGGTTCACGACGCGGAAATTTTCTACATTGAAATAAAGGAAGGACGACGGCCCGTGAGAAAGCTCGCGCGCCGCCTGCTCCATGAAGGCCATCATGGTCGGCAGCCCCGTCAGCTCGTCGCGCCGCTCCTGGCGCAAAAACCCCGCGAATCCTTCCGCTTCCTGCTTCCAATCCATGGCCATGATCACCTCGCTTTCGGTATTTTTGAAAACGTTTGAATAAGAACGAGCGCAACGATCTCCACGCAGCCTTCCCCTTAGGGGACAATGTCATTAAGTCAAGAGACAGCCCTCCTCCTTGGAGGGGGCCGGCAGGCCCAGGGAGGAGCGGCCTGTAGTTTGTCACAATTCGCAGGCCGTCACTCAGCGCCCGTGCGCGCACGTTCTCTGATATGCTACGACGTGCGGCCACGGGGCCTGAGCGACTACGTACGTATTGGTACGACCTACAGGCCGCTCCCTCCTGACGCTGCGCTTCGCTCCGCGTCTGTCCTCCCTCCAAGGAGGGAGGCTGGGGATGTGGTTAGTCATCAAACGAGAAGCGCTTGTTCTCCTTCATCTTATGATAGTACGGCAAGAGCTCGTCGAGCGGCTTCTGGTCCACGATGCCGTTCATATTCGCCATGACGACGTCGGCGACCTCGAACTCTGCGAGCATCTGCAGGCTCATGCCGCTCGGGATGTACGGGTCCTGCGTGTCCGCGATGATCACGATGCCGTCGAACTCGCGCTTGCCGTCCGCGAGCGCCTTGTACATCGCGACCTGCTCCGCCGACGCGCAGAGCTGCGGCATGCGGTTCTGGATGTTGCAGCCCGCGTACATCGTGCCGTCGCTCGCGAGCACGCACGCCCCGACCGCGAGATCCTCCTCGTGATGCAAGTATGCGTTGCGCGTGATGTCCATCGCCTGGCGGACCATCGCATCGATGATGTCTTCATTCAGCATATGAAATCCTCCTCTATGTATGCCTCCCCCTTTGGGGGAGGTGGCCCCGAAGGGGTCGGAGAGGGTAACGGCCTGTGTCGATTCTCTATCCATTCGATAGAATCGAGAATCACGTAACTACGTGACCCTCTCCGCCTCGCATTCGCTCGGCACCTCCCCCAATGGGGAGGCTTTTCTTCTGCTTGTCTTGAACAAAAGCGTCCTGGCACAGAATATTATACTACAGAATATGGGGAAAAAGCGAGAAAAAGCGGCCTCGGAACAAAAGAAAATTGTTATCCACAATTTCATCCACAGGTGTGGATAACTTTCGCCGGCGTGCGTCAAGGTTTTGCCGCTTGTCCACAGCATTTCTGGGGACAGACGGAATCTTCTTGGCCTGTGTACATTGTGCATAAGTTTCTTCACCAAAAATTTACAAAACCTGTGGACAATGTGGATAAAACGGTGGATAACCCCATATTTCGAAAGCGTATTCTCTCGCTCCCCTATATTTCGTGATGGACGCGAAAATTTTTTCCCACACGCTTGTGGACAACGCGCTTCCCCGCATTTTTCAGCGAACGCGGATAAAATCAAGGGATGGATATTGCGCAACGTCCGCGGAATGTCTATAATGGATTAGATACCTTCGCCTCCCCCTTTGGGGAAAGCAGACACTTAACGCTTTAGCGCTTAGTGGTCGCTTTGTCCTTTAGGTAGAGGTGCCGAGCGAATGCGAGGCGGAGAGGGTAACGTTGTATCGAGATTCAAACAAACTCACTTGAGAGGGTAATTTATTTTGTCAACGAACAGCAGCATTCCGCCCCGGCGCAGCCGCGCGCAGAAAAAGAAGACGCGCATCTGGCCGTGGGTGCTCGTCGTCCTCTGCTTCGTCGGCGCGGCCGTCGCAGGCGCATTGTTCGCGTCGAGTTCGCTCATCGACAAGAATCCGGCGGACAAGGTCGAGGAAGGCCTCCTAACGGCGAAAGACAAATCGACGATCATGATCATGGGCGTCGACGAGCGCGAAGACGACGTCGGCCGCTCCGACACGCTCATGATCGCGACCGTCGACCCGAAGAAGAACCGCGCCGCGCTGCTCTCCATCCCGCGTGACACGCGCGTGAAGATCGCCGGCCACGGCTGGGACAAGATCAATGCGGCGTACGCCTATGGCGGCGAGCGCCTCACGCAGCGCACCGTCGAAGATTTCCTCGGCGTCAACATGGACCACTACGTCATCATCAACACGCACGCCTTCCAGAAGATCATCGACGCCATCGGCGGCATCGACATCGACGTCGAAAAGCGCATGTACTACGAAGATCCGTGGGACGACGACGGCGGCCTCGTCATCGACCTGCGCCCAGGCCTCCAGCACATGGACGGCAAGACCGCCGTCACGTACGTGCGCTACCGCGACGAAGAAGGCGACATCGGCCGCATCAAGCGCCAGCAAAAATTCATGGCCGCCTGCATGGAAAAGATCACGTCGCCCGCCATCATCCCGAAGCTCCCGTCCGTCATCCGCGAAGTCATGGACAGCGTGAAGACCGACCTCTCTATGCGCCAGCTCCTCGAATTCGCCGGCACGCTGAAAGACGCGCAGAAGAGCGGCCTCAAGACCGACATGGTCCCCGGCCGCCCGCTCTACATCGACGGCATCTCCTACTGGATTCCCGAGGTCGAGAAGCTCCGCACGACGCTCGCCCAGACGCTCGGCGTCACGCTGTCGGGCTCCGCGAAAGCGAATCTCGAGCGCGCCGCGCACGAATACGAAAGCTCCATCCCGGCAAACGCCACGGAAGTCCCCGCCGGCGACCACAGCATCGGCCGCGCCACGGACAAGACGAGCAGCAGCGCGTCGCACCAGAGCGGCCTGAAGCGCCGGGACGACGAGGAGAGCAGCACGAGCGAGCGCCGCACGGAGCGCGACAGCCGCGACACGAGCGACACCGGCAGGACCAGCACGCAAACCGGGCGCACGGAACGCACAGAACGCACGGAGCAGCCGCAAGATGCGCGCAGCGAAGACACCCAGACGAGCCAGAGCCGCGCGACGAGCACGGACGACGCCCCGACACCAGGCGCGGGACGGAGCCGGTGATTTGCGCAGAAATCTTGCAAAAAACCAATCGCGTGATATACGGAAATCGCGAAAAGAAGAAGTTGGCCATGCCAATCACCGAGAAACGCCCCTGCGAACCAGCCATTCGCAGGGGTGTTTCTTTGCGCCATCGTCGACTGGTCACTCTCTCCAGGTGGCGCTCAAACCAAAGCCTTCCCCTTAGGGGAATAATGGTATTAAGTTAAGCGATGGTAGCTACCAAATAACGCCTCCCCCTCTGGGGGAGGTGCCGAGCGAATGCGAGGCGGAGAGGGTAACGTATGAACA
>OMWS01000041.1 GCA_900314825.1 uncultured Veillonellaceae bacterium | reverse complement strand
GCCTTCGAAGCATTACGTTTTAACACAAACGACTTGATGCTTTGAAAGGCTTCCTCTTTTTGTTTTGCTATCGCACCCTAGTACCCTCTCCACCGCTTCGCGGTCCCCCTCTACCGAAAGGATAAAGCGACCGCATAGGCGCTAAAGCGCCTTGCGTCTGCTTTTCCCAGAGGGAGAGGCTTCTGTGGTCGCCACGTTCGGCAATGGATGATGTATGTGGAATTGGTCTAGTAACTGCAACAGTTCCTTGCGTCTGCTTTTCCCAGAGGGCGAGGCTTCTGTGGTTCACCGTCCGATGAGCATGATGACGCCGCCGATGACGCTCATGCCGACGATGGAGGCCTTGAGGATCGGGAGCGGGGCGAGGTGGGTGAGCTTCGCGCCGAACCAGGCGCCGATCGTGAGGCCTGCAAGCGTCTGCAGGAAGATCATGAGGTCGAGGTGGCCGCTTGCGAGGTAGCCGAGGCCGCCCGCCGCGGAGATGGGCAGGATGATCATCATGCATGTGCCGATGCTCTGGAGGAGCGGCACGCCGAAGAGCACCATGAGCGCGACCTGGATGAAGGCGGCCGCGCCGATGCCGAACGCGCCGGCGAGGAAGCCGCAGCACATGCCGACCGGGATGCCGCGCCGCCAGAGCGCCGGGCCCGTCAGCATCGTCTCGCGCACGGGGAAGTGGGCGGCGAGCCATTTCGGATGGTAGAGCTTCATGTACTGGAGGCCGCCGCTCGCGAGCATCATGATGGCCGTCGCCGTGCCGAGTTCTTTGGCGGGCAGCATATTCGACACGGCCGCGCCGCCGAGCGCCCCGAGCGCACCGCCAAGGCCGAGCGCCGCGCCAGTCAGGGCGACGACCTCGTGCTGGCGGAAATGTGACACCGCGCCCGAAAGCGTCGTGAACGTCATGGCGGCAAGCGCGACGGCAAGCGCCGTATGCACGGGCACGGCAAAGCCGACGACGAGCAGCGTGATTGTCACGCCCGCCCCGCCCGCGCCGACGAAGCCGATCACGGCGCCGAGGGCGAGCATAGATAAAAGTATCATAGAAAAGTCCCCTCTAATTATGCCTCCCCATCAGAGGCGATAGCGTGAAGTCAATGAAAAAGCCCGATGCCAATCAACCTCAGGCTCCCTCTCCGAGGGTCATGGTATGAAGTTAAGCGATGGTAGCTACCAAATAACGCCTCCCCCTCTGGGGGAGGTGCCGAGCGAATGCGAGGCGGAGAGGGTAACGTATGACCAAATTCTGTATTCCTATCGAAAGGAATGAGAATGTAGTTACTGCGTTACCCTCTCCGACCCCTTCGGGGCCACCTCCCCCAGAGGGGGAGGCGTAGGTTGCGAGCCCCGCTCGCTTAAATTTCATGCCACTGCTCTAAGGGAGAGGCGCAGTTCGCTTAACAAAAGTGGCTGTTGCTTCCGCAACAGCCACGAACATTCTGGTGACACCTATGGGATTCGAACCCATGAACCCGGCGTGAGAGGCCGGTGTCTTAACCGCTTGACGAAGGTGCCGATGGTGACGCCTATGGGATTCGAACCCATGAACCCGGCGTGAGAGGCCGGTGTCTTAACCGCTTGACGAAGGCGCCATATGCTTGTCGTTTGCGCGTCACAGGAAGACTGCGCTAAGGACAAGCATTATTATATTACAGCGCAGAGAGCGCGTCAAGACTTTTTTGCAGGCGCGCGAGAGAATTTTCTTTGCCGAGGAGCGTGAGGATCTCCGTAGCGCCGCCCGGCGTGACTTTTTGACCGGCGGCCGCGATGCGGACGACCCACATCATGAGGCCTTTCTTCACGCTCGTGGCTTCGATGTGCGCTTCGAGCTTCGCGTAGAGGCTGTCGTTCGTCCATTCGCTTTCGGGGACGGCTTTCAGCAGTTCGATGACGGCCGGCAGCAGTTCTTTCGCCTTGTCCGGCGTGACCTTGTTGCGCTTGTTCACATAGAGCTCCGCGTCAAAGGCCGGCTGTTCGCAGAGGAAGCCGATCTCGTCTGGGATCTGGCCGAGGCGCTCGATGCGCGTGCGCAGGAGCTCGGCGAGGCCGCTCCAGTTTTTCTCCAAATAATCGGGCAGGTCGCCTGCGAACGGTTTTGCCATCTCGGCAAATTTCGCTGGTTCCATGGCTTTGAAGTATTCGCCGCTGACCCAGCCGAGCTTCTGGTAGTCGAAGACGGCCGGGGATTTCGAGAGGCCTTCGAGGCTGAAGTGCTCGATCAGTTCCTGCATCGAGAAGATTTCCTGGTTCGTCGTCTTCGGATTCCAGCCGAGCAGCGCGACGTAGTTCACGATGGCTTCCGGCAGGTAGCCCATCTTGACGAGATCGTCGAACGACGTCGCGCCGTGGCGCTTCGAGAGCTTCGAGACGCTGCCGTCCTCGTTTTTGCCCATGACCGGTGCGAGGTGGATGAAGACGGGGACGTCCCAGCCGAACGACTGGTAAAGCAGAATATATTTCGGCGTCGAGGTGATGAATTCCGCGCCACGCATGATGTGCGTGATGCCCATGAGGTGGTCGTCGATGACGTTCGCGAAGTTGTACGTCGGCATGCCGTCACGCTTCAGGAGCACCTGGTCCTCGAGCTCGCTGTTCGGGATCGTGACGACACCGTGCAACACGTCCTGGTACGATGTCTCGCCATCCTCCGGCATTTTCTGACGGATGACGTAGGGATCGCCGTTTTTCAGGTGCTCGTCGATCACGTCCTGCGGCAGATTGCGGCACGTGCGGTCGTAGCCGCCGAACTCGCCCGTCGTATGGTCTTCATCCGGGTCGCAGAAGCAGCGGTAGGCGTGGCCGGATGCGACGAGCTCTTCGGCATATTTTTTGTAAAGGTCGACGCGCTCGCTCTGGACATACGGGCCGCAATCGCCGCCGTAGCCAGGGCCTTCGTCCGGCGTGATGCCCGCCAGCTTCAGCGTGCGCTCGATGAAGTCCACGGCGTCCGCAACATAGCGCGTGCGATCCGTGTCCTCGATGCGCAGGATGAAGTCGCCGCCCTTCGCCTTCGCGAAGAGATAAGCATAGAGTGCCGTGCGCAGGTTGCCGATGTGCATATAGCCCGTCGGGCTCGGCGCGAAGCGCGTGCGTACTTTTTTGTCTGTCAAAGTGAATTCCTCCTAGTTATATGCAAGCCTCCCCCTCTGGGGGAGGTGCCGAGCGAATGCGAGGCGGAGAGGGTCACGTGGTAGATTGATTCTAGATTCGTTCAAAAGAATAGAGAATCAAACTACGTCGTAACCCTCCGCCGCAAGCGGCATAAGCGACCGCTAAGCGCTGAAGCGCTAAGCGCCTGCTTATCCGACCCCTTCGGGGCCACCTCCCCCAGAGGGGGAGGCGTGATTGCGGGCTTATCTTCCCGTCTGATTCAAAAACTGATACGCCGTCCGCACCATCAGCATGGCGCTTGTGGCGCCGGGGTCTTGGTAGCCGATGGAGCGTTCGCCGAGGTAGCTGGCGCGGCCTTTGCGGGCGGCGATGGTCTTTGTGTACTCGACACCGTCCTTGGCCACGTAGTTCGCTTCCGCGAGGCATTCGCGCAGCGTCAGCCCTTCCGCGTATTTCGGCGTAAAGCATTCGTAGACGGGGATGAGGACGTCGAGCATCGTCTTGTCGCCCTTCTGGGAGCGGCCGCGCTTCTGGATGGCCGCAACAGCGGCGCCGAGCGCTTTTTCCAGCGTTGCAACATTCAATGCATCGTCTTTCGTCAGCGCCTTGCCCGCCGCGAGGAAGCCTGCGCCATAGAGCGGGCCTGCCGCGCCGCCGACATTATCGAGCAGCGCATTGCCGACGGCCTGCAACACTTCGCTTGCGTCCGTCGGATCCTTCACGTGCACGAGATCGTCTTGCACGGCCTCGAAGCCGCGCGCCATGTTGATGCCGTGGTCGCTGTCGCCGACCGGCCCGTCGAGCTCCGTCAGATATTGCTTTTCCTTTATGATCGTGCGGGCGACCGCAAGCACGGCCTCCGTGATTTTTGACATGTGCACATCGTACCTTTCTTTCGTGCATTTGCGCGCGCCGCGGACGAACGACGACGCACACTTTTCTATCATTATATCGCAGGCAAAAGCGGGAACGCAAGCGCGAATTGCGCGACAGCGGACACGCTGACGCTGTTGCTTTCGTATGCTGTATAAATATACATTTTCACGAAAAAAGTTTGCAGTACTATATGGAAAATCGTATAATATAACTATACGTTTTGATAGCTATGATTCGGTGCTATAGATTTTGCTTCCATTGGCAGAGAAAGGACACGCTATGGAAATCAAAGATATGCGCGCGTTTTATGCGATCGTCGAGGAGGGGAACATCAGCCATGCGGCGCAGCGGCTCGGCATCGCGCAGCCGGCGCTGTCGCGGCAGATGAAGCGGCTCGAGTCGCAGCTCGGCGTGCAGCTCTTCGAGCGCGGCAGCCGCCGCATCCGCCTGACGGACGCAGGGCGCGTGCTGTACGCGCGCGTCGAGCACATCCTCGGCATGGTGGACGGCACGGTGCGCGAGATCACGGAGATCGGCTCGGGCGTCGCAGGCTGCATCCGGCTTGGCACGATCACGACGTCGGGCGCAATGCTGCTGCCGGAGCTCATCACGGAGTTCCACCGCCGCTACGAGCAGGTGACGTTCCAGCTGTGGGAGGGCGAGGGCACGCGCATCCTCGACCTCCTCGACAACCGCGTCATCGAGATCGGCATCACGCGCACGCAGGTCGACGCGCGCCTCTACGAATCCATCGTCCTGCCGAACGAGCCGCTCGTCGCCGTCATGAACAAGGAGACGAGCATCGGCCGCGACCCGCACCAAGTGCGACTCGACGAGCTCAAAGAGCAGCCGATCATCCTCCCGCTCCGGTGGCAGTCGATGTTCACGAGCGAGTGCAAGAAGCTCGGCTACGAGCCGAAGATCCTCTGCGTCTCGGACAGCATCGTGCAAGACCTTCTGCTCGCAAAAATGGGCATGGGCCTCGCGATCCTGCCGATCTCGTCGAAAACGCTGCTCACGGACGGCGACCTTTTCTACAAGCGCCTCGTCGCGCCGGAGATCACGACGCACACCGTCGTCGCGTGGCTGAAGAACCGCACGCTCTCGCAGTCCGCGCAGCACTTCCTCGCGCTGTTCCGCGAGATGTTTCTGCATTGAGGAGCGGGGACGTGCGGACGAGATGCGCGCCGTGCTCGCATCGTTCGATCTGCCGTATCAGGAGCCGATGGTCTACGAACGCGTGCTGTATGGCCGGTGATTTTCCCGGCACGTCATCGAATGCCGGCAAACCGCAAGTCTTGGCGCGGATGAGACTCCTGTTTTGTTGCCATCCGTGGGAAAGGAATGCACTATGAAAGAGTTTTTGCAAGCCGTTTCGGATTTTCATGCGAAACGGTTGTCGCGCGTGTTTCGCCTTCTGGCAGAGACGCAGATGCCGTGCGGGCTGTTTTACGTGCGGGGGGCGGAAGAACTTCCGACGTTCTTGCAGTTTTTGACGAAGCGCGGCATCCATGTGACGATGATCGTGAATTTTGGACAGCCGTTGCCGGATTCCCCCGTCCCCGTCGTTTCCGTACGGAAATTCGCCGCGCTCGGAGCAAAACCTGGCATCATGTTCATCAGCGACGGCGGGCTTCCGGCGTGCTTCCAGCCGTATTTCGCCCAATGGGGCATCGATAGCTTGTACCTCGAGCATCCGGACCGCATCGACGGCCTGATCGAATATTATGATGCGCATCTGCTCGACCTGTATGAGTCGTACGCAGACTACCAGGATGCCGCATCGCGCCGCGCGTTTCTCGGTGCGATGGTCCATGTCGCGACGTGCAACATCGGCGATTTCCGCTTGGCGCCGGAGCCGCAATATTTTCTCGAAGGATTCACGGTGCGTCCCGGCGACATCGTGATCGATGGCGGCGCCTTCGACGGCGTCACGTCGCGGGATTTCCTGGCAGCGGCAGGCCCCTCCGGCAAGGTGTTCGCCTTTGAAATGGATGGCGAAAATTTTCCGGCATGCGCCGAAAATGCAGCGAAGTATGGATTCGTCGCAGAGAACATGGGGCTTGCGGAGAAGACGCAGACGGCGAGCTTCCAGCGCGGAGAAAATGTGACGGCGAGCTGCATGGTGGAGGGTGGCAACCGGACGGCGCAATTCACGAGCATCGATGATTATGTAGCGGCACGAGGCTTGTCGCGCGTCGATTTCATCAAGATGGACATTGAGGGCGCGGAACTCGCGGCGCTCCATGGCGCGGCGCAGACGATCGCCCGCTGCAAACCGCGCATGGCGATCTGTGTCTATCACAAGCCGGAAGACATGTGGGTGCTGCAACGCTATATTCGCTCGCTCCGTCCCGACTACACGTTCGCGTTCCGCCATTATCCGGTCGACGTCACGGAGTATCTCTGCACGGACAGCGAACGCGCGCTCTTGCGGTCATATGGATTGCCGTATGCGATTCCAGGATCTGGCGAACGCGTCTTGTATTGCCGGTGAGGACCGCACGGAAGCGGCAGATTTTTCCGTTGTTCATCGTATCGACAGAAATCTGCAAAATTTGACGCGAATAAGATTTAGTTTTTGTTAAAATCAGCGAGAACGTCTTTTCTTTCCCGCCGATTCGTTATATAGTAAAGTGATTAGATTAGAAAAATACGATGAATTGGGAGGAAATACAATGGCGACGGAAGAACCAGTACGCATTTTCATCGTGGAGGATGAGCGCCGCATTGCCCGCTTCCTGCAGATTGAGCTCGAGCACGAAGGCTACGAGACGGCGACGGAGGAGAACGGCCAGCGCGCATTTGAGCGCATCGGGCAGGAGAAATTCGATCTCGTGCTTTTAGACGTCATGCTGCCGGACCTTGACGGCTTCGAAGTCTGCCGCAAGGTCCGCGAATTTTCGAATGTGCCGATCATCATGCTGACGGCGAAGGACGAGCTCGAGGACAAGGTGACGGGACTCGACCTCGGCGCGGACGACTACATCACGAAGCCGTTTGCCATCCAGGAGCTCATGGCGCGCATCCGCGCGGCGCTCCGCAAGCGCACGGAGAGCGACAGCGGTGATGGCGAGCGCCTGACGTGCAAGAGCCTCGTGCTTTATCCGAGCCGCTACGAGGTCACGGTGAATGGCGAAGAGATTCATCTGACGAAAAAGGAATATTCGCTGCTCGAATATCTCCTGCGCAACAAGCGCAATGTGCTGACGCGCGACCAGATTCTCCAGGAGGTCTGGGGCTACGACTACGCCGGCGACACGAATGTCGTCGACGTCTACATCCGCTACCTGCGCGCGAAGATCGACGAGCGTTTCGGCGACAAGTACATCTACACGGTCCGGGGCGTCGGCTATGTCATCAAAGACTGAGCACGCGCCGGAGCCCTCGAAAACGAACATATGGGAGCGTATCGCCGCGCGGATGGATCGCCCGTTCGCGCGCGTGCGCATTTCGACGAAGATCACGGCGGTGTACGCCGTGATTCTTTTTGTCGTGCTCGCTTTTACGATGGGCGCGCTGATCACGGGCATCTATTATTCGTTTTACCATCAGGCCGAAGTCGCCATGGGGGTGTCCATGCGGCAGGTCACGGCGAAGCTCGACGCGGGCGCGGCGTTCACGCGGGATTTCTGGAAGGACGATCCCGTCGTGCCCGGCACGGTGCTGCGCGTGACGGACATCACGGGCCGCATCGTGCTCGAGAACGACGCGCACTACCCGGCGCTCGAAGACATCGAGGCGGGCACGCTCGCGCGCAAGCCGTTCTGGGCCGACCCGGACATGGACGTCGCGATTGTCGGCAACTCGGTCATCTATCATGCGACGCGCGACGTGATGCGGGACGGCTCGATCTACCGCGTGCACTTCCTGCGCACGATCACGAGCGAGCGGCAGTTTTTGCTCGACTTGCAGAAATTTCTGCTGTTCCTCGTGCTCGCGGGCTTCCTCATCGCGCTCGCGGCCGGCGCCTTCATGAGCGAGCGCGTGCTGTGGCCGATCCGCAACATGACGGCGACGGCGAAAAAAATCGAGGTCGAAGCGATGAGCCGCCGCCTCGACGTGCCGCCGACGCGCGATGAGCTCCACGAGCTCGCCGTCACGTTCAACCACATGCTCGACCGCCTCGAGGCGGGCTTCGCGCAGCAGCAGCGCTTCGTCTCCGACGCATCGCACGAGCTCCGCACGCCCGTCACCGTCATCCTCGGCTACTCCGACCTCCTCGCGCGCTGGGGCCAGTCGGACGCGAGCGTGCTCCAGGAAGGCATCGACTCCATCCAGAGCGAAGCGGAAAACATGCAGCAGCTCATCGAAAAGCTGCTGTTCCTCGCGCGCGCCGACCAGAAGCGCCAGGCGTTGCACAAAGAGCCCGTCGAGCTCCACGAGCTCGTCGAGGACGTCATGAAAAAAATGAAGCTCGTCACGAAACAGCATGAAGTCTCGCTTTTGCAAAACGACCCGGCGACGATCTATGCCGACCCCGTGCTCATCCGCCAGATGATGCGCATCTTCCTCGAGAACAGCGCGAAGTACACGCCCGCGCCCGGCCACATCACAGCAAAAAGCGAGCGCAAGGGCGATAAGATCGTCCTCACGCTCGCAGATGATGGCATCGGCATCGCGCCCGAAGAGCAGAAAAAAGTCTTCGAGCGCTTCTATCGCGTCGACACGTCCAGGACAAAAGCCGAAGGCACGAGCGGCACCGGCCTCGGCCTCTCCATCGCGACCTGGATCGCCGAGCAGCACGACATCGAGATCACGATGACGAGCGCGCTCGGAGAGGGCACGGCGATCCACCTTGCCATTCCGGTCGTGGACGGGGGAATTTTTTGAAAGTGAGGTGTTTCGCATGGCTTCGCGCTCTTATCGTCCCATCACCGAGCAGCGCGCCCGTGTCCTGCGGAAAATGATGACACCAGCGGAACGCCATCTGTGGTATGACTACCTGCGTGGCTGTCCATGGAAATTCCAGCGGCAGAAGCCCATCGGCCTTTATGTCGCAGATTTCATTTGCTACGATGCCCACCTCATCATAGAACTCGATGGAGATTCGCATAGCGGCGATGAGGCATATTTGCATGACGAGCGCCGCACGAAATATCTTAATGAACAAGGATTTCGCGTCTTGCGCTTCACGAATCGTGATGTGCATGCGCATTTCGACAGCGTTTGCGCGTTTATCGAACAAGCAGTGAAAAATCCAAACATCGAAGGGAGAGTGGGGAGCGACTCATTCAAAATGGATGGGGAGTGATATGATTTTCTTTCGAACTGTTGCAGAGCGTTGCGATCACAGAAGCCTCTCCCTCTGGGAGAGGGGGACCGCGTCAGCGGTGGAGAGGGTACTTGGGTGCGATTTGTTTCAAATACGAAGAAATCTTCAAAGCATCACGTTTTAACTCAAATAACTCGATGCTTCGAAGCTCCCTTTATGGTTGTTAGGCTATCGCACCCAAGTACCCTTTCCGACCCCTTCGGGGCCACCTTTCCCAGAGGGAAAGGCATCTGTACTCGACATGTTCGGCAATAGAACGTTAGGAATAGCGTATATCGGGATGTCATTCATGCATTTGTATTCCGTCCGCAGTACACACTCGCCAGCGATTCCTTGCAAGAATTTAAAGAATAATATACAAATGTCTTGACGGGGGGGACATCCATGTTACCATAAGGTCGGGATTGTTCTTGATTTACTCGACTGGAGGTAGATGGAGTATGAGGATGTTCAAACACTTCGCCCTCGTGGCATTGCTCGCGATGTTTTTGACCGGCATCGGCGGAGCGCTCGGGACGTCGGAAGCGAAAGCGATGACGCTCGGGGATCTCGCGGGGAATACGTACCGGGTGACGGAAACGAGTAGCACTCAGGATTGGGTTCGAAATATGCGCGCTTCCATCGTGCGGTTTGAGCAGAACACGGATGGAGATTATACCATTACGGTAGTCAAACCGAGCCATGGAACGCTTTTTGATGCGGGAGATGCGTTGGTCAATGATATGTACGTGATGGATGGCGTGATTCATTGCACGTGGAATTGGACGAGCGTTGCTGATCCGATGGATGCATTTTTGTACATATATAATGGCGGACAAACCTTGAAAGTCCAGAGAACGAAGTGGTCGGATGAATATCTCATTATGCGCAAAATCTGATGCAGATGCCGCAGCCATGACTGCTGCAACACCATAACGATGCGATGTACAACGCCCCGGTCCGGCGCCGCTCTTCACGAGCAGCGCCGGGCCGGGGCCTTTTTATTGAGATATACGTTTGAAAGTGCAGAGGTAAAGCGTTGGAACGCGTACGTAGTAAAGCCTCTCCCTCAGGGAGAGGGGGACCGCGAAGCGGTGGAGCGGGTCGCTTGTACGGCTGGTGAATCAGTAGAATGTTTCGTGTCGCCGGTGCGCATATGTGTCAAAGAAACATTTTTAGCCTTCAGTCGTTCCGCATGAGGTCCGCGATCGTGATGGTTGCGGGCTTTTTGTTTGCGTCGGCACCGTTCGTGGTGAGCGAGCCGGGGACGGGGATGGAGATGGGGTGCTCGGTCTCGGGGACGTCGGCGGGTGTGATGCCGAGGGCTTCGGCGAGGCTGTTGAGGCCGTGGGCGCTTGCGGATTCGTTCGCAGCATTCTGCGGGGTGGCAGCGACGTTTGAACGCGGCAGGGACGCGGGGGCGCTGCTGAATTCCGGGGCGCTGGCCAGCTTGTCAGCGACAGTGGCATTCTTCGTACGGAAGGGTTCGGAGGCTTCGTGCGTCACAGACGTTTCAGCCGTTCCAGAACCTTCGGGGGACACGGATGTTCCAGACGCTTCGGATGGCGCGATCGTTCCTGTCGTTGCGAGAGCTTCGGGCTTCGCTGTCGTTCCTACTGCGCTGGGACCTGCGGATGACGTTGCCGTTCCTGCCGCCGTAGAAACTTCGGATGGCGCAGGGGCTTTGGCGGATGGCGTGGCGGAAGGGGTGTCCGTTTCTTCTTTGCTTGCGTGCGCAGCGTTTTCATTCGGCCCTTCAATTTTCCCGTTTTCCACACGGAACCCGCTCGCGATGAGGCCGCCGAGGGGGCGGAGCTTGACGGCGAGGGTGTCGCCGTTTTTCACGGGCGCGGTGAAATCGACGGGGACGCCGTTCACGAGGATCTGGGCGCTGACGCGGCTGGAGGCGGCAGGCGGCTCGAAGCCGACGGCGACGAGGGCGTCGCTGACGGTCGTGGCGCGGCGCTCGGATTTTTCGTAGCGGATCTGGCAGCCCTCCGTGAGCTGTGTATCGGGGCGGGCGGGCGCGCCGTCTTTTTCGAGGATGAGGCTCGCGGATGGAATCTTGTGCTCTTCGCCCTGATAATAGAGCACGAGCGAGGCTTCGAGCTCGGAGATGTGGAGCGCGGCGCCGAGCGTCGGGAGCGTCCCTTCTTCGTACGTCAGGCGGTCGCCGTCGTGGACGGAGAGCGAGAGCGAGGCGGTGAGGTCATTCAAAAGGATCGTCGGCGAGCTGACGAAGGTCGTGGCGTCGCCATTCAGCGTGTAGTGGATGCGGCGGCCTTGCGGCGGGCAGCCGGCGGCACGCAGCGTTTCGCCAACGGTCGAGACGAGGCGGCTCGTGACTTCGTCGCCGTCGCGCAGGATATAGTCGGGGCCGACTTTTTCGCCACCGACGAGGATGTCGGCGGGGATGGCGGCCGGGCGGTCGTTCAGCGTGATGTGGAGCGCGGGCGGCACGGCGAGGACGTCGCGGGCGCGGAGCTCGGGCGTCGTGCCGTTTTCGCCGCGCGTGACCGTGACCTCGCTGCCGTCATGCACGGGCGTGTCGAGGTCAGCCTCCTGCCCGTCGACCGTGAGCTTCGCGAGCGTGCCCATCGTGCCGGGGAACGATTTGTGATGGCCGTCGACGGTGACCATGAGCGCGAGGCCGGGGCGGCCGTTCCACTTGCGGAGGTGGATGCCGGAGGCGAGCAGCGCGTCGCTGACGGTGAGCTCGCGGAAGTTGAAGAGGCTGTGCTCCTGCCCGTTGACGCGGACGCGCAGGAAATGGAGCGTGTTCATCGAGGCGATCTTGAGGATGCCGAGCGGCGTGACGGCGTCCGGCGACTGCAGGGCCTCCGGGATCTCCTCGATGCCGCCGACGATGACGGGCTGGCGCACGGCGACGCGGTTCGGCGCCATCTCGAGCGCTTCGGAGACGTAGTCCTTGAGCATCGGCGTGAGCGAGCCGCCGCCGACGAGCATGACAGCCTGCGGCGCTTCGCCATTCAGCCGCGTGATCTCGCCCGCGATGGACGTCGCGAGGTCGCGGATGGACGGCAGCACGGGCTTGATGATGTCGGCGGCTGCGAGGTCGTAGCTCGCGCCGAGGATGTCGGAGAACGCGACTTTTTCACCGACGGCAGCCGCACGCTTCGCGGCTTCGGCGACGTTGAAGTCGAGGAGGAAATTCTGGCTGATGGCTTCCGTGATTTCGTCGCCGGCTTTCGGCACCATGCCGTAGGCGATGACGGAGCCGTTTTTCGTGATGGCGACGTCGCTCGTGCCTGCGCCGATGTCGACGAGCACGAGGTTCAGGTGGCGCATCGTCGGCGGGATGAGCACGTTGATGGCCGCGATCGGCTCGAGCGTCAGCGCGCGCATCTCGAGATCACAGGCCTGGAGCGCGCTCTGCATGGAGTCGATGACCTGGCGCGGCAAAAACGTCGCGATGACTTCGGCTTTTGCCTTGTCGCCGCGCTGGCCGACGAGGCTTTTGAGCGGGATGCCGTCGAGCTCGTAGCGGATCGTGCTGTAGCCGACGCAGTAATAATGCGTCGGGTCGTCGACCATGTGCGACGAGGCGAGCTCGGCCTGCGCGGCCTGCACGCCGGCGAAATCGAGGTCGCGCTCGGCCGCGGCAGAAATGACGCCGCCGAACGTTTTTTCGGCCGTCGCCGTCATCGTGTAGAGCGCGCGGCCGGCGGCTGCGACCGCCGCGCTTTTGAGCGGCCCGACCTCGGCTTCGAGCTTTCCCTTCACGCTGCGGATGACAGCCGCGACCTGCGGCACGTCGTGGATCTGGCCGTCGAGCATCGCGCGCGTGCGGTGCTCTTGGCGCGTCGTCGCGATGATCCCCAGTTTGCCGTCCGGCTGTTCCTCGGCAACGATGCCGATGACGCTGCGCGTGCCGATGTCGAGCGCGAAAATGAGGTCGCGCTCCGTCGCAGCCATTTTTGCGGCCACCGTGGCAGCGGTTTTCGTGACCGTTTTTTCAGGCACGGATTTTTCTGCGCCAGTCGGGACGATTTTTTGCGCCACAGGCTCTTTTTCCTGCGCCACGACGTCATTTTCTTGCGCCGCCGCGCGTTTCGCGGCCCGCGCTGCCCGGCGGGCGGCGTTGCGTTTTTCCCGCGCCGCCGCTTTTTCGGCCTCCGTCTTGCGCGGGCGGCCACGTTTTTTCGGCGCCTCGGGCGCGGGGTCGGAAATGGACGCGGTCTCTTTTTTTAGTTCATCTTCCAATTGCTGCTTTGGGGTGATGTTTTCCATTATTTTGGTCTCCTGTGAAAAAATTACGTGGTCATTCTCTGTATCTTTCTGTTGCGATGGTATCTTCCCCTAGTAGCCTTCCCCTCAGGGGAAGGTGCCGAGCTTGCGAGGCGGAAAGGGTCGCTTGTACGGCCCCTGTTCTCGTAGACCGTTTGACATCGTCGGTACGCGCAGACCGTAACTTTTCGTACGCGCACCCGCGAAGAGTTACGCTCTACGAATTCACCGAACGTACAGGGGACAGCCGGCTTCGTCGGCATAAGCGAGCTCTAAGCGCTGAAGCGCTAAGAGCCTGCTTACCTTTCCGACCCCTTCGGGGCCACCTTCCCCTGAGGGGAAGTCTTTTGGGCTCGTTCCCTTTTCTCAACTTAATGACATTATCCCCAGAGGGGAAGGCTGCTGGGGATCGATACTTTTTCAAAAATTTCTCTCGAAAAAAAGGTGATTTTACTTATTTCGCGAATACTACCATAGAATCCTTTTTTCAGAGCAAATTTTTCGCAATATTTTTTTTGACCACGGTACAGAAAATCAAAGCGCGTGGTACAAAAAAGTGCGGGAGCATAAAAACGGAAAGAGTGGATGTTTATGTCAGGAAATAAAGAGGTCATCACCGGCAGTGACTACAAGCGCATGGTCATGGGCGCGTACAGCGAATTTTTGCTGGAGTACGAAAATATCAATGCGCTGCGGGGCGGCGGGACGCTGCCGGGCACGCATATCCTGCGCACGATGGCGGCCGCCGTGCAGCCGCTCGCCGACACGAAGGACGACGGCATCGGCGGGCTCGCGCGCCGCGTCGCGACGGCGGCGGTCTTCGGCGCGCGCGGGCAGGCGGGCGTCGTGCTCGCGCAGCTGTTCCGCGGGCTCGGCAAAGGGCTCTTGGGCAAATACAATGCGACGAGCTCGGAATTCGGCAAGGCGTTCCAGTATGGCATCCTCTACGCGCAGCGCGTGCTGCCGGACGGCGAGGAACGGCCGATCATCATGGTCGCGAAAGCTGTCGCGAAGGGCGCGTATCACGCCGTCCGCGCGAATGTGCCGATCACGGAGATCCTCGCAGCGGCCATCGACGCGGGCGAGGACGCTCTCTTGCGCATCGGGCGCGAGGATGCGGGCGCGCGCATCATGTTCACGTTTCTCTCCGGCTGCATGAAAGGCCTCGACGGCAATTTCGTCTCGCCGGCCATGAGCCTGTCGCTCGGCCTCGAGGCGAAGTCCGGCATGCCCGACCCGCGCGCCGACCGCGTCGCGCCGTACTGCATCCAGCTGCGCGTGAAAAATCCGACAGCCGACACGGACGCGCTCAGGAGGCAGCTCAAGGACATGGCGCCATTCGTCCAGCTCAGCCGCCAGCATGGCGGCATCGAGATCCATCTCCACACGAATCATCCGGGTGCCGTCCTCGAGCAGGCCGTCGGCTGGGGGCCGCTCAAGGATATGCGCGTGACGGACATGAGCGAGACGCACGCGCTCGCGCCACAGGACGCCGTCCTGCGCGTCGCTTGCGTCGCCGTCGCCGAGGACGCGACGGAGGGCAAGGCGTGGCAGAAGCTCGGCGCGCACGTCGTCGTCGCCGGCTGCCCCGGCTCGTGCCCGTCCGTCTCGGAGCTCGTGAATGCCGCACACAGCGACTTCGCCGACACATACATCCTGCTCTCGCCGGCCAAAGACTACGAGCTCGTCTTCCGCCAGGCGCGCAAGATCCTCGGCACCCGCGTCGAGCTCGTCCTCTGCACGAGCGAAGCGCAGGCGAAAACAGCGCTCGCGGCGTTCGACGACGCGAAGAGCGCGAGCGAGAATGCGAAAGCCATGCGCGTGGCGGCGGGACTGTAAAATTCTTGACGCGTGGCAGGCAGGAACGGTATAATTGACAGGAACAGAAGAATTTTCCGAGGAGGTGCTTTCCATGCTGGCAGCAGTCGAAGGATATTATGATGGCGCGACGATCCGTTTGCCGGAGGATTTCCACGCGAAAACGAACCAGAAGGTCATCGTCACGTTGATGAATGAATTTGTGACGCCAGATGCGGCAGAAAAAAAGAGCATGCGCGGAGCACTCGCGAAGTATGCGGATCCGAAACTCAGAGAGCAGGAAGAAGGCGCATGGGAGCGTGCTGTGGCAGAGAAATATGGTCATCTTTGATACGAATATGATTTTGCGCTACCTGTTGAATGACAACGAAGTGATGGCACAGAAGGCGGAGCAATATCTCCGACAGAGTGATGTCCATGTCACAATCGAAGTCATGGCGGAGGTCGTCTACGTCATGATGCGCGTGTATCATCTGGAACGACGCGAAGCCGCAGAAACGTTGCTGGATTTTCTTCCGTTGGTAAAATGTCGGGAAATGGATGCGTTGCGCTTGGCATTGAAAACGTTCGGAGGGAAGAAGCTCGATTTCGTGGATTGTGTGTTGTATGCGTATCACGAAGTGCATGGAGCGGAGATTGCAACGTATGATAAGAAGCTGCGGAAATTGATCGAGAAGGCGTAATGGATGGCGTGGATCGCGAAAAATGCGATACGCGCCATTTTTTGTTGCGATAACATCCGTTTATTTCACAATAAAATATTCATAAAGAAGAAACAACAGGATTTTTCGAAGTTATGTCGAATAACATTCAATGTAAGATAAAAACAAACGCGAAGGATTGCGTGTTGAACATCTCGCGTTTGCCATCATAGTTGTATTCAGTAGGGGTGATGTTATGTTCCATCGGTTTTTCGGGGGGATCCATCCGGCGGGCCGCATCGGAAACACGGAGGGCAAGGAGCTCGCGCGTGATGCGGCGATCGAGGAGATGCCGGCGCCGGACGTGGTGACGATTCCGCTCCAGCAGCACATCGGCGCGATGTGCGAGCCGTGCGTGAAGCCGGGCGAGCGGGTGCTCCGCGGTCAATTGCTGGCGACAATCGAGGACTCGCTCCACGCCGACATCCACGCGTCGGTCGCGGGGAAAGTGAAAAAAATCGAGAATGGCGCCGTGATCATCGAAAACGACGGCACGGACGAGTGGGCGGAGGGACTGCCACTCGATCGCGACTGGCATGCGATGACGAAAGAGGAGCTCCTCGCGGCGATCAAGGACGCGGGCATCGTCGGCATGGGCGGCGCGACGTTCCCGGCGTTCGTGAAGCTCATGCCGAAGAAGCCCGTCGACGTGCTGATCCTGAATGGCGCGGAGTGCGAGCCGTACCTCACGGCCGACGACCGCCTCATGCGCGAGGAGCCGGAGCGCGTCGCAGAAGGCGCGCGGATTTTGGCGAAAATTCTCGGCGTGACGCGTGCGGTCCTTGCAGTCGAGGAAAACAAGCCCGAGGCGATCGAGGCGCTGTCCAATGCGGCGCAATCGCTCGAAGCTGCGGATTCGTCGGCGGACAAATCGCTGCCAAAGCTCGAAATCCTGACGCTCCCGACGCGCTACCCGCAGGGCGCAGAAAAAATGCTGATCTACGCCGTGACGGGTCGCGAAGTCCCGCTCGGCGGCCTGCCGATGGATGCGGGCGCGGTCGTGCAGAATGTCGGCACGGCAGCAGCGATCTTCGACGCATGCGCGCACGGCCTCCCGCTCATCGAGCGCATCACGACGGTGTCGGGCGATGCCATTGCGCATCCGAAAAACCTGCGCGTGCGCATCGGCACGAGCTACCAGGACGCGATCGACTATTGCGGCGGCTTTTCGGAGACGCCAGATAAAATTCTCGCGGGCGGCCCGATGATGGGACGTGCGCAGGAATCGCTCGATGTTCCCATCACGAAGGGTTCTTCGGGGATTCTTGCCTTAACGCGGAAAATCACGGAACACGGCCCGGAGCTCAATTGCATCCGCTGCGGCCGTTGCGTGCAGGCCTGCCCGATGGGGCTCATCCCGAGCATGCTCTCGATTTTGGGCCAGCGCAAAGACGTGACGAAAGCGCGTGACGACTATGGCGTCATGAACTGCATCGAATGCGGCTGCTGCACGTACGTCTGCCCGGCGAAGCGCAACATCGTGCAATACATCCGCGTGACGAAAGGCGCGGTCAAAGCGCTCGCGGCGAAGGAAAAAGCCAAAGCGCAAGCGGCGGCGCAGAAAAAGGAGGCGGCGAAAGCGTGAGCGAAGAACAAACGAACGCAACGAAACCACAAGCCACGCGTCCTACGGGAGAGGGTAACGTAGTATCGCAATCCTCAAACGGCGCTACCCTCTCAGTCGCCCATACGGGCGACAGCTCCCCCAAAGGGGGAGCCGCAAATACGAAGCCGGGACTGATGTTCACGGTCTCATCTTCCCCGCATATCCGCGACGGCGAGACCGTCACGCATATCATGTGGCAGGTGAATGCGGCGCTGGCACCGGCGGCGCTGTTCGCGATTTATCACTTCGGGGTGCCAGCGCTCATCAACATGGTCGTCGGCATCATCGCGGCGGTCGCGGCGGAATACATCTGGCAACGTGCGATGCACCAGCCCATCACGGCCTTCGACGGCAGCGCGTGCATCACGGGCCTCCTGCTCGCGATGTCGATGTCGCCGATCCTGCCGCCATGGATGGTCGCCATCGGCAGCGCCATCGCCATCATCATCGCGAAGCAGTCCATGGGCGGCCTCGGGTTCAATATTTTCAACCCCGCCCACATCGGCCGCGCCGCGCTCATGGTATCGTGGCCCGTCGCGATGACGACATGGACGACGCTCGCAGGCGACGCCTCCGTCGACGCGATGGCGACGGCGACGCCACTGAACGTGTTGAAGATGCAAGGATACGACGCGGTCGTCAACATGTTCGGCGGACAGGGCGCGATGTATCAGGCGATGCTTTTAGGCGAGCGCAACGGCAGCCTCGGCGAGACGAGCACGATTCTCTTGCTGCTTGGCGGCCTGTACCTCATTTACAAAGGCTATGTGAACTGGGTCGTGCCGGCCGTCATGCTCGCGACCGTCGCCGTGTTGACGTGGGTATTCGGCCCGGCCGGCCTCTTCACGGGCGATCCGATCTTCCACCTCATGGCGGGCGGCCTCATGCTCGGCGCGTTCTTCATGGCGACGGACATGGTCACGATCCCGATGACGGTGAAAGGGCAGATCATCTTCGCGGCGGGCGCGGGGGCTCTCACCGTCCTCATCCGCCTGCTCGGCGGCTATCCCGAGGGCGTCTGCTATGCGCTCTTGCTCATGAACGCCGTCACGCCGCTCATTGATCGTTTCGTGAAGCCGCGCATGTTCGGCGAAGTCAAGAAAGGGGGCGCGGCAAAATGAGCGAGTCGAAAAACAGCATTTTCAAGATCGCCACGAACCTCATGGCGGCGTGCTTCATTTCCGGCCTCGTCATCGGCGCCGTCTATTTCGTCACGGCGCCGGTCGCCGCGCAAAAAGCGATCGAGCGCAAGGAAAACGCGCTGAAAGAACTCGTGCCAGAGGCCGACCATTTTGCCGAGCTCGATGCGCACGAGGGCTGGTACCGTGCCGAGCAAGGCGGGGAGGCCATCGGCTACATCGTGCCCGCACAGACGAAAGGCTATGGCGGCGAGATCAAGCTGCTCGTCGCCATCACGCCCGACGAGCACGTCATCGATTACAAAATTCTCGCGCACAACGAGACACCGGGCCTCGGCGACAACGCGGCGAAAGAACCGTTCCGTGGCAAGCTCCGCGGCAAGGACGCGGCGCATCTCGAGGTCACGAAGGACAAGAACAACACGGAAGACGTGCAGGCCATGACGGGCGCGACGATCTCCTCGCGCGCCGTCACGCGCGGCGTGAAGAGCGCCGTGACCGCTGTCTCCAGCTATCTTGCGGACGGGGGGCGTTAAATCATGGAACAGAAAAGCCTCTGGCAGATTTTCAGCAAAGGCCTCCTCGCGGAGAACCCGATTTTCATCCTCGCGCTTTCGCTCTGCCCGGCGCTCGCCGTCACGACGACCGTCGTCAACGGCCTGACGATGGGCCTCACGGTCACATTCGTCATCACGACGAACAACGTCGTCGTCAGCCTCGTGCGCCGCTGGGTGAACCAAAAAGTCCGCGTGCCGGTCTACATCACGAGCATCGCGACGATCGTCACGGTCGCGCAGCTCGTCCTCCAGGCCTATTTCCCTGACCTCTACGACGCGCTCGGCATCTATCTCGCGCTCGTCGTCGTCTTCGCGATCATCCTCGCGCGCGCCGAAGTCTTCGCCTCGAAGCACGGCGTCGTCGCATCGTTCTGCGACGGCTTCGGCATGGGCTGCGGCTTCACGCTCGCCATGCTGACGATCTCCGTCATCCGCGAGCTCCTCGGTGCCGGCACGATCTGCGGCATCCCCGTCTTTGGCGCGGGCTACCAGCCCATGCTCATGATGGTCCTGCCGCCCGGCGCCTTCATGCTCATCGGCTACCTCGTCGCCGCGACGAAGACATGGAACCGTCACAAAGAACAGCAACGCATGAAAGCCGCGCGCATCGCGGCCGCAAAAGCGGCGGAAGCCGCCGCATCGAAAGGAGGCGTTGACTGATGGCTGAATATGCAGCCCTCTTTATCAGCGCCGTCGTCATCAACAACTTCGTCCTCACGAAATTCCTCGGCCTCTGCATCTTCTTCGGCATCTCGAAGAACCTCAGCGCGTCGGCCGGCATGGGCGTCGCCGTCACGGCCGTCATGACGATGAGCTCCATCCTCGCGTGGCTCGTCTACAATTTCATCCTCGCGCCTTTAGGCCTCACCTTTTTGACGACCATCGTCTTCGTCATCCTGACCGCGAGCTTCGTGCAGCTTTTAGAGCTCATCATCAAAAAGCAGGCGCCGACGCTCTACAATATGTGGGGCATCTACCTCCTGCTCATCGCGACGAACTGCATCGTGCTCGCCGTGCCGCTCCTCAATGTCGAGAACAGCTACAGCCTCCTGAAGTCCATCGTCTTCGCGATCGGCTCCGGCCTCGGCTTCGCGCTCGCCATCATCCTCATGGCGAGCCTGCGCGAAAAACTCGCCTACGCGAACGTGCCGAAGCCGCTCGAAGGCATCGGCATCGCGTTCCTGCTCGCCGGCATGCTGTCGCTCGCGTTCCTCGGATTCTCGGGCATGATGTAAAGGAGGCTGAAAAAAGTGACTACTGCAGAAACCTCTGTCGCGATCATCCTCGTGCTCGTCGGCGTCGGCGCGTTCTTCGGCATCGTGCTCGCGCTCGCGGACAAAAAATTCTACATGCAGCAGAATCCGCTGATCGACGAGGTCGAAGACATCCTGCCGAAAGGCCAGTGCGGCGCCTGCGGTTTCGCGGGCTGCGCGAAATACGCCGAGGCCGTCGTGGAAAATCCCGACGTCCCGCCGAATCTCTGCGTCCCCGGCAAAGCCGCCGTCGCAGCGAAAGTCGCCGAGCTCACAGGAAAAAGTGCGGGCGCTGTCGAAGAACGCAAAGCGCACGTCCTCTGCCAAGGCGGCTGCAACGCCAAGCAAGCGGCACGCTACGAGGGCATTCACGACTGCGCCGCCGCCAAGCTCGCGGCGGGCGGCCCGAAAGCCTGCAAGTACGGCTGCCTCGGCTACGGCAGTTGCGTGGCGGCCTGCCCGTTTGACGCGCTCCACATGGGCGAAAATGGTTTGCCCGTCGTTGATACCTACGCCTGCACCGGCTGCGGCAAATGCCAGGAGACCTGCCCGCAAGGCGTCATGACGCTCCTGCCAGTCTCGGCCATGACCGCCGTCCACTGCCAGTCGCACGACAAAGGCCCGGCGGCGAAAAAAGCCTGCCCGAACGCCTGCCTCGGCTGCGGCCTCTGCATGCGAAACTGCCCGCACGGCGCCATCAAGATCGTTAATTTCCTCGCCGTCGTCGATCCTGCCGTTTGCAAAGCCAGCGGCTGCACCGAAAAAACCTGCCTCGCCAAATGCCCGACCGGAGCGATCCGCGAGGCGGTGGAGACAGAAAAAGCCATGGATGCCGTCGCGTCGTAACGACATCTTCCACACAAGCAATTCAAAAAAAGAACCCGAGAGCCTTTGCGCGGTAAAGCACAAAGGCTCTCGGGTTTTTCAAATGCAGAGGTCGAGCGGCAGGTCGGAGATATCTTTCAGACGTTTGCCATCCGTCAGCGTCTTGAGCAAGATTGCCGCATCATCCGCTTCCGCTTCGCGGACGGCGGCCATGAGTTCGTAGAGCGCGAAATGATAGACGCAGTCGATATCGCCGGTCCCCATGGCGAGCGATGCGAGGCGCGAGGGGGCGGGCTCGCCGGTCACGACGACGATGTGCGGCAGGTTGCCCTTGCGGTTGCGGATGAGGTTCAGCGCTTCCGTGCGGCTGTTTTGCGCACGGTCGCTGCGCATCGTCCATTTCGCGGAGACGGAGGCGTGCAGGATGGGCTTGCCGCCGTTCGTTTTGCGAAGAGCGGCGGCTTTTGCTGACGCTTCGTCAACGATGTCTTCCGGTGCGTTCAGTTCTTCGTCCGTGCAGAGGTCGCGGTAGATGATGACATCCGGTGCGACCATATAGCCGTTGCCGAGCACGGCGGCGAGTTGTGCGTCGGCTTTCATGAGGTGCGTGAGATAGGCGAGGTGTTCGTACTGTGCGAAATCCGAAGTCTTGATCTGGCTCTGGTTGCCGAGCTGCAAGATGTGCCAAGCGCCGGGGCGGATATGCTGGAGCTTCGGGAACGTCGCGGCGAGGAACGTCATGACTTCGCGCTCGAAGATGCTGCCGCTCGATTGTCCGGCGGCTTTCTTTTTCGTGGCGGCGTAATTTGCTTTTTGCTCCGTCACGCATTCCGTGCGCTGGACGTTTCCGATGATGCGGTCGCGTATTTTCTGTGCGAGCAGGACAGAAAGGCGGTTGCCCTTGTCGGCGTTCGACGGGATGCCGCTTTCGTCAATGGTCAGGATGGTGTCGAGCAGACGTTTATGAAACGCGTTGCGCGCGTTCGAAATCAATGCTTGCATGAGCGTTCAATGCCTCCTTGATGCTTTCGCCGACGGCTTTCGCGACGGGCGGCGGAAAGGCGTTGCCGATCATGCGGCAGGCTTTCGTCTTCTTGTCGCCGAACGTCCACGTGTCGGGGAATCCCTGGATGCGGGCGATCATGCGCGGCGTGAGGCGCGGCATGCCGACGAAGCCTTTTTCGGGCGCACGGTCGGCGATGCTCACGCCGTTGACCTGCATTTCCGCCCATGCCTTGCGTGCGCGCGTCGGGCCGAGGTCGGGGCCGCCGTGCTTCTTCGAGCCGCCGACGATGGTCGGAGCGATGCGGTCGGCTTGCTTCGCCCACGCGGCCGCGCCTTCCCAACCCTCGGCTTTCATGAGGTCGTAGAGAAGCTGCCCGACGGTCGGCGTTTTTTCCGGGTGCGGCATCGGATAGAGGAACGTGCCGGGCTCGTCGTTGCGGAGACCGACGATGACAACACGCGGGCGCAGCTGCGACACGCCGTAATCGTTCGCGTTCAGCAGGCGGATGGCCACACGGTAGCCGAGGCGCTCGATGGACGAGAGGATGTGCTCGCGATACTGGTCGAACACGGGATCGAGGAAGCCGCGCACGTTTTCGAGCATGATGGCGCGCGGGCGGATTTCGCCGATGAGGCGGATGGCCTCCGGGAAGAGGTCGCGTTCGTCGTCCTTGCCGAGCTGCTTGCCCGCGACGGAGAACGGCGGGCATGGCACGCCGCCGGCGAAGAGGTCGACACCGCGATACGGCAGGCCGGAGAAGTCGTGCACGTCCATGCAGGCAATCGGCCATTCCGGGCGGTTTCGCTTCATATTGTCCACGTATTCCTGCTCATATTCCACAAGCACGACGTGGACGAATCCCGCCATCGCAAGCCCGAGCGCCTGACCGCCGGCGCCCGTGCAGATTTCGACGCACGTCAAAGGCTGGATCATGCGCATCAGCTCCTTTCAAGTGTTTCCTTCAGTATACCGTTTGTCGCGATTTCAAACAAGGGGCGGATGGTACTTTTACAGCATATCTTGCGCTTGAAGTATTTTCACGATAAAATGAGGAAAAAGACGAAACGGAAGGAAGCTGACAAGATGCTTTACTCGAAGATTTTCACGAAAAACGGCACGCTGGAAATCCATGTCGTGCGACAGTATGAGGATCGCGACGGCGGCGATAACCTCATCGTCCATGTCGAATGCGCCGAAGACCGTGAGCGCCAAGCCGACTGGCGGCTTCCAGACATCGCCTGCACGCATTCGTACGGCTTTACGGAAGACGAACAATTCCAGATGGAAGACTACCTGCAGAGCAACGAAGCCATCATCTGGGACGACTGGCGGGAGGCGAAGAGAAGTGCCTGAAGCACTCGAATCTTATCTCGGCTATTACATCTATTTTTGGATTGGTGATGGCGTGGAGCCCGTGCATGTCCATGTCGCGGTTTGGGTCGGCGAATGTGAAACGGTGAAAGTAAAAGGTGATTTACCATGATGTATCCATTCCTGACGCTCGATGACGAGACGGAAATCACGCATTCGGAAATGCTGCCGGATCATCGTGTCAAAGTTTATGTGGAGAAGCCAGACGAAAACGATGGATTCCATCATATGGTGTGCTATCTGCCATCGTACGACATCATGGAGGTTTCGGGATTCACGAAAAAGGAAGTCCATCGTTACCTCGACATCATCCGTTCGACGGCGCACTTGATGATTGAATTTTCACAGGAAGGCGGTTTCGAGAATGCCGCAAATTTTTAAGATCGGTTCGTACTGGGTATATTTCTGGTCAAACGAAAACGATCCGCTCGAGCCCGTACACGTCCATGTTGCGCAAGGCCGGCCAGTAGCGGACGGCACGAAGATTTGGATCACGAGCGCGGGCAAATGCTTGCTTTGCCATAATCATTCGAGGATTCCAACGAAACTGCTGCGCAACATCATTCGCGTCATCGAGGCACGGAGCGAAGATGTCATTGAAAAATGGAAAGCGCATTTTGGAGAAGTTACATATTACTGCTGAGGAGGCAACCATCATGAAAATCGCTATGGCAAACGATCATGCCGGGACGGCGTTGAAGAACGCGATCAAATCGTATCTCGAGGCCGAGGGGCATGAGGTCAAGGACTTCGGGACGTACGATGAGGAGAGCTGCGATTTGTCGGATTTTGTCTATCCGGCGGCGCTCGCCGTCGCGAAAGGGGAATGCGACCGCGGCGTGTTCGTCGATGGCGTCGGCTACGGCAGCGCGATGATCGCGAACAAGCTCTCGGGCATCTATGCCGTCGTCTGCCAGGATCCGTTCTGCGCGCAGCTCGCCCGCCAGCACAATGACAGCAACGTGCTCTGCCTCGGCGGCAAGATCATCGGTGGGGCGATCGCGATGGAGATCGTGAAGACGTGGATGCACACGGACCCTTTGACGGCGGAAAAATATCAGCGCCGCATCCAGAAGGTGCAGGCCATCAACGACAAGCATTGCGTGCCCGTGAAATAATCGGCGCCACAAAAAAGAGGCTTTCCCAGAGTTGTGGGAAAACCGCAGGAAAAACGAAGCGGCTTCCGCGTGCGCAAAAACGCAGGGCGGAAGCCGCTTTTCGTGTTGATATTTTTTTCAGTGCTCGCTGTCTCCTCCATAATCCGTCGTCTTTGCGTAGGCGATGTATTCCTGCACGATCTCGGGGATTTCTTTCGTGTCCGTGAATCTTTTCTTGCGCGCCTTGTGGATTTCCTCGCAGGCGAGCTCGAGGGCGCGCTCGTAGAGATGGATCGTGTCGATCGCGGCTTCGACGCCACGCGCGCCGTAGATGTCGCCGAGGTTCATGAGGCCGTCGTAATCTTGTTCGAGCGCGTCGAGCATGGCCTCGCGCGTCATTTCTTTTTTCAGCATGATTGTCTCCCCTTTGATCCGGCCGCGTTCTTTTATCTGCAAGTTCTGTGCGGCTCTCACCATTTCTATTCGACTCCGCGCGACGATATCCTGCCATGTAGGAGAATGATAACCAAATGGAATGATATGGCGCGTTTTAGGAAGCGATGATTTAAGACGGTCGTCCAGATTGCCGCTAGGAGACAAACCGGAGGCGTAGCAGAGCTACGTCGAGGATTTGTCGACGACGAGAGGACAGAAAAGATGCGGTAAGATGGGCGGGCGGAATAAATCAGTGCTTCCTCAGATTGACGCACGCCGCGCGTTGCCATATAATGAAAGGATAAGGAATCGGAGGTGGACGCGATGGCGGTGAATTCCAAGGGCGCGGAGCGCGCCGTGGAAACATTCCTGAAAGCAGTCGGTGTCAATTTGGAGGAACAGAACATGCAGAGGACGCCCGCGCGCGTCGCGGAGATGTACGCATATCTCTTCGACGGGCTCGGGCACGATCCGGCCGAGGCGTTCGGCCCGCCGATCGCGGCGGACACAGGCGGCCTCGTCGCCGTGCGCGGCATCCCGTTCTTCTCGATGTGCGAGCATCATCTCGTGCCATTTTACGGCACGGTCGACATCGTCTACCAGCCACAGGAGGGCCGCATCGCGGGCTTCAGCCGCTTCGTCGAAGCCGTCCGCATCGCCGCCCACCGCCCCCAGCTTCAAGAACGTTTGACGCAGGATATCGCGGACGCCGTGATGCGCGGCCTCGAAGCGAACGCCGTCCTCGTCGTCTGCCGCGCGACGCAGCTCTGCATGATGCTGCGCGAAGGCGGCACACACGGTACGGAGACGACGACGAGCGAGATGCGCGGGGCGTTTGCAACCGATACGATGTTGGGCCAGCAGGCATGGAACTTGCTGTTGCCGGAGCGGACGCATTCCGGAGCCTCCCCCCTTGGGGGCAATGTCATTAAGTTAAGGAACTGGTGAACGCACTAGCCCAAAGCCCCCCTCTTTGAGGGGGGAGGGCCGCTTGCGGCGGGGGGTGCCCCTTGTACGTTTTGTGGGTTTGTAGGGCGTAACTCCTCGCGGCTTGCGAGCACGTACCAAACATTTCACTCGCAAGCCGCGGAAGCTTTAGCGTACAGGCGCTTCTGCCGTACAGGGGGCACCTTCCACCGCTTCGCGGTCCCCCTCCCTCGGAGAGGGAGGCAGGAGTTTGCGAGCCGTTCGCTCTTATCTTAATGACATTGCCCTTGGGGGAGGTGCCGAGCGTATGCCGCTTGCGGCGGAGGGTAGCGCAGTCACGTGATTCACGATTCTATCGGAAGGATGGAGAATCGACTTACGCCGTTACCCTCTCCGACCCCTTCGGGGCCACCTCCCCCAGAGGGGAGGCGTAGGTTGATTGATAACACGAGGCGATCTTATGCAGCAAATAAAACCTTGCCCCATCCACACGTATACCTTCCCCGACGGCAAGACGCTGACCGTCGGCAAGCAGACGCTCATCATGGGCATCCTCAATGTCACGCCGGACTCCTTTTCGGATGGCGGGAAATATGACAAGCTTGACACCGCCGTCGCGCACATGAAAGAGATGACCGCGGCGGGCGCGGATCTCATCGACGTCGGCGCGGAGTCGACGCGGCCGGGATCGGCGGCGCTCACGGATGCCGAAGAGCAGGCGCGGCTCCTCCCGATGCTCGAAGCGCTTTTGCCCGCGTGCCCCGTGCCCATCTCCGTGGACACGTATCATTCCGCGACGGCAAGGATCGCTGCGCAGATGGGCGCGCACATCCTCAATGATATCTGGGGTCTCCAGTACGACGGCGAGCCAGCGGGCGCGATGGCGCGCGTCGCGGCGGAGACGGGGCTCCCCGTCATCGTCATGCACAACCAGCACGGCAAAGCGTATGACGGGGATGTCATCGCGGCCATGCAAGCGTTTTTCCATCGTTCTCTGAAGCTCGCGCATGACGCGGGCATCGCGGACGAACAGATCATCCTCGACCCGGGCATCGGCTTCGGCAAGGATACGGCGACGAATCTCATCGTGCAGCAGCGCCTTGACGAATTATTAACGATGAACGGCGTGCGCTATCCGCTGCTCTTCGCCGCGAGCCGCAAACGCTTCATCGGCGACACGCTCGGCCTGTCCGTCGATGAACGCATGGAAGCGACGGGCGCGGCGCATGTCGTCGCCATCACGCGCGGCGCAGACATGGTGCGCGTCCACGATGTCGCACCGATTGCGCGGATGTGCCACATGACGGATTTCCTCGTCGGCCGCAGGACGTATGCGCCGACGGAAACACGATAAAGTAAAAAAATTTTCTGAATGGATGTGAGACCATTATGCTGAAAGCAACGGACAAGCTCGACAAGATCGCGTTATCGGGCATGAAATTCTACGGCTACCACGGCTGTCTGACGGAGGAGCGCGAGACGGGGCAAGAGTTCTACGTGGATGTGAACCTCGCCCTCTCGCTCCGCCGCGCCGGAAAGAGCGACGAGCTCAAGAACACGGTGAACTACGCCGCCGTCTTCGAGATCGTCAAGAGCGTCGTCGAGGGCCAGAGTTACCACCTCATCGAGGCCGTCGCCGAGCACATCGCCGATCTCGTGCTCGAAGAGTATCCAGAAGTGCGCACGATCGAAGTCACCGTGCACAAGCCGGCAGCGCCACTGCCCGGCCATTTCCAGGATGCCGCCGTGACGATCCGCCGCAACCAGAAGCCGGCGGAAGAAGAAGAAAAAAAAGCCGCAACGGCGGCAGAGGATTCCGCAAAATGAAGATCAGCCTCTCCATCGGTGCCAACCTCGGCCGCCGCGCAGCCACGCTCCGCGCAGCCGTCCGGCGCATCGCGGGGCTTCCCGGGACGCGCCTTTTGGGCGCGTCCTCTTTTTATGCGACCGCCCCGTGGGGGAAGACGGATCAGCCGCCGTTCCTCAATGGCGCCGTGCAAGTCGAGACGAGTCTTACGCCTCTGGAATTGTTGCACGAGACGCAAGCTATCGAACGCGACCTCGGCCGCGTGCGGCACGAGCATTGGGGCGCGCGGACCATCGACATCGATTTGGTGTACGCAATCGATGGAACACAGGTCGTTCGCTCGCACACCCCGGAACTCAAGCTCCCGCATCCGTATCTCCTCGAACGCGCGTTCGTGCTCGAACCGCTGAAAGAACTTGCGCCCGACATCCTTTTAGAAGGGCGTTCCATCACTTCTTGGTGTGAGAAAAATGCGGGGCAGGGCGTAGAAAAAACAAACGAGCTCGCCGACCCGTGGCCGCTCCAGATGATCGCCTGCGTCGCGAAAAATCGCGGCATCGGCAAGGACGGGCGGCTGCTGTTCCACATCCCGGAGGACATGGAGTTTTTTAAGAAGCAGACGAAGACGGACGGCAGCGTCGTCATCATGGGAAGGAAGACGTGGGAAAGCTTGCCGCATACGCTCGTTGGACGACTGAACATTGTGCTGTCGAGAACGATATGGAATGCGCAGACGAATTTCAAGGCTCCCCCTCTGGGGGAGCTGTCGAGCGCAAGCGAGACTGAGAGGGTAGCGGCGTTTGAAGTTCGAGATCCTTCCGAAAGGCTATCGATGGCTGAAACTGCGTTACCCTCTCCGCCCCTTCGGGGCACCTCCCCCAAGGGGGGAGGCTTGAGGGCTGGAGACGGGCTCTCTGAATTCCTTGAACAACTTTGGAACAATCAGCCCGGCCGCCCCTTCTGGGTCATCGGCGGCGGCACGCTCTACCGCCAGCTCCTCCCCTACACGCGCCGCGTGCTCTTGACCGAAGTCGACGCCACGCCCGCAGCCGACACGTTTTTCCCCGCGCTCGACGGATTTTGTTGCATCAAAAAACGCCCGGCAGAAACGTCGGGCGTGGTGTTTGTTGAATATCTTCGAAAAGATATCTGTTACCGAGTGTAACGCTTACAGCAGGCTCTCCCTCTGGGAAAAGCAGACGCAAGGCGCTTTAGCGCCTATGCGGTCGCTTTATCCTTCAGGTAGAGCTGGCGCGCGTAGCGCGACTGAGAGGGTACAAGGGTGCGATTTGTTCCAACTACAGCGAAGTTTTCAAAGCATCGCGTTTGAGCTCAGACGACTTGATGCCTCGAAAGTTTCTTGTTTTTGTTTAGCTATCGTACCCGAGTACCCTTTCCACCGCTTCGCGGTCCCCCTTCCCCTGAGGGGAAGGCTGCTGTATATGTCACGTTCATCAACAAATCAAAAATCTTTGTATCCTAGAAAGAAAGGAATCTCATGGAAATCTTTCACAACGACTGGGCGCCGCTCCTGACGCCGGAGCTCGAAAAGCCCTACTACAAGAAGCTCCGCCAATTCCTCATCCACGAATACCGCACGACGCGCGTGTATCCTGATATGTTCGCGATCTTCAATGCGCTCCACTACACGAGCTATGCGGCGACGAAGGTCGTCATCCTCGGGCAGGACCCGTATCATGGCCCGGGGCAGGCGCACGGGCTGTCGTTTTCCGTGCTGCCGGGCGTGCAGCCGCCGCCGAGCCTGCAAAATATTTTCCAGGAGCTCCACGACGACCTCGGCTGCCGCATCCCGAACAACGGCTGCCTGAAGCCGTGGGCCGACCAGGGCGTGCTGCTGCTGAACACCGTGCTCACCGTGCGCGAGCATCAGGCGTTCTCCCATCACAACCAAGGCTGGGAGCAGTTCACCGACCGCATCATCGAGCTCCTGAACGAGCGCGAGCAGCCGATGGCCTTCATCCTCTGGGGGACGCCGGCGAGGAGGAAAAAAGCGATGATCACGAATCCTAGGCACTACATCGTCGAGTCCCCACATCCGAGCCCGCTCTCGGCCAATCGTGGCTTCTTCGGCAGCCATCCGTTCTCCCGCGTCAATGATTTTCTGAAGAGCTGCGGCATGGCGCCGATCGACTGGCAGCTGCCGGACATCGCGCCTCAATAATGTTCAGATGCGCGTGATTTCGCACATGTGTTTTTTTGTTTTTCGATCATAGCTGATACCAATGAGCAATAGCTTTCCGCCGTAATCTTTCAGTACGGCGGGATATTTTTTTTCGTGAATTTGCTTGATGGCGGTGCGCGCATCCTGGTTCCATTTGAGTTCGACGAGGAGTGCCGGGATCTCCGGACGATTCGGCCGTGGGAGAAAGACGAGGTCGGCGAATCCTTTGCCGGTTGGCAGTTCGCGCAAGAAGGTATACATTTCTCGTGCTGCATAATATGCGAGCGAAATCGTATAGGCCAGAGCGTTTTCATCGTTATACGTGAGATGGCTCGTTTCCATATGTGCAGCGGCGATGCCAGCAGCGACGGCATCTGCGTCCATGCGCCAGGTTGCTTCGAGAAGTGCTTTCGAACCTTGGATGGCGCGTGTGACCTCGTCCCAGCCACCGGCGCTCGTTGCGTTGGCGAATTCGATCATGAGCTCTTTGTTCGGGATATAAGCTGCCGCATGTTCCACATCATAGGCGAGGTAGCCGAGATGGATGAGCAGCGTGAGCACGTCGTCGCGTGTGTGGAATGTTGTCATGTCATTGCTGAACGTGCCGATTTCGATCGGCTGCCGCTCGCCAGCCATGAGGCGGATGACAGCATCGCGCAGGCCGTCCAAGTTGAGGTCGATGTAAATTTTGAGCGCCTCGAAGGTCTCGGTCTGGTTCCAGTACGCGCCGAATGTGTGCCGCAGCATGGCGGCGACGACGGAGCGGGGGTTGTAGATCTCGCCGACGGAGGGAAACGCGTAACCGTCATACCATTGTTGTGCGGCTGCGAAATCCATCGCATAGTGTGCGCAGAGCGCTTGCACTTCTGCAGACGTGAAGCCGACGTAGGCGGCGAGCGGCCCAGGGCCTGTCATCGCGTATTCGTCAAACATATTGAGCGCCGAATGCGTACCGTATTTTTTGATGGGCAAGATGCCCGTCATGTAGCAAAGCGCGATATAGCTTTTGTCCTTCAGCCAGTCGCGCAAAAAATCGAGATAACGCTCCTGATCGGCTTTGCGCTCACGGTATTCGCGGAAAATGGAATCCCATTCGTCGATGACGATGACGAACGGGCGGCGCGTATGCTGGTAGACGCGTTGCAAATGATAGGGAAGACTGCGCTCCGGGCGCACGGAGACGTCGGGATAGGCGGCCGCGAGGTCTTCGAGGAGATCGTTTTTCAAAAAAGAGAGCAGCGCGTCCATCGACGAACTGCCGCTCAAACATTCCTGCATATTCACATGCAGCACATCATAGCAATTGCGACAGCGGTCGAACGTCGCAGCGTGTTCGATGGCGCGTCCGTGAAAGAGCGTTGCGCCATCGACCGTACGGTCATAATATGCCGCGACCATGTCCGCAGCCATCGTTTTGCCGAAGCGGCGCGGGCGGCTGACGCAGACGTATTTCTGACTCGTGCCGAGAAAACGGTTGAGCGTCGCAATCATGCCTGTCTTGTCCACATAGATTTCCGATCGCAAGGCTTCGCGAAATTTATCGGCACCAGGATTGAGATAGATTCCCACGGAGCAAACCTCCCTTGTTCCTCTGTCGGTGTGCTTGCGCATGGTCGATGGCATGTAGGCTATTTCTTGGCATCCATATACGAACGGAACCGTTCCACGCTCGTATTGACGACGAGCTCTTCCGGAAAACCGCACGCCTCGATGAGCTTCCAGCTGTACGCGTGCGTGCCGACGTCGCCGTCGATATGGGCGTCGCTGCCGCAGATGACTTCGGTGCCATATTTTTTGCACGCGGCGAGGAGCTGCACGCCGCAGTCCCACGAGCCCGGGCGGCTGGCGTTCGGCTTGTACGAGCTGTTGTTGATCTCGAGCAAGACGTGCTGCTCTTTCGCCGCTTTTGCGAGCGCGTCGAAATCGACGGGATAGTGCGGATTGTCCGGATGGCCGATGATGTTCACGCGGGGATTGCGCATCGCGCCGATGAGCGCATTCGTATTCTGCTCGACCGAGCCGGGATCGATGACGATGTCGTGCAGGCTCGCGATGGCGTAGTCGAGGCGCGCGAGCAGCTGCGCCGAGAGATCCGTCGAGCCGGCGTAGTCGATGACGTTGAGCTCGACGCCCATGACGACATCGATGCCCCAGTCCTGCGCCTTGATGACTTTGAAATTGCAGAAATAAATCGGGTCGCACGTCCCCTCCATCGCGGGCCCGTGCTCGCTGAGGCCGACGAGCGCGAGGCCGCGCGCTTTCGCCATCGTAATCATCTCGCGCACCGTGCTGTACGCATGGCCGCTCGCGATCGTGTGCATGTGGACGTCGAGAAGGTCTTTCATGACTCTGCTTCCTTTCGCTGATAGAACATTCTCTTCGTAGTATAGGATAAAATCGCCGCCGCCGCAAACGGAACATGAAGAACGTGCGCGCGCCGCCGTTCTTTTTCACGATGAGAAAATTTTTGCGCGGCGTACGAAAAAAGTGTAGATTTTTCCGTCGCTTTGTAGTATAATACTTTTCGTTGACAAGCTCACTTAGCTCAGTTGGTAGAGCATCTCCGTCACATGGAGGGGGTCGGGGGTTCGAGTCCCTCAGTGAGCACCATAAGAATTTTCGAGACGGTTGCATCGTGCAGCCGTCTTTTTTGTCTGCAAATCGTACCGATGTTCGTTCGAACGTCTTGACAGCAACGATTCTTTTCCGTATACTTTTATCAAAAGAGAATTGTTATTCGTTGTAGGGAAAAGAGGGAACATCATGCTTTCGCCCACGGAAGTCTCGGAAGCCTTGCGCGCGAAGGGCTACAAGGCGACGCCGCAGCGCCTCGCCGTCTACGACGCGCTCGCGACAACGACAGCGCACCCGAATGCGGACATGCTCTACAAGAAGCTCGTGCCGCACTATCCGACGATGAGCCTCGCGACGGTCTACAAGACGCTCGGCATCCTCTGCACGGTCGGCCTCGCGCAGGAGCTGAACGTCGGCGAGGATTCGTTCCGCTACGACGCGAACACGGAGAACCATCCGCACGTCCGCTGCACGAGCTGCGGCCGCGTCGACGACGTGCCGGTGCTGAACGATGTCATGCTCCTCCGCCAGGCGGCGGCTTCGACGGGCTACGACATCACGGACCGGCAGATCTACCTCTACGGCCTGTGCCCGGGCTGCCGGGAAAAGCGGCGGGCACGCATGGCATAATCGATAAAAAAGAACTGTTGCTCGCATCAAACGGCTCCCCCTCTGGGGGAGCTGGCGCCCGTTAGGGCGACTGAGAGGGTAGCGCTGTTTGGGATTCTCCATCCTTTCGTCAGGTAAGAGAATCTTGCAACTGCGCTACCCTCTCCGCCCCTTCGGGGCACCTCCCCCAAAGGGGGAGGCTTGAAATGTGATGCTTGCAACAGTTTTATTTTTTGATGATCAGCGCCATGAACACGAGGTCTTCCGTCTTCGAGGCGTTTTCGATGCCGTGCTTCTCGCCGTCGGGGCAGAACGTCGTCGCGCCGGCGTGGAGCGTGACCTCCTTGCCGTTGTCATTGTAGAGCGCCGTGCCGGAGAGGATGTGATACGTCTCCGTGTTGCCGTGATGCTCGTGGACGCCGATGGAGCACAGCGGCGGGATGATGACTTTCGCGTACATGTCGCACTTGCCGTCGAGCTCTTTTTCCGTCAGGAGCTTGACGATCGTGATCGTGCCACGGCCTCCGGCTTTTTCCGTCGCCTGCGTCGGATTCGGTTCGATGAATGCCATAAAAAATCTCTCCTTCATAACAGTTGCATGCGTTCTTTCCTTTTTCAGGGAAGTCTGCTACAATAGCTCATAACGTTTATTTCGATAAAATTGCGGAGATTCCTCTTTGAATCTGCGCATTTTCTTTTGTGCCCGCCAACCTGTGCCTCCCACCTTGGGGGAGGTGGCCCCCGAAGGGGGTCGGAGAGGATGAGGCGTTTCTTTTCTAGGAGTCATTACCAATGGTTTACTTTCTGAAATTCGGCGCGAGCTGGGTGCTGCCGCCGGGCTGCTTCATCGTCGCGCTCTTCGTGCTCGCTTGGTATTTGTGGAAGCGGCGCGGGGAGCGGCGCGCGGCTGCGCTGCTCGCGGGGCTGACGTTCGTCTTCTACCTCTTGTGCACGGGCTTTGTCGCGGAAAAGACGATGGGCTGGCTGGAGTCGGCGTACGAGCCGCCGGAGGAGCCCTCGGGCGACGTCATCATCATGCTCGGCGGCGGCGCGATGCCGGACTCGCCGGACGTCGACGGCACGGGCGCGCTCTGCTCGAGCCCGGCGAACCGATTGCTGACCGCGGTGCGTTTGCAGCGCGAGCTCGGCGTACCGATTCTCCTTTCGGGCGGGCAGGTCTACGAGGACACGGGCGCGGAGGCGAAGATCGCGCGACGCATCCTCTTGTCGCTCGGCGTGCCGGACGACCAGATTTTCGCGGAGACGAAAAGCATCAACACGACGCAGAATGCACGCTTTTCGACGGAAATCCTCAAGGAGCAAGGCCTCACGCATCCAATCCTCGTGACGAGCGCGTTCCACATGAAGCGCGCCGTGCTGAATTTCGAGAAGCAAGGCGTGACCGTGACGCCGTATCCGGCGGACTACCAGGTCACGCATCATCCCGTGTTCCATTACACGAAGTTGCGCCCACAGACGGAAGCTTTATTAAATAATGTAACGGTTTTGCAGGAGACGCTGCGCACGCTCGTGACAAAATATATCGAGTGAAATACTATGACAAAAGATTTGACCGTTGGTGAGCCTGCACGGCTCATCTTCTTTTTCACGCTGCCGCTCATCGCCGGCAACATCTTCCAGCAGCTTTACGCGTTCGTCGACACGCTGATCGTCGGGCGCTTCCTCGGCGTCGAGGCGCTCGCGGCCGTCGGCTGCACGGGCGCGCTCATGTTCCTCGTCCTCGGCTTCATCATGGGGGTTTCGGGCGGCCTCACGATCTACACCGGCCAGCGCTTCGGCGCGGGCGATGCGGCGGGCGTGCGGCGGAGCTGTGCGGCCTGTATCGTGCTGTCGGTCGCCGTTGGCCTTGCCATGACCGCCTTTTCCGTTTCCATCTGCCGCCAGCTTTTGATTTGGATGCAGACGCCCGCCGAGATCATCGACGGCGCGTATTCCTTCATCAGCATCATTTATCTCAGCATCCCGATCTTCGTGCTGTTGCAGACGCAGTCCAATCTCCTGCGTGCGCTCGGCGACAGCCGCACGCCGACGATCATCATGGCGACGGGCCTCACGATCAACATGATCCTCGAGCCGCTCGCCGTCGGCGTGCTCGATTGGGGCATCCCGGGCGCAGCGCTCGCGACGGTCGCGTCGCAGGTCGTCGGCACAGTGCTGACGTATGTCCATATCCGGCGCCGCGTCCCCGCGCTCCACACGCACGCCGCGGACTGGCGGCCCGACCGCCATCTCTACTGGGAGCATCTGCGCCTCGCACTCCCGATGGGCTTCCAGTCGAGCATCATCGCCATCGGCGCCGTCGTGCTGCAGGCTGCGCTCAATACGCTCGGTCCCGTCGCCGTCGCGTCGTACGCTGCCGCGCAGAAGATCGAGTCCATCGCCATGATGCCCATGATGTCGTTCGGCATCGCCATGGCCGCCTATGCCGCGCAAAACTACGGCGCGCAAAAATTCCACCGCATCGGCGAGGGCGTGAAGAAGTGCTCGTACATGTCGCTCGCCTTCTCCGTCGTCGTGGGCGCGGCGCTCATCTTCTTCAGTCCCGCGATGCTGCGGCTCTTCGTCGGCGACGCCGAGGGCGCGGCGGACGTCATCGCCTATGGTCATGAGTATCTGCTCGTCAATGGCGCGATGTACTGGGTGCTGTCGCTCCTCTTCATCTTCCGCAGCACGCTGCAGGGCCTCGGCCAGAGCGTCGTGCCGACGATCGCCGGCATCATGGAGCTCGTCATGCGCACGGCGGCCGCCTTCGGCCTCGTCGGCTGGCTCGGCTACCTCGGCGCCTGCCTTGCGAACCCCATGGCCTGGCTCGGCAGCTGCATCCCCCTCGCCATTGCCTTCTTCTGGACGTGGCGGGGATTTAAGAAACGGATCGACCTTGAAACGATATAAACAAAACGGCGCAACACCTGCGAATTTCGCCGATGTTGCGCTGTTTTTGTTGCCCGAAACGGCACGAAAAAGCCACCGCACTTCCGTGCAGCGGCCTGCTGTGTCAAAGATGGTGGAGACGAAGGACGACCATCGTAATCCACAAATGGATTGCTTGGGGGATGACGATGAGATTTTCGGGACGGACAGATGGTTCGACTAAAATAGGTCGGAGTGCGAGCCGAGCCTGTTGAGGGAAAGAACGAGGATGTCGTCAATGATCTGATACACAAGCAGCCAATCAGGTTCGATGTGGCATTCTCTGGTGCCTTTGTACTTTCCCCCGACCAGCGGATGATCGTGATATTTCTCGTCCAAAACTTCACCGTTTGCAAGCTGATCGACGATGTCAAAGAGCGTATCCACATCCTTGTGCTGCCTCTTGGCGAGTTTGTAGTCCCGCTTGAAGCGGGCCGTCATGCGAACCTTGTACTTCATGCGTCCAAAGCCTTCCGGAGTTCTTCGATGCTGTGATACGTCTCGGCGTTCGGGTCATGCGCAATGCGCCAGCCTTCTTCGATGGCCGCTGCCGTTTCCGCATTCGGGACATCCAGTTTCAGCGGGAAGGGGATGCCGTGCTCGCGGATGCTAGTGCGCAGGAACAGGTTGATGGCCGTCGTCATGTTCATGCCGAGCTCGGAGAAAATGGCTTCGGACTGGTCTTTGACATCCTTGTTCAAGCGGATGTTCAAGTTCGTTGTCAGGGTTGCCATATTTATCACCTCGATACAATTATATTGCTGAATCATTTGCAATGTCAACATTGTATCTACCAAAAGAGAATCGCCCTTGGGGGGGTTGCCATATTGTCTAGTCGAGTTCAATCGCACATCCAATGTATTGATGTTAGATATCTATATGCTATAATTTGAGCAAGGAGATGATTCTCATGGCAACGAGTATGACAATCCGGATGGACCCGGAAATCAAGAAGGAATCGCAAGAACTCTTCCGTTCGCTTGGCCTCGACATGACGACGGCCATCAATCTGTTTCTCCGTCAGTCGCTCCTGCATCGCGGCTTGCCGTTCGAGGTTCGGCAGCCGCGTTACAACGCGGAAACCAAAGCAGCCATGCAGGAAGCACGCAACATCCCGCAAGATTCTTATCGAGGATTTCGACTGGAGAAGAAGAAATGAGTTGGGAAGAAACTCCTTGGATGACAGGCAACGAGGTTTTGGCAGCGCGCAAAGCCTATTTCGACCGTAAGATGACGATCATGGATGCCCAATCGGCGATGATGGATGCGGAAGCGCAAGGCCGAAGAAAAGGCGAGGGACGTGCGGTTCAACTCTTTTTGAAGCTTCATGAAGTAGGACGCGATGATGAATTCTTTCGCGCCGGAAGCGATGATTCGTTACTAAGAAAGCTTCTGAAGGAATTTCATTTGTGAAGTGGACGGTGTTTCGTTGTTCCACGTGTTCCGGTGATTTTAACGGCAAAAAGTTTTTTGAAGGACAAAGAAGGACACATCAAGTGCCTGCCAAACGGCAAGCGCGTAGTTTGTGTCCTTCTTTGTTTATGAAATTACTTTGAATGGTGACATGAGGCATTAGATGCGCCGCATCCCGAACCATCTCGCATTTTGATCCCAGAACAGCTGAAGCCGCAAATCGACGGCGCGTTTCTTCTGATAGCCGAACTGCGCTCCCGGCGGCATGTATTCGTGCGAACTTGTCAGCAGGAAGCGTCCGGTGGCATCCTCGTTGGCTGCTGTTGTGATTTGATGCCATTGGTTTGTCGTATACCCCATGGAAGCAAGATTGTTCAAGGAAATATAGGTCACCCATTGCCCGTCGCGCTTGCCGACAATCCAATAGCCGCAGTTCATTGCGTGCGCCCCTTGGTTTGCATTGATTTCAATGAATGTCATGCTGGGGAACACCGTATAGATTGGACGGACGGCGTATCCGATTCCGGTGTTGGAGCCGCTGAAGCTCGTGAACGAAAGGTAATTTGTGTAGCCGCTGCTGTCGGAAAGCTGGAGCACGCCACTGGGAAGCAAGGTGAACCGTACGGTCTCGCCCTCATAGTTCATGCGCAACGTTTTCGTGCTCCCATAGAGGAAGGTCGCTTTCTCCGTGGAGAGGAATCCCGTTTCCTGTGCTGCGGCGGGCGGCATCAGGAAGCTGAAAGCGCAGAGGAATGCGCCGATGACCATCGCCCAAAGGCAAGATTTCTGTTTCATGTTTGAGCTCCTTTCTGCAGATGGAATGATACTAGCTATATCATAAGAGACGAAGGGCGGCTATCGTAACCCCAAAGTACCGCGCAAGTTTTGATCTATGAGATTTTCGGGAAAGACAGATGGTTCGACTAGAACAGGTCGCAGTGCGGTCCGGGCCTGCTTTTGAATAGCAGGGGAAGCTCTTGTCAGAATTTTTCGTGGAAGAGATATTCCCAAGTGACGTTGAATGCCGTGACGGCTTCGCGGTTGTATTCATATGCGGTGTACGGATCGAATGGCTTCAGACCGCCGGGCGCATCATAGGCGTACGAGCAACTATATCCTTTCCCAGAATGGACAGAGAATATGAGATCGCGAGTTCTGGAAGCACCAGATGTTTTGTTTGTGCTCTTGATCTTGACCCAGTATTCGACGAAGCGTTCCCGACCGTTCTGCTGATTTATTGTTACGTGGATAGATGTGAGGTCAACCGCATAGTCATAAGCTTTGACCGTACAAATGTACTGCCATCCGCTTGGCTTTGCCGCTGGCTTGGGTTCGGGAAGGGCGACGAGCTTGGCAACATCTGGGTGGTTGGCGGCTTGCGCGGCCTTGGCAGGCGTCTGGCCGTCGTTTGCTGCGATGGCCTTGTCGGCATTCTTTTCCAGCAAGGCGTTCACGGCTGCGGCATCACCGTTCTTTGCCGCAAGGAAAAGCGCTGTTTCGCCGCGCTGGTTGCGCGCATTGATGTCAATATCGTGTTGCAAAGTTTCCGTAAGGATGTCGGCATCCCCAGCGAGTGCCGCGAGATGCAAGAGTGTGTTTCCGTCGCTGTCGATGAGCGACCAATCCGAGCCGTCTTTGAGTGCTTGGACGGCCTCGCCTTGCTTTTTCTGGATGGCGTAGGCGAGCGGTGCGTGTTTTGCATTATCCACGTCTTTTTCGCGATCAGCATCTGCTTGAATGATGCTGTTCAACACGTCCATGTTGCTGACGGATGCGGCGGCCATGAGTGGCGTCTTGCCGTTATCGTCCTTGAGGCTTACGTCGAATCCCGATTGGAGGAATAGTTTCGTGACCTGATCGTCTTTGTTTTCGATGGCGGCATTGAATGCATCCACCGTGTATTCGACGTTCATTTTTGCGAGGTCTTGCCGTGCATTCTTTTTGGGATCACCGCAGCCAGCAAGCAGGATGGTGCAAGCGACGAAGAGAAAAATGGTGGCAATCCAATGTTTTTTCATATGTGTCGTTTCCCTTCGGTAATCACATTTTGTCAGCGACATTCCCAGGGGCAGAATCATCAATAGTACCTAGAGTTTTCGATGTAGTAACTCCATCCCAATTGTCCCATGCAATATTCGAAGATGCCATCACGCGGAATCGCGACAGTCGTATGATTGCCGCGCATTGTATCGGTCTGGTAACGCCACGCATCATTGCGGAACTTGCTGTACTCCCACCGCACGGTGCGCAACAGATACCCATTGCGCACTTCCTTGGCATCGACGAAGAAATAGTGGCCGGGCTGGCTGCTGTCATAACGCAGTGTGTCATCGATGACATAAATGTCGATATTTTCCGAGTTCCAATGAGCGACCCAGACATCAGCCGCCGAGCACAGACTGGCGGGAGCGCTCACAAGAAGCATTGTCAGCATCATCAGAAACCCGCAGAAAAACTTTTTCATGATGGAAAGCCTCCTCGTTATCATCAAGAATCTTCAGATGTAATTGTCGCATCATAAACTTCGTCTGACTTCGACAGATGGAGATGGATGCGGCGGTTTGCAGACGTGCACCAGACGCTAGCATCGTTGCCTTGCGAGGCAAGCGCGTCACCTTCGGCTTTCGTGAGTCCGATGATACCGAGCATGAGGTCGACGAGGTCGCCTGCGTTATTCATGGACGTTTCGTCGTCAACCGGCCAAAGAACGGAAATGCGTTCGATGTAGCTGGCGTCGTGCGTGAGGTAGAGAATCAAAACGCGATGACTGCCGTCGCTATAATCCAGCGGATAAACATCGTACGGACCGATTTTATCGCCGGATGGCGTAAGGCGCATATAATTTGCGAAATGCGTCTGAATGCCTTGCTGTGAGCCAAGCTGATCGACAGCATAGGTGAAACGACTAATGCCCATGTCGGAAACATTCATCGGCGCAGCGGTTACAGCTGCTTGTGAGAGCAGAACGACAAAGCAGGCGAGCAAGAGTATCCGTTGTATGCGGTGCATAGAGATCACTTCCTTCGGAATACATATCAATCGAGCACTTCGATGCTCCGAATCGTATTGTCATCATCTACCAGAATACGCATCCCTGCACCTGCACCAGAGCCCATGTGTGGATACATATATTCGGTATATCCTGTCTTTTTGTCGTAATACGGATCTTCCACGCCATAAAGGCCCTGCATCGTCGATTTGCTCATGCCGACGGTCAATCCTGCGGGCGTCGCAAATCCGTTGTTCGCCGTCGTTTTTACATAATTGACGCGTTCTTCGCCGGCACTGCTTTTCCATGCTTTGAGCGTTACGGTGCTGTCATCGTCCACGACGTTGATGGCCGCATAGTGCCATGTCCCATCCGAACCTTTGGAAACAGCGGACGTCGTATCAGCGTAATACGCTTCTGCTGTGCCGGGCGTGAAATTGCTTGCGCTCAAGGCAATGCCGATGCCCAAAGCGCAAGCCATGATTGCTTTTCCGAGCGGCTTCATTTGCAACATCTCCTTTTGTTGGCTGTTGGCGATATTGCTGTGCGACATGGAAGATGGCACACCATAAACAACCCCTTTTTTCAGTAATGGAAAATACTAGCTTTATTATAAATCTAACAAGAGGAAAAATAAAGCATATATACGACGAAATAGAACAAATGTTTGACACAATACGAATAATTCCGAAGAGATGCGATTTTAGCACACGAAAAAGCCGCCGCACTTCCGTGCAGCGGCTTGCTGTTCCAAAGATGGTGGAGACGAAGGGGATTGAACCCTCGACCCCCAGATTGCGAACCTGGTGCTCTCCCAGCTGAGCTACGTCCCCGTCAACGAAAACTATTATACTGCGGCGGGAACGAAAATGCAAGCATTTTTTTCGCAAGGCCGAAAAAATTTTTATTCCAGCGAGATGATCTTGTGCTTCAGCACGTAGACGAGCGCTTGCGTGCGGTCGTTGACGTTCAGCTTGCGGAAGATGTTCGTGAGGTGGTTCTTGACCGTCTTCTCGCTGACGCAGAGCGCTTGGGCGATGTCTTGGTTCGAGAAGCCTTTCGCGATGCATTCGAGCACGTCCATTTCGCGCGACGTCAGGCGTTCGGAGCGGCTCTCGCGCCACATCTCGCGCGCTTTCTCCGTGAGGTCTTCGTCCTCGCCGACCCCGCCGAAGAGGCGCTCCGCGAGCTTCGGATAGACGAACGTGTTGCCGTCGTTCACGACGTGGATGGCCTTGATGAGCACGCTGGGCTCGACGTCTTTCAAAAGATAGCCGAGCGCGCCGTTCTTCAGCATCTCGAGCACGTAGTTGTCGCTGTCGTGGATCGTGAGCGCGATGATCTTCGTCTTGCACTTCGCGGCCTGGAGCTGCTTCGTGACTTCGAGGCCGGAGAGGCCCGGCATGTTGAGGTCGAGGAGCAGGATGTCCGGCTGCAAGACGAGCGTGCGCGCGAGCGTCTCCTGCCCGTCTTCGGCTTCGCCGACGACTTCGAGGTCGTCTTCGAAGTTCAGCACGCGTTTGATGCCCTGCCGCAGGAGGGCGTGGTCGTCGGCGATGAGGATTTTGATTGCCATGGGAAAATCTCTCCCTTCCATTCGTTCGTAAATCAGGAGCGGGCGGCTCACTGCTTAAGGATATGCGCCGTCAAAAAAATCACGATTTCCGAGGTCTGTTTCGTTTTTTGCGACATGCGGAACAGGGCCCCGAGGAGCGGCAGGTCGCCGAGCCCAGGGATTTTCCGCAAGGTCTTCGTTTCTTCGCTGCCCATGAGGCCGCCGATGACCATCGTCTCGCCGTCCCGGAGGCGCACGGTCGTGTCGGCGCTGCGCTTCTGGAAGCGGTAGGCTTTGAGGTCGGCGACGTAGGCGGGCGCGCTGACTTCCGTGTGGACGGTGGCCGTGATGTCGCCGTCCGCGCTCACGAACGGCTTGCAGCGCAGGATGATGCCGGCGTCGTGGTACTTGAACGACGTCGTCGTGGAGCGCGCCGTCGTCTCCACTTCGGGCACGGGCACCTGGCTGCCGATGTTGATGACGGCCTCGCGGCCGACGAGCGTCGTGACATTCGGACGCGAGAGGAGCTTCGCCTTGCCGGCCGTTTCAAGCGCGTGGAGATGCGCCTCGTAGTACCACTCGAATGGATGCCCCTCGGGGCCGCGGCCGAATTGCACGATGCCCGGGATGTAGTCGTGGCCTTCGTAGCTTCGCGTGATCTCGGTCTTCGGCACGTCTTCGTAGACGGTCACGGCCTTGCCGTCGGGGCCGATGTAGCTGCGGCGGTGCGACTCGTACGTGTCCTGCGTCTGCGGCGATTGCGGAGCGCCGGACCAGTCCCATGTGACGCCGAGCTCGCGCGAGGCTTCGTTCGTGAGCGACACGACTTTCGCTTCGAGCGCGACTTGCTGCGCGGGGACGTCGAGCTCCTGCAGCAGGCGCTCGCATAGGTCGCGCTCCGCCGGCGTGCCGTAGAGCACGACGGACTGACCGTCCGTGCCGACCGTCACGCGGATGTCGTCGTCGTCCGCACGCGAGAGGTCCTGCCGTGCGCGGGCCTTTCGGTCAGCGTCATCGTCCCCAGAGGAAAAAGAATTTGCTTGCGAAGTCCCAGAGCGCTTCGCAGTTTCTTTTATATCGTTATCATTATTCGCCGTGCCGTCCCGATTTCCTTCTTTCTTTAGGGTTAAATTTAGCGCCGGAAGCAAATCTTCCGGCGCACTGTAGTGGACGGGGAACACGTACGCCTCGCGCACGTCGCGCGCGTGCGACGCGGACGAGACGAAAAAGGTCCCATCCCGCAGCGTCGCCGTGAGGCCATACATTTTCGCGAGTCGCGGCAAAAGCTCCGACGGTTCGGCCTCAGCATCGATCGTCACGCGCCCCGATGTCTCGCCGTCGATCACAATGCCATAGCCGCCGAACCGCGCGATCGTCTGCAACGCGTCCGCGATCTCCGCGTCTTGGAAGTGGAGAGCAACGGGGGCGGCGAACGTTGTTGCGGGGAGGAGGGAAAGAGATAATGTTATCAGGCAATTGCGAAAGAATTTCGGCATGGAGAAGCCTCCTAGAATGGAAAAGCGGGCGGCAAACGAAAATAGGGCTCAATCTTCTTTTTTGAACTTCAGCGCCGCTGCCATGAGGCCGATGGAGGCTTCGAGGCATTCCTGTGGCGTCATCGTGACTTCGGAGCCGACGGCTTCGAAGATCGCCTTGAGCTGATTCGGATGCGGCTCGAGGATCGGGTAGATGCTCGCGAAGTACGAGATCATCGTGAACGTGAACGTGTCGAACGTCGCATCGTCCGTGCTCGGGCATTGGCGGCGCAAAATATTTTTGACCGTCGGGAAGACCTCGAGCATCGTGCGGTTGAAGGCCACGAGGTTTTCGTAACGCACGTTTTCTTCTAAGACCGTATGACGCAGCGCGAAGAGGCGCAGCGTCTCCTTGTGCGCGATGAAATGGCGCGCGACGCGCTGGCAGAATTCCTTGCGCGAGAGAAGCCGCCCCTCGGGGAACATCTGGTGCAGCGACGCGTAGAATTCTTCGAGCTTCGCGCCGAGGAGCGCCAAGAGCACTTCCTCGCGAGTCTGGAAATAGGTGTAGATCGTCTGGCGCGTGAACGAGACATCCTTCGCGATGCGGCTGAACGTCACGTCTTCGAGCCCGCCCTCGTTGAACAGCCGCTCGGCGGCGGCGAGGATCTCCTGCCGGCGGACCTCGACTTGCTCCTTCTTGCGCGCGCGTTGGAATGTCATAGCGACGACCTCGTTTCTCTGGTGGAATCCGGGACGTTTCGAGCGCGTCCCCATGACCCTAGTATAGTATAGGAGTTGACAAGTTGCAAGTTAGAAAGCGTATCGTGTTCCGCAAAACGCTTCCAGATGCTTTCCACGAAATTTTTGCGGGATGCAAAGTTTCACTTTACAAAAAGTTAACCGTCAGACTGCAAATTACTAATTGACAACGTGCAAGCAAAGTGTTATCCTAAGAACCGTCAAGAGGACAAGGGAGCCGCGAAGCGAAGCAGCCGCAAGGAAACATGGACACTTCGGAACGCGCTTGCGGAACGGTTGCCAAAATCCTCCGGCATCCAGTTCCTGTGTATTCCGAAGGAGGAAAACATCATGAAAAAAACTTTGATCTCCGCACTCACGACGGCGCTCGTCGTCGGCGCTGCTTCCACGACGTTCGCAGCAGCGAACCCGTTCTCCGATGTCCCGGCGGACCATTGGGCGTATGATGCGGTCACGCAGCTCGCGGCTGACGGCGTCATCGAAGGCTACGGCGACACGACGTTCCAGGGCGACAAGAGCATCACGCGCTACGAGATGGCGCAGATGGTCGCGAAAGCCATGGCGAAGACGGATGTCTCCGCTGCCGACAAGGCCATGATCGACAAGCTCGCTGCCGAGTTCGCTGACGAGCTGAACAACCTCGGCGTCCGCGTCTCGAACCTCGAGAAGCATGCCGACATGGTGAAGTGGAACGGCGAAGCGCGTTACACGTACTCCAGCCGCCGCATCGAAAACACGGACAATGACAGCAAGGACAAAGCGAACAACGACGAGCTCCTGTTCCGTCTCGAGCCGACGGCCGAAGTCAACGATCACTGGTCCGTGAAAGCCCGCCTCGATGCGAAGACGGATATGGCCACGGACGCGGGCAATGACGGCGACGTCAAGCTCCAGCGCGCGTATGCACAGGGCGACTACAAGAACTTCCAGGTCCAGCTCGGCAAGTTCGGCTTCTACACGCCGGAGCAAGGCCTCGTCTGGGATAACGAGATGAGCGGCGCGAAAGTCACGGTCGGCAGCGATCTCAAAGCGAGCCTCTACGGCGGCCGCATCGACCTCTCCGATTCCAAAGCCGTCAAGAACTTTGACAGCGCGACGAAAGCTTGGAAGAGCACGAACGGCGATGACACGGCCAGCATCCAGGGCATCACTCTCCAGTATGCGAACGCCGCGAAGAGCAAGCTCTCCGGTGGCGCTGCCTACTATCATGTGAACAGCGATGCGTTCAAGGGCCTCTACGACACGAAGGTCAACGGCGCGAAGACGACGGGCGACGGTGTTGCCTACACGAACGGCGCGAACAACGAAGACACGGCCAACATCTGGTCGGTCAACGCCGCTTACAACTTCGACGGCACGAGCAAGCTCTCCGCTGCCTATGCGCAGAACACGGAAGCTGACACGCTCGACAAGAGCTGGCAGGCTCTCTACAACTACAAAGGCGCGCAGGCCGCGAACAAGGGCACGTGGGGCGCTTACGCCGGCTACCGTTACCTCGGCACGTTCGCTTCCATCTTCGGCACGCAGGATGCGCAGACCGTCGGTGCAAAAGGCTGGGAGATCGGCGCAGACTACACGCCGTTCAAGAACGTCGTCGCCACGGCGAAGTACTTCAACGGCGAAGGCATCGAGTCCGGCCGCGACACGGAAACGCTCTGGGGCCGTCTCGACTTCAAGTTCTGATTGTAGAACGAACTTCTCAAAAAGCTTCCTATCCTTTATGGATCCCCATAAATATCTTGATGCTTCATGCATCCAGCTCCCGCTCTGCGGGGGCTCTTTTTTTATGCAAATTTTTTTGGTAAAATAGAGAAAAGTGAAAGAATGCAAACGTAGCAATTCCAGCAGCCTTCCCCTCTGGGGACAATGTCATTAAGTTAAGAGACAGCCCTCCTCCTTGGAGGAGGGACAGGGCCGGCAGGCCCAGGGAGGATAAGCAGGCTCTTAGCGCTTTAGCGCTTAG
>OMWS01000018.1 GCA_900314825.1 uncultured Veillonellaceae bacterium | reverse complement strand
CCAACTCGAAATGGATGAGCGCATGTCGGCCTTGATGCATAAGTACGACAAGGCCGATTGAAAAATTTACACAAAACTATTGACAATCCCGTCGAGCGTCAAATGACGTTCGATGAGCGCTGCGCCAAGCGCCACGGCTCCTATTGCGGCAGCGAACTCCGTTGTGTGATCCGAAAAACCAATCGGATATTTCGAGAACATCTCACGCAGCCCTTCGATATTCCGCAATTCTACTTGATTCAGCGGTGTCGGATACAGCGATACGCAATGGAGCAACACCATTTGTGATACGCCTGCCTGCTCGAGTGTTCGAACGGCGCATCGGATTTCTTCCACCGTTCCCATGCCTGTCGAAAGAACAACTGGCAACTGCTTCGCGCCAATATAACGCAAAAACGCCAGATTATCCAGTTCCATCGACGCAATCTTGATGAATGGAACCTCACACACGTCTGCGAGGAAATCGACCTCTCCCTGCGAATATGGCGTCGATGAAAAAGCGATGCCCTGCTCCCTTGCATAATGTGACAGTTCCAGCAGCTGTTCAGATGACAGAGAAAACTTCTTGACGAAACGCTTTGCCAAAGGGTTGTTTTGGTAATACGTCTTGGAATACAGCGTTTCCGCCGACCACGACTGAAATTTGACACAGTCTGCGCCGGACTCAGCCGCCGCTTCAATCATGTGTCGTGCTGTATCCATGTTGCCGTTGTGACTGCTGTTGACCTCGGCGACCACATACGGCGTTCCGTAATCTTCGATGCGCTTGCCATCGCGAAACACGCAGGTTCCCATGTTACTTCTTTCCCTTCCACAACGGAATCAGCATTTCCCGCGCCAGTTTTTCGCGTTCCATGAACGGCGAAAGATCTTCCAATGGATGCTGGACGAGATGCCGATTCTCATCCACCCCATAGGACTGATGCAAATATTTCTGCTCCTGCGTGCACAGGATCTCGCAAAGAACAGGGCCATCCTCTTGTAAAAGCATTTTCAGCTGCGCGCCCATCTCGGACAGCCGTTCGATTTTCCGATATTGAAAATCGAATGCATTTGCAATTTTCTGGAAATCCGGCGAACTCACGCCATCCGCATTGCCTGTACCAATCGTACGACGACGGAACAAATCTTTCTGTCGCTTGCGGATTACAGCATACATATCATTGTTGATAACAAGAATCTTTGCAGGAATTTCATGCTGACGAATCGCTTGCAATTCTTGTACATTCATCATAATCGAGCCGTCACCAACAACGCAAACGATATGCTTGCGTCCGGCGAAATAAGCACCAAGGATGGCAGGAATGGCATACCCCATCGCGCCCTGCGCGGCAGGGAACAAGCATCGTTGTCCATCATGAAAGCGTACGCTGGAGGGAACAATCAGTTCCTCAAATCCTGCATCCGTAATCACTGTCGCGCCATCTGGGAGAAGCGTGCTTAATGCATCTGCCAGCTGATACAAGTCTATTTCATCTTTCGCTTTTGAATCTTTGACGAAAGTTTCTTCCGAAATGGCAAACGTCTCTTTCCATGCCACACATTTCTCGCGCCAAAGCAAACGAACTTCTTGTAGGTCCTCCTCTAACAAGCGAGACAGAAATGTACCTGCATCTGCCTGCACATGGCGTGCTGTCGGCTCTCCTTGTTTCGTATGCTCGAGAGGATCGATATCCACAATCGTAATATCCGCCGCACGTGCGAACGAATCCATATCATTTCCTGTCATCTGTGAGCAGAGCTTCGTTCCAATCGCCAAAATATAATCCGCATTCTGTAAGGCAAAATTACCCGCACGGCTCCCGCCCAAGCTGCTGACCGCACCAATGGATAGAGGTTGTCCTGCGCCATAAACATCTGCCGCTGCTGGTGTAAAAACAACAGGGATATGGACGCGCTCAACCAGTTGCATGACTTCCGATTGCGCAATACGACTGCCACCGCCCAGCAAGAGAACGGGGCGCTCTGCATGGCTCAATTCCTGAGCTGTCCATGCAGCTTCGCGTTTCCATACGGAATCCTGCGACGTCACAAAACATGGCTTGAAACGTGCGAGCGTTTCCGGAGCGATCCGCATATTCTGTACATCAAGCGGAATATCAATCCACACAGGCCCGCGGCGTCCAAACCTCGCAAGAAATAACGCCTTTTCAAGCTCATATGCTATGTCCACCGGCCGCTGCAACATCACCGCATATTTCGTGATGGGCCTGACCATCGGGAGGATATCCGTTTCTTGCGATCCATACGTCCGGATAGGCAATCCAGTAAACGCTGTCGTTTCTCGCAACATGTTCTGTCCCGAGATGAATACGACTGGGAGATTGTCCTGCCATGCACACAAGGCCGCTGTCATCGCGTTTGTGGCAGCACATCCTGTCGATACCAAGCAAGCCCCAAGCCCACCCTTCGACAAAGCGTAGGCTATCGCGGCATAAGAAGCACCTTGCTCATGATATGTCGGAACAGCGCAAAGCCCATCTTCTTTTGCCACTGCATCCGACAAGAACAAATTGCCCCGTCCTGTCACCATGAAGATATGTTCGATGCCAGCATCATGCAACGCTTTGATGAGATAATCCGCTACACGCTCCAAAAGTTACTCCTTTTATTCCTGTCGATTTGTCCTCTGTCTTGGACGAAAAGCCTTCATGACTTCCGGAATTGCAATCTCCATTTCCGCTTGACATGCAATTTCTCCGTCTACGCAACCAGTAATCTTTCCTTTTGCCAAGCCGCGTTTGAACGATTGCAGTTCCGCTTCCATCTCCAAACGATCACCAGGAACGATTTTCTTCCAGAAACGCACATTCTTTAAAGAAACGAAACCTGTCTTCATTCCCTTGTATTCCGGAATTGTCAAAAACGTCATCAAAAACACTTGTGTCAGACATTCAATCTGGATGAATCCCGGTGCATTCGGCTCGTTGTGAAAATGCGCGGGAAAGAACCATTCATTGTAAGTGAAATTTTTGTATCCCTTAGCAGATTTTCCTGGCACAACTTCTAAAATGCGATCCACGAAGAAGACAGGGTACCGATTTTGTTGATATTGCTGGATGTCGTATGCACCCAAATTCGTGATTTTATCCATCGCTTTCCTCCATGAAACGAAGGTGTTTCACGTAGATGCCGACGATATCGTCAACGCGAAAGCCAAATTGCTCATGCAATCTCAAAACAGCCAAATTATTCGACGAAACTGAAAAATGAACCTCGGCTATTCCCAAAGCCAAATTCCGCTCAGTCTCTGCCACATCGAGAAAAACGCCGAGCTTCTGGCTTTCCAAGAAAACGCCGCCGAGCAACCCGTGCTTCCTGTTGTCCTTTACGACTTCCATATTGAAGCCGATGCGCCGCTCCCCAACGGATACGAAATAAATCGTCGTGCCGCGCTCGAATTCGTCGCGGATCCAATTCGCATAGCGGAGGTTCGCCACGGGGATGCCGAATGCCGGGTCGAGCGCGATCCGATCGGTGACGAACATCCCCTGCTGCACTTGCCGGATGATTTCTTCGCAGTCCGCTTCCGTCGCAGCCATTTCGATATGGATGTCGCGCTGGAACCTCCGGCATCGTTTCCAAGCTTCCTCCATATCCTTGCGCTCCGAGACCAAGCCGATCTGCGTCTCAATCTTCCAGAATCCCTGCTGCGCCATAGCAAGCCCGATCGTCGGCCGGCCTTCTGGGATTCGCACGACCATGTAGCCGGGGTGATACGTTTCCTCTATCCCACGAATTTTCCCCATGAGTTCTCTTTCGCCAAGGCGAAGGTCTTCATCCGACAAACTGACTTCCATGGTATCAACGCCAAGGTTTCGTTTCTCCCACGTCGCTTCCACAACGTCCATAGAGCTTTCACCACCCTTTTCTTTTTAGAATAGCACAGATGCCCCCCCCGCAAGACAAATGTACATATTTTTGCAATCAAAACTCCCCCGTCGCCGTATCGGATGGATACGACGCCGGGGAGCAACCGGTGGCGTGTTTGTCATGTGGTCTTCAGCAGGACGTGCTTGCCGCAAAACGACACGCCATAGCGGCGGATGGTCGTGACGCCGCGGGCGCGGGCGCGGAAGGTGGCCTCATAGTCGCGTGCGGCGATCTGGGCGAGGGCTTCGTCGGCTTTGGCGTCGAGGGCATCCACGGTTTCGGCGGTCTTGAACTCGAACAGCATGCCGACCTTCTGCCCTTCGTTCGGGTAGACGGCGACGTCGAAACGACCGTAGCCGGCCTCTTTATTCGACTGCACTTCGTAATCCGGCACGAGAATGGCCGTCATGCCGAGCACGAAGCCGTGGTAGAACGATTCTTTTTCGCCCGTGTCGAATGAACTCGCGAGGAGTTCGAGATATTCCGCGAGGCCGCGCTGCGCCGTCGCGAGGTCGCCGTCGAGGAAAGCGTGCATGAGGTCCTCGATGTCGGTGGAAAGCCGATCCGTATGAAAGCGTTCCAAGACTTCGATACGATAAAGCGACAGGAGCTCGCGATTCGGCAGGACGAGATCGGCTTTCAGGCCGAGATCCGTCCGTCGCACCTTTTGGCATGTCAGATAGCCCGTCGTCACGAGCATCGTATAGAGTGCCTGCGGGCTCTTGTAGATTTCGCTGTAAAGGAAGCTGTCGCGGATTTTCGTGCGGATGGGCCGCCCTTGCATGACGCCCTGCAATTTATCCCAAGACTCCTCGTCGCTGTGCTTCATCATTTCTCGCAAGAGGGAATTCCCCGATGTATTCACCCAATATGTATTCGGCTCGCAACCATCGGCGAAATAATTAAGCACCGACCAGGGATTGTAGATTTCTTTGTTGCCGAAGCGATAGCCGTCATACCACTTGCGGATTTCTGGCAGCTTGTCCGTATGCCCAAAATCCGCAGCAATCCGTTCCACATCCTGCGTCGTGAATCCGAACGGGATTTCCGCCTTTCTCTTGTTCTCAAAAAGCCTGCAAGCGGCGTGCCTGCAGGCTCTCTTTTTTGTTTATATCCTTGTCTCGAATGTGCTTTCCGCTGGTGCCTCTTCGGACGTTGCCGCAGGCGCTTCTGCTGGCTCGGCCGCGTCCGGCGCTGCCGGTTCTTCGGCAGCGCCTTCGGCTGTCTCTCCATCCTCTGGCGTTTCTTTACCTTTGAGGATGTCCATGAATTCCTGCCCCGTGATCGTCTCTTGCTCGTAGAGGTAATTCGCGAGCTCATCGAGCTTGTCCATGTGCTCGGACAGGAGTTTTTTCGCGAGGTCATGCTGCGTGCGCACGAGCTCGACGACGCGCTGGTCGATCTGCTTTTGCGTTTCCGCCGAGCATGTGAGGCTCGTATCGCCGCCGAGGTATTTGTTGTTCACCGTCTCCATCGCGACCATGTCGAACTGGTCGCTCATACCGTAACGCGTGATCATGGCGCGGGCGAGCTTCGTCGCCTGCTCGATGTCATTCGCCGCGCCCGTGCTGACCTGGCCGAACTTGACTTCTTCAGCGGCACGGCCGCCCGTATACGTCGCGATCTTGTTCTCAAGCTCTTCTTTCGTCAGGATGTACTTGTCCTGCTGCTCGACCTGCATCGTGTAGCCGAGCGCGCCGGACGTACGCGGGATGATCGTGATCTTCTGTACGGGCGCGCTGTCCGTCTGGAGCGCCGCGACGAGCGCGTGGCCAATTTCGTGATAGGCGACCGTGCGCTTCTCCTTGTCGGAAAGGATCGCATTCTTCTTCTGGTAGCCCGCAATGACGACTTCGACGCTCTCTTCGAGATCCGTCTGCGTGACGAAGCCGCGGCCGCCGCGCACAGCACGGAGTGCCCCTTCGTTGATGATGTTCGCAAGCTCCGCGCCAGAAGCGCCGGCTGCCATGCGCGCGATCGTGTGGAAATTTACGTCGCTCGCCATCTGGATTTTTTCCGCGTGGACTTTGAGGATGGCTTCGCGACCCGCGAGATCCGGGAGCTCGACCGGCACGCGGCGGTCGAAGCGGCCGGGGCGCAGGAGCGCCGGGTCGAGCGACTCCGGGCGGTTCGTCGCGGCGAGGATGATGACGCCGTTGTTGCCCTCGAAGCCGTCCATTTCCGTGAGCAGCTGATTCAGCGTCTGTTCGCGCTCGTCATTGCCCATGAGGTTGCCGCTGCGCTTCTGCCCGATGGCATCGATCTCATCGATGAAGACGATGCACGGCGCTTTTTCCTTCGCCTGCTTGAAGAGCTCGCGGACTTTCGACGCGCCCATGCCGACGAACATTTCGACGAATTCCGAGCCGGCGATGGAGAAGAACGGCACGTCGGCCTCGCCCGCGACAGCTTTCGCGAGCATCGTCTTGCCCGTGCCCGGCGGGCCGACGAGGAGCACGCCCTTCGGCATCTGCGCGCCGATGGCGGAATATTTCTTCGGGTTATGCAGGTAGTCGACGATTTCCGAAAGGTTTTCCTTCGCTTCGTCCTCGCCGGCGACGTCTTTGAAATGGATGCCGGCCGCCGACGGCACGTAGACGCGCGCCTGCTTGCCGCCCATGCCGAACATGAGCGAACTGCCGCCGCCGCCCGCTTTTTCCATGAACTTGCGGCTGAAGTACTGGCCGATGGCGAAAAAGATGACGATCGGCAACACCCAGGTCATGAAGAAGTCAAACAGCGGCGAATTCTGCTCCTTGATGTCCTGCGTGAACTTCGCGCCCGAATCGTGCAAGCGCTCGGCGAGCGATGGGTCGTTCATGATGCCCGTGCGGTATTTCTTCGCATCCGCCGTGTCCGTGAAAAGGATCTGGTTCTCCTGGATCTCGACGCGGCCGATGTCCTTCTGCTCGATCATATCCATGAACGTGCTGTAGTCCACTTTTTCGAACTGCGCCTGATCGAGATAAGGCCGCGCCATTTCATTGAACATCAGCACGAGAAACAGCATCATGACATAGAACATGAGGAGCGGTTTCTTCGGTTCCTTGACTTCCTTCATAGGGTTTCCTTCTTTGATGGGAGTGCCTTCTTTTTTGAGAATTATGCGTTCACATACAATGCTTTCACCGTGATGTGGATATCATGCACGACCATGCCCGTCATGAATTCGACGGCGTCGCGCGCTTTCTGCTGCGCGCCCGCGAGGAGGCTCGGGATGTGGCCGCCATACGACAGCGCGACGGCGCAGGCGATGTCGAGCCCCTGATCCTCGTCGCCGACATAGCGATGCTTCACATCGACGTGGCCGACCTTGCTGACGGATTCCTCTTTCCCGACGGTCGCCTTCACGATATTCTTGATGACCGTGTCATCGATGCTGAGCTTGCCGTAGTAGCTGAAGACTGGCCGCACGATCGACTTCTCGCCGAGGCGGCGGCGCTTCGTACGCGAGCGTTTGAAAAATGTCTGCAGCGGGTCGACGAGGTAGCCGGAAAAATGCGGCTTCAATTCGATCGTCGGCACGGGGATGATGTGCTTGCCTTGCTTCAGGCGGTAGAAGCGCGCCTTGTCCATCTCCGCCTTCGTCGCGATATCCTCGATGTGGATGATGCGCGAAATGGGCGGCAGGCCCAAAGCGTGCGTGATCTTCTGCACCATGTTCTCCGATGTGCCGAGCACGAGGATGCGGTGCGGTTTGGACTCGTCAATGGCCTTTCGCACTTCCTCCGCATGCCCCGGCAGCACGAAAATGGCACGGCGCACGGCCATGATGCGGCTTTTTTCCTTTTTCGCGGAATGGCCGCCGACGATCTTGCCGTCCTTGATGAGAATGCCGTCGTCGATGATGGCATCCGCCTGATGCTTGTGCGCGACGAGCAAAGCGCGATGGCTCTTGCCCGTGCCGCTCGGTCCTACGAGTGCGATGACGTCCATGACCGTTTCCTCCTACCGTCTCTCGTGAACGTGGCTAAAAGGTTTTCTTGTTTATTCCGGCTGGAAAAGCGGCTCCGCGTAGACGTCTTCCACGGTGAAGACGCCGACCTCTGCAGGGTAGCGCGTCGGGATGCCGTGGAAATCTGAGCCGCCCGTTTTCATCAAATGATATTCATCCGCCATGGCGCTGTATTTCGCCGTGTCCGCCGCATCGTGCTGCGGGTAGAACACTTCCATGCCATCGATGCCCTCCGTGCAGATCCGGCGCACGATGTCATCATCATAGATGAGCTTCGGATGCGCGAGCACGGCCGTGCCGCCCGCCTGATGGATGAGCTCGATGATCTCGGGGACGTCGAGACGATAGTGCGGCACATAGGCGGGCTTGCCTTTTTGGAGGAGCTCGTCAAATGCTTCACGCACCGTCTTGAAATAGCCTTTCTTGATCAGCGCCCGCGCCATATGCGAGCGACTGATCGACTTGCTCGCACCCGCGATGGCGAGGACATCCGTCTCACGCAGGTCGTAGCCGAGCTGCTGGATTTTTTCGACCATTTCCGAAAAGCGCGACCAACGCGCTTCCGAGACATCATTGAGCTTGTCCGCGAGATCGCCGTTATAAATGTCGATGTTGTATCCGAGGATGTGGATTTCCTGCGTCGGATGGTGCGCGGAAAATTCAATCCCAGGGATGATGTGGATGCCCTTGCACGGGAAATATCCGTTTTCATAAAGATGCGCGACGCCTTCGACCGTATCATGGTCGGTGATGGCGATATAATGCAGGCCGGCCGCTTTCGCAGCAGCCACGAGTTCCTCCGGCGTGAGCTTGCCGTCCGAATACGTCGTATGCATATGCAGATCGCTTGCCATCTTCTTCCCTCCATCACATGGATTGGCGGACACTCCCCCGTGAGCGCCCTTCTGAACTATCTATATAAGATTCGGCAAACGCGAAAAAATTCCTGCTTTTCTCGTTATTTTATTCTTCGCGGATGTAAATGCGGTGAATGTCCGTCGTCCGGTTCGCCCTCTCATCAATAGTAATCACGACGGCGGAATAGACGGACGGTCCCTCGGCAACATCGAAGCGCACGGGACGCTGCGTCTGGAAGCGGAACAGGATCTTGTCCACATCGACGCCGAGCACGGAGTGCCACGGGCCCGTCATGCCGAGGTCCGTGATGTAGGCCGTGCCGCGCGGCAGAAGGCATTCGTCCGCCGTCTGCACATGCGTGTGCGTGCCGACGACCGCATGCACACGGCCGTCGAGATACCAACCCATCGCAATTTTTTCCGACGTCGTCTCCGCGTGGAAATCGAGGAGAAGGATATCGCACGATTCTTTCATCTCGCGCAAGAGTTCTTCGACCTTCTGGAACGGATCGTCGAGCGGCGGCATGAATGCGCGTCCGGAAAGATTCATGACGCCGATGTTTTTCGCCTTGAACGGATAGATGCAGAAGCCCTTGCCCGGCGCGTTGCCTGGGTAATTCGCGGGACGGATGAGGAACGGCTCCTGGTCGATGAACTCGAGCACGTCCTTCTTGTCATAGACGTGGTTGCCCGACGTCACGATGTCCGCGCCGCCCTGGTAGAGCTCGTCGAGCGCCTTGCGCGTGAAGCCCTTGCCGGCCGCGCAGTTCTCGCCATTCACGATGACGACATCGATGTGCTCCTTTTCACGAAGCTCGGGCGTATAGGTACGGAACGCGCGTCGGCCGTTGTGGCCGACGACGTCACCGACAAACAAAATTTTCAAAAATGGTCACCTTCATTTATTGGTTGTAGACGACGACGCGGTCGCCTTCGCGGATGCCCAAGAGTTTTTCCTTCAGCCGATGCTGGCGCACGGCGCCGAGCATATGGTCGAGGAGGTTTTCCTGCTCGACCTCGAAATTCGGATCGAGCGGATCGCGCTCATCGAGCAGCAGCGTTTCGGGAAACGCGTCATACAGGATGTCGGCCACGAGCGACAGTTCGTCGCGCGTGAGGCTTTCGACATCACGGATCAGATGGAGGAACGAGATCGCTCCTGCCGTCTCCATCTCAAGGCTCACGACGCGCGCACGAATCCCCGAGAGATTGAGGAACGCAGCCACCGACTCCGCGAGGAGCTTCCCGAGCTTGTCAAAGCGTACTTTCGTCACAGGCTCCTCGATGGAGAACGTCAGGCGGATCGTGTCATCTTTCGGCTCATAACTGACGCGCGTGATTTCCTCGTAACAGACGAGGATCGATGCGAGCAGGTTCACGCCCTCTTTGCTTGGCTTCTTCCGCGCTTTTTTTCGGAATGGGAAGGAAAACATCAGACTCACCTCTTTCATCTGTGCAGACAAACGTTTTGAGAAAAAGCGGAGATGGCGCGACATGGCGCAATCCCCGCTTCCCTCTGTGTATAGTCGTTTCTATATGGTCTTTCGTTATTTTCGAAGTCAGATCAATGTGTGGGTTATTTGGCGTAATCGACGACGCGCGTCTCGCGGATGACCGTGGCCTTGATCTGGCCCGGATACTCGAGATCGCTTTCGATTTTTTTGACGATGTCGTGCGCGAGCGCTGCCGCTTCGGCATCATCGACTTTGTCCGGTTTCACCATGACGCGGATCTCGCGGCCCGCCTGGATGGCGAAGCAGCGCTCGACCCCGTCGAACGACTCAGCGATTTCTTCGAGGCGCTTCAGGCGCTTCAGATACGATTCGAGGCTCTCGCGGCGCGCGCCCGGACGGGCGGCCGACACGGCATCCGCGGCCGCGACGAGCACGGCTTCGACACTCGTAGCCTCGCAGTCGCCATGATGCGATGCGATGCAGTTGATGACATCTTTCGACTCGCGGAACTTCTTGCCGATGTCTGCACCGATGCTCGTATGCGAGCCCTCGACCTCGTGGTCGATGGACTTGCCGATATCGTGGAGGAGTCCCCCGCGCTTCGCGAGCATGACATCGCAGCCGAGCTCGGCCGCCATCGTTCCGGCGAGATGCGCGACCTCGATGGAATGATCGAGCACGTTCTGCCCGTACGACGTACGATAACGCAGACGACCCAAGAGCTTGACGAGCTCTGGGTGCAGGCCATGCACGCCCGTGTCGAACGTCGCCTGCTCGCCGGCTTCCTTGATGCGCTGGTCGACTTCGCGCTTCGCTTTCTCGACCATTTCCTCGATGCGGGCCGGATGGATGCGGCCGTCCTGGATGAGCTTCTCGAGCGCGATGCGCGCGACCTCGCGGCGCACGGGATCGAAGCCCGACAGGATGACGGCTTCCGGCGTATCATCGATGATGAGGTCGATGCCCGTCAGCGTCTCGAGCGTGCGGATGTTGCGGCCCTCACGGCCGATGATGCGGCCTTTCATCTCATCGTTCGGCAACGCGACGACGGAGACCGTCGTCTCTGCGACGTGGTCCGCCGCATTGCGCTGGATCGCGATGGAGAGGATGTCGCGAGCCTTCTTGTCCGCTTCGTCCTTGAGCTGCTGCTCATACTCCTTGATTTTCACGGCCTTCTCATGCTTGAGTTCCTCTTCGGTCTCCGTCATGAGGATGTTCTTTGCTTCGTCGGACGTGAGTCCCGAAATGCGCTCGAGCTCCGTCTTCTGCTTTGCATGCATCTCGTCGACGGCGGCCTGCGTCTTGTCGATGCGGGCTTCCTTGCGGGCGAGCTGCTCTTCCTTCTTCTCGAGAGATTCGAGCTTGCGGTCGAGGTTTTCCTCCTTCTGCACGACGCGACGTTCCTGCCGCGAAATCTCGTTCCTGCGATCCTTCGTCTCGCGGTCGAGGTCCTGGCGGAGACGGTTGATCTCGTCTTTCGCCTCGAGCAAACGCTCTTTCTTCTTCGCTTCAGCTTTCGCCTCGGCCTCGGTCACGGCATCCGAAACGATTTTTTTCGCTTCGGCCTCCGCCGACCCGATCTGCGCTTCCGCGCTGCGTTTTCTGGCTGTATAACCGGCGCCTGCGCCGATGATCACTGCAATGACTACCGCTAAAATTGTAACGATAATGGTATTCACCCCCTGTTGAACTATACCTTACTATTTTATCAGCCAAAGGAAAGAACGTCAATCAAAAACCTAGGACATTCTGCTTAAAGTCCCGCTTCGTGGCGAAGCTCCTCGAGCGTCTCGATGCGCGGCTGTGCGAGGAACATCTGGAGGCGCGATTTCTCGAGGTCGCGCTCGATGTAGTAGAGCTCGTTCGGCGCGTCATCTGCGGGAAACGCAATCGTGTACTCGTGATAGAGCTTGTCGGACATGGACTCCGGCGCGCGCGTCGACCGCACGGCATAGGCGCGGAACGTGTCGGGAAGCTTCGCCAAGAGTTCCTTTTCTTGCTCCTGGATCTCTGTGACAAGGCCGCGATACGCCGTGAGCGCCTGCTCGGCGCCCTCTTTCGCATGAGCGAGCACGATGAGGTCCTCCGTATGCAAAAGTTCCGCCAGATTATAGGCCCGCTGCGCCGGCTCCATGGAGTTCAAAATCTTTTTCTGCGCGCACGCCTGGCAATAGCCTTCGGCCTCGTTCGTGAACGCAACGCCATCCGTGATTTCGCCCATGTACGGAAACCGCAGGCCGAGGTGATCGTAGATGCGGCGCTCCTCCGCGAGCTTGCCCTTCGAATAATACGTCACGCCGACATTGCGGTACGGCACGCGCGTGATTTTCCCGCACGCCGCGCAGCGATACTCTTTCGCCACGAGGTTCACAGCGATGTCACGCTCGGGATTCGGTTTGAAGAATGCGTACGGCACCGTTTCGACGAACGAATAATGGAATGCCTGGGCTAGATTTTCCGTGATGCTCATAAATTACTCCTTTTCACAAGAAAAGCCCGGAAGCCGAGGCTCCCGGGCGGACGTTCTTTGGAGGCGACATTCAGAATCGAACTGAAGAATAGGGGATTTGCAGTCCCCGGCCTTACCACTTGGCTATGTCGCCAAAAAAAATGGAGCGGAAAACGAGACTCGAACTCGCGACCCCCACCTTGGCAAGGTGGTGCTCTACCACTGAGCTATTTCCGCAAGATGGCGACCCGAATGGGACTTGAACCCATGACCTCCGCCGTGACAGGGCGGCATTCTAACCAACTAAACTACCGGGCCGTTTGTCGCTTTTGTATCAGCGACGTGGTTTATTATAGAGGACACACGAGTGGATGTCAAGCATTTATTTTTTTGCAGGCACGCGCCGTGCTTTCCCAGCTTGACAACATTACACCTCTCGTGTTATTTTTAGTTGATTGCCGAAGGAACTTCAGACACTCCGGCGCACAAAGGAGGATGCATCCGTATGATAAAAGAAGCGATTGAAAAAGTCGTCAGCAAACAGGACCTCACGTACGACGAAGCATACGCCGTCATGAACGAAATCATGAACGGCGAGACGAGCCAGGTGCAGAATGCCGCGTACCTCGCCGCGCTCTCGACAAAGAGCACGAAGGCGGAGACGATCGCGGAGATCTCGGGCTCGGCTGCCGCGATGCGCGATCATGCGCTGAAAGTCGAGCACGACTTCGACGTCTTGGAAATCGTCGGCACGGGCGGCGACCACGCGCACAGCATCAACATCTCGACGACGGCAGCCTTCATCATCGCCGCGGCCGGCATCAAGGTCGCGAAGCACGGCAACCGCGCGGCCTCGTCGAAATCCGGCGCGGCCGACTGCCTCGAAGCGCTCGGCGTGAACCTCGACCTCGCACCGGAAAAATGCGTCGAGCTTCTTGACAAGATCAACATCTGCTTCATGTTCGCGCAGAAATATCATGCCTCGATGAAATACGTTGGCGCGATCCGCAAGGAACTCGGCATCCGCACGGTCTTCAACATCCTCGGCCCCCTCACGAACCCGGCGCATCCGAAGATGATGCTGCTCGGCGTCTACGATGAATACCTCCTCGAACCGCTCGCCGACGTCCTCATCAATCTCGGTGTCGAGCGCGGCATGGTCATCTATGGACAAGATTGCCTCGACGAGTTCTCCATGAGCGCGCCGACGAGCGTCTGCGAGTTCAAAGATGGCTGGTTCAAGCGCTACACGGTGAAACCGGAAGACTTCGGCTTCACGCGTTGTCAGAAGTCCGACATCGTCGGCGGCACGCCGCAGGAAAACGCGCAGATCACGCGCGACATCCTCAGCGGCAAACAAGGCCCGAAGACGGACATCGTCCTCCTGAACGCCGGCGCCGCCATCTACCTCGGCGGCAAAGCCGCGAGCATCGCGGAAGGCATCGAAAAAGCGCGCGCGCTGATCGCAAATGGGGAAGCGCTCAAAAAAGTCGATGCGTTTGCAAAACTCTCGCAGGCATAACATCACTCACGCATAAAACATGAGGCGACTGCAAGTTTTTCTTGCAGCCGCCTCATGTTTTTGCTTGCAGCCATTATGCATCTACGAGATGATACGATACTGGCCGCATCGTTTTTTTGACAATACCTTGTTCCACCGCTTCTTCCAACCATTGTGTCACTTGTTTTTTCACAAGGTGTCCCTTAAAGCTCGCCACAATCTCATCGACGCGGTCATGTTCCGCAAGCGCACGGCGGAGAAACGGCCACACCGCGTGGAAAATATCGGGTGGCGCACCGTCTGCCGTGGATGGTTCTGGCGGACACTTCTGCGGTTCCGCTTTCGCTGGTGCTGATACCTGCTGCACTGCTTCGGTTGGCGCCTCTGCATCTGGCAGTGATTCCTGCGCGAACATGGAAAGTTCTTCTGCAGCCGGAATGCTCGCCGCAGATGCCCCCGAGAGCATATCTTCCCACACCATCGCTTCTGGAATGGGTGTTGCCCCAAGCTCCAAGAGCGGGCGATTGCCTGGATATCGATCCGTATCCCAGACGAAGACGGGGACGAGGTGATGCTTCAAACTTTCTTCCGCGCCGGCCCACGTGCCGCCCTTCCGCTTGTCGGAGGCGATGACGCAAGATGCCTGCGAGAGCGCATACACGTATTTGTTCCGCCCCATCGCGCTCCCGACGGTGAACCGCGCCTGCGGCAAGACGGCGGACAGTAGCAGCATCTTCCCGCCCGCAACTGCTTCCCGCACGGCCTTCTGGCGGATTTTCCGCACCATGGAATCCGCGAGAACCGCTACCGTAGAGCCGCCATGTTTCAGAGCCTCCCCTGCTGCGATCTCATCGATGCCGTGCGCGCCGCCGGAATAAATCGTGAGCCCTGTTTGGACAGCGGAAGTGACAAGTTCCCGCGCATAGCGTTCCCCTTCCGCATCGATGTTGCGCGAGCCGACGACAGCGATGCCACGCGTTTCCGCCAGCGAGAGGTCGCCGCCATAATAGAGCACGGGCGGCACCTGCGTCTTCAACAGCGTTTTCAAGCGACGCGGATAAGCAGCATCGCTTTTCGTCACAACGAAGATGCCTTGCCGTGCGAGATCGTCGAGCGCAATCGCGAGATCCACGCCACGCGACAACAAGGTTTCAATGCGTGCCGCCTCTTCCTCTCGCACGAAAAGCTTGCGGCACAAGTCCTCTGCGGACTGGTGGAAAAGTTCTCCCGGATTCCCAATGGAACTTCCCACGATGGCTTTTCCGAGCCGGTGCCATTCTGCCGGCGCATACGGTTTTGCGGTCTTGTCTTTCAACGCCAACGGCGTGCACAAGAGGATTGTCGCTTTCGCCGTATCTGTCAATGTTTCCATCTTCATTCTCCATCACTGTTTGCCTGTATTCGCTAGCGCAAACGGGTAAACCGCCGCCGCACCTGCCTGGAGCAATTTCCGTGCGCAGACCGTGAACGTCCAGCGCGAATCCACCATATCATCGATCAAGAGGATCATCCCATGTGGCTGTCCGCAGGCTTCGAAAGAATCCTCTGCATTCTGGCTTTGCCATGCGCTGTTGTTCTGCATCTTCTGTTCCGGCGCATCCATCGTCTTTTCCAAGCAATCCTGGTAAGGAAGTCCCAGCCGCATCGCGACTGCGCGTGCGAAGTCAGGCACGAGATGCGGACAACGGCGGGACGGGACCGCTGTCACGAGGGTGATGCCCCAGTTCCTACAATACGGTCGCAAGAATTTTACGGACGCGTCGATCAATGGCTGGGAAAAACAGCCGCTTTGGTACTTGTCCTTCTTGACCAGCGCGCCCCATCCTGCGTCCGCATAATTGCTCAGTGCAAAACCAGGACGCATGCGCTCCCGTTCTGGAATCATGTGCCGGTTTCCATCCTGTTTCCGCGGCAAAATCTTCAAAGCATCTTGGTGCAGATAGGCATCTGCTTCCCGTACCATGGCAGGGTCTACCAATTCGCTCAACGCGCCTTGCGGACGGCAGACATCACATTTTCCGCACGCATGAGGATGTGGATCATCGAGGCGCGCCGTCACATACTGCATCAAACAGGATGGCGCCTGCGCATACGCCTGCATTTCCCGCATTTCCGCTTCACGCATCCGCGTGATCTCATCGACATGCAGCTCGTCGAAATGCCAAGGATGCGTCGTGCGATAATATTTCCGCGTGGACTTGTCCTTGTAAATGGCATCATGAACTTCCAGAAGCTTCAGCGCTTGCGTGATTTTCGTATTGCTCAGATTGCATGCTTGTTCCAGATCCCGTAGCCGCATGCCATCGTGATCGGCGATCTGCCGCTCGACATCATCCATTTCTTCTGGCGACGGAAACGCTGCGCGAATGAAAAAGCGGCTGATGGCATCGTCTTTGCAGCATCCAATTGGTTGCGCATCAAAGCCAGAAGCGGGCTGATGATGATGCACAGTCCTTTTCCCCGCTGCCGCAGGATTTTTGCAGAGAGAAAATACACGAGGCTCTTGCCCCAGCCGGTTTTCTGGACGACCAAAACGCGTTTGCCGTCCAGCACCGAACGCACGGCTTCTTCCTGTCCTTCGCGGAAGGTCGCTTGCGGCCCGTACACCTTCTGCAGCATCCGTCGCAAATTCTCCATGTGCAGTTCACACTCCCCGTATTTCAAAAGCCCCACATGCGGTCAGAAAAATCGTTGGATGAGATCCGCTGCGAGATTCTTCCCGCCGCAACGCGAGTCGCTGCCCGAGGACGTCAGCGTGGCCGTGTAGCGCTGGTCGCCGTAATACGTGACCTTGATGTGCTTGCTGACCTTCGGGTCAGGATCGATGCCGAGGTCGTGGAGTTTCTTTTTCACGGCCGACGTCATGCCGCTGTAGCTCTTGACCGCCGTCTTGAGCTCCTTGGCGCGGCGGCGCGGCGCGTCCTCAAAGTCGTTGCTTTCTAAGACATCTTGCAAGATATCCGCACGGCGCGTGCCGTCCTGCGTGTTTTCCGCCGCCTTGCGGAGCACGTCGAGCACGACCTCGCGGATTTCGCCTGGATAGAGGTCGTGCTCCTTCCCTCGGTGCACGACGGCCTCGCCCGTCGACGCGCCGCCTTTCGCAAACGACGCGAGCCGGCTCTCGAGCAGTTCTTTTTCCTCCGTTACCGCCGCGAGCTCCGCCTCGATCTCGCCAATGCGCGCTGCATACGCCTTGATGACCTCTTCCGCCGTCCGCGGTTTCCCGTTTTCCGTGGCCTTCATACTGCCTCGTCTCCTTTTTATGAAATCTTGCTTCATTGAATCGTATTTCATTGAAAGTAGTTTCAATGAAACATAATTCAATGAAACTACTTTCAATCACAGGATACCATAAAAAAGGAAGCCTTGCAGAAAAATCTGCAAGGCTCGCACATGTCAATGAATCACTCGATTTCTACATTCTCTGTGAATGCTTCCACCGCCGCGCGCGCGACATCGGTGTCGAATCCCTTCTGATAGAGGTTCGCCATCATCTTGCGCGGGTCGGCGGTTTTCTTGTACTTCAGCGAGAGAACGTGGAGCGCGGCAGTTTTTTCGCGCTCGTAGGTATCGTCTGGGATACAGTCGCGGATCATCGAACGTTCGAAGCCGCGCTGCTGGAGTTTGACGACGATCTGCCGCACGGAGCGGCTGCTCTCGTTGTAGAGGAAGTTGAACTGGTGCTCGCAAGCGCCGGCATCGTCGAGGATGTGCTTTGCCTCAAGTTTTTCAATGGCCGCGTCGATTTCTTCCTCCGGGTAGCCTTTGCGCGCAAGCTTCTCGCGGAGGCGCGCCGTACTCTGTTCCTGCCGTGCCAGGAGATCGACGGCATATATGAGTGCCGTCTTCTCTGCCTTAGGCATCGGCATCCGCCTTTTCGTCCGTGTCCTCGTCCGCCTTCTCCGCGCTATCGACCAACGACGGATCGTTTAAGAGCTTCGTGCGAATCTTCTCTTCGATCTCGGCGCGCATCTCCGGATGGTCGGCGAGCGTCTGCTTCGCGTTTTCCTTGCCCTGGCCGAGACGCGTGCCGTTATACGAGAACCAGGCACCGCTCTTGTCGACGATGTCGAGTTTGACACCCATGTCGATGATGCTCGAGAGCTTCGACACGCCCTCGCCGTACATGATGTCGAACTCCGCTTGCTTGAACGGCGGTGCGACCTTGTTCTTCACGACCTTGATGCGCGTGCGGTTGCCGATGAATTCCTGGCCCTGCTTGATTCCCTCGATACGGCGCACGTCGAGGCGCACGGACGCATAGAACTTCAGCGCACGGCCGCCCGTCGTCGTCTCCGGGTTGCCGAACATCACGCCGACCTTCTCGCGGATCTGGTTGATGAAGACGACAGCGGTGCGCGTCTTGCTCATGAAGCCCGTGAGCTTGCGCATGGCCTTGCTCATGAGGCGCGCATGCAGGCCAACGTTGCTGTCGCCCATCTCTCCCTCGATCTCGGCTTTCGGCACGAGCGCCGCGACGGAGTCAACGACGATGAGGTCGAGCGCGCCGCTGCGGACGAGCGCATCGACGATGTCGAGCGCCTGCTCGCCATTGTCCGGCTGGGAAATCAAGAGGTTGTCAATATCGACGCCGAGGTGCTTTGCATAGACGGGATCGAGGGCATGCTCTGCGTCAATGAACGCTGCGATGCCGCCGTTCTTCTGCGCCTCGGCGATCATGTGCAGCGTGATCGTCGTCTTGCCCGAGGACTCTGGGCCGTACACTTCGATGATACGGCCGCGCGGGATGCCGCCGACACCGAGCGCGACGTCGAGCGGCAGGATGCCCGTCGAGATGACCTCGACATTCATGCGCGCCTGCGCGTCGCCGAGCCGCATGATCGCGCCCTTGCCGAAATCTTTCTCAATGCCCTTGAGCGCTTTGTCGAGGGCGTCTTTCCGCGCTTCTTCGGGGCTCAATTGCTTGTCTTTGTCTTTTGCGTCCATACGGGACTCCTTTCTGTTCTTTGTGGAAGGGCTGTCGGATTTCCTTAGCCGAATTCACTTGAATCTGTTGCCAAGCCTAGCGCGCCCTGCAGCCTTTCCCTTTGGGAAAGGGGGACCGCGTAGCGGTGGAAAGGGTACAAGGGTGCGATAGCCAAACAAAGAGAAAATGCCTTCATAGCATCAAGTTGTTTGAGTTCAAACGCGATGCTATGATAGCATTTTCATATTCGGGAGAAATCGCACCCTTGTACCCGCTCCGCCTCGCTGACGCTCGGCACCTCTCCCAGAGGGAGAGGCTGCTGTAAGCGTTACGATTGGCATTCTTATGAAACTATCCTAGTAAATGCAACAGCCTCTTGAAAATTTCACCTTACAGATACCGCAGCCACACATACGCGCTCGAGATGATGATCGTGAGGATCATGATCGGGAACGCGACTTTCATGAAGCCGAGGAACGAAATCTGCTTGCCGCGCTGCGCTGCCATCGAAGCAACGACGACGTTTGCGCTCGCGCCGATGAGCGTGCCGTTGCCGCCGAGGCAGGCACCGAGCGCGAGGCTCCACCACATCGGGTCGAGGTTCGTGAGACCCATCTGGCCCATGTCCTTGATCAAAGGAATCAGTGTCGCGACGAACGGGATGTTGTCGATGAACGCCGAGGCGATGGCGCTCATCCAGAGGATCAGCATGGCCGTCGCATTGACGCTGCCGTTCGTAACCTTTATGGCTTCCGCCGCGAGCATCTTGATGACGCCCGTCTCGACGAGTGCGCCGACGAGCACGAAGAGGCCGGCGAAGAAGAAGATCGCGAGCCATTCGACTTTCGACAGCACTTTTGCAATCATGCCTTCATTGCGCGTGTAGGTGATGAGCAAGAGAAGACCTGCACCAGACAGCGCGCACGTCGCCGTGTCGAGGCCGAGCGTGCCGTGCAGCACGAACATCGAGATCGTGATGGCGATGACGAACAAGCACTTCTTGAGCAGCGCCGGGTTCGCGATCTGGCTGCGCGCATTCAGGCTCATGACTTTTTCCTGCAGCTCCGGCTGCGTCTTGAGCTCGCTGTGGTAGAGCGCGATCAGCACAGCTTCGACGACGAGGAAAATGACGACGGCCACGCCCGTGAGGTTCGTGACGAAGTCCATGAAGTTCAGTCCGACGGCGCTGCCGATCATGATGTTCGGCGGGTCGCCGATCAGCGTCGCCGTGCCGCCGATGTTCGACGCGAGGATCTGCGAGATGAGGTACGGCTTCACGTCGACTTTGAGCTGCGCCGTGATGCTGAACGTAATCGGCACGGTCAGCAGCACCGTCGTCACGTTGTCCAGGAGCGCCGAGCAGACCATCGTCAGCGCCGAGAGCGCGATGAGCAGTTTGATCGGCTGCGCCTTGACTTTCTTCGCCGCCCAGATGGCGAGGAAGTTGAAGAGGCCCGTCTCGCTCGTGATGTTCACGATGATCATCATGCCCATGAGGAGGCCGAGCGTATTGAAATCAATATGTCCGATCGCGGTCGCTTGGTCGATGACGCCGCAGAGGATCATGAGCGACGCACCGCAGATGCCGACGATCGTACGGTGTACTTTTTCGGAAATGATCAGCGCATAGGCTGCGACAAAGATGATCACGGCAATCGTCGTGGTACTCATCCATATCCACTTCTTTCTGAATTTAAAATTTCAGCTTGATTGCTTTCCTATCTTTGCTCACATGTTGTAATGCGGCGTGATCTTGATCGTCTCGCCGTCTTTTTTGATTTTGAATGTGATATCCGTTGCGCCTTTGAGCTGCAGCTGGAGCTTGAGCTCCGTCAGCGCCTTGCCGAGTTCTTCCGTCAGCCGGCGGTTGAAGCCGGCTTTCGCGAGCTCCATCGGAGGCTCGACGCCCGGCGCTTCCCGGCGCTTTTTCTCTGCTGCCTTCTCGGCTTTTTCGAACTGTTCTTCGAGCGTCTCGGGCTCGACCCAGTTCTTCATCATGTCCTTGTCGGAGAGATTTTTCGGAATCTTTGCCATGTGTTCCGTTCAACTCCTTTTAAGATAGTCCTTAGCGCTTTCGCTGTGCATAAGCGACCTCTAAGCGCTAAAGCGCTAAGAGTCTGCTTAACCGCTTAGGAATATCTTAGCCATTTGCCGACAGGCAAATAGCTTCATTTGCCTTTTACTTTCGCCCACGTGTCACGCAGGCCGACGACGCGGTTGAAAACGAGATGGCCCGGTGTCGTGTCGGGATCGACGACGAAATAGCCCGTGCGCAGGAACTGGTAATGCGTTTCCGGCGCCGCGTATTGCACGGACGGCTCGACGAGCGCGTGCTCGATGACTTCCAGCGAATCCTTGTTCAGCGCCGCGATGAAATCTTTTGGCACATTTCCTTCTTCATCCGTCTCGATGAGGTAGTCATAGAGGCGCACTTCCGCGTCGAGCGCCGTCTTCGCGGCGACCCAGTGGATCGTTCCCTTGATCTTGCGGCCGGCCGTCTTGCCGCCCGACTTCGAATCCGGGTCGATCGTGCAGTGAAGTTCTTTGATCGTGCCATCATCGTTCTTGACGACCTCATCGCATTTGATGATGTAGGCATGCTTCAGGCGCACTTCCCCGCCTGGTTTCAGGCGGAAGAACTTCTTCGGCGGTTCTTCCATGAAGTCGTCCTGCTCGATGTAGATGACGCGGGAGAACGGCACATAGTGATGGCCGCCGTGCATCGGATGGTTGTCCGCGACGAGCATTTCCTCGCGGTCTTCCGGCACGTTCGTCAGCACGACTTTCAGCGGATGCAGCACGGCCATGATGCGGTCGGCATGCTCATTGAGGTCCTCGCGCACGGCATGCTCGAGCATCGCGACATTGACCGTGCTGTTCGCTTTCGCGACGCCGATCTCCTCGCAGAAGGCTTTGATGGCTGCCGGCGTGTAGCCGCGGCGGCGCAGGCCCGAGATGGTCGGCATGCGCGGATCGTCCCAGCCACGCACATAGCCCTCTTCGACGAGCTGACGCAGCTTGCGCTTGCTCGTGACCGTATTTGTGAGGTTCAGACGTGCAAACTCGATCTGGCGCGGGCGCGTCATCGGGTCAAAATCGAGGGAATCGAGCAGCCAGTCATAGAACGGGCGATGCTCCTCGAACTCCAGCGTGCAGACGGAATGCGTGATGCCTTCGATGGCGTCGGACAGCGGGTGCGCGAAGTCGTACATCGGGTAGATGCACCATTTGTCGCCCGTGCGGTGATGCGTCGCGTGCGCGATGCGGTAGATGACCGTGTCGCGCATGACCATGTTCGGCGAGGCCATGTCGATCTTGGCGCGGAGGACTCTCGCGCCGTCCGGGAATTCGCCAGCTTTCATGCGGCGGAACAGGTCGAGGTTTTCCTCGACGCTGCGGTTCCTGTAAGGGCTTTCTTTGCCCGGTTCCGTCAGCGTGCCGCGATACGCCTTGATTTCTTCCGCGGAGAGGTCATCGACATAAGCGAGGCCTTTTTTGATCAGCTGCTCTGCAAAGTCATAGAGCTGGTCGAAATAATCTGACGCATAGAACTTGCGGTCGCCCCAGCTGAAACCGAGCCATTTGATGTTGTCCTGGATGGAGTCGACGTACTCGACATCTTCCTTCGTCGGGTTCGTGTCGTCGAAGCGCAGGTTGCAAAGGCCGCCGTTCTTTTCGGCGAGGCCAAAGTTCAGGCAGATGGATTTCGCGTGGCCGACATGCAGGTAGCCGTTCGGCTCGGGTGGGAATCGCGTGTGGATGCCCGTCGTATATTTGCCGTTCTTGAGGTCTTCATCGATCTCATTTTGGATGAAGTTCGCCATGGTGATCTCCCCTTTATGGATAACTTTATAGAAAATCCGCAAGACGATCTTGCCCTGCGCATTTCTGTGCAACGTAAGATTTGAGCTTCTGGAAGCCGATCGTGAGCGGCCGGCCGTGCGGCAACGCGTGGATGACGCGGTCGATGTAGCCGCGCTTGACGATCTCGCGCATCGTCCACGAGAAATTGATGTCGTAGACCCACAAGAGCCGCACGACCTTGCGGTCGCCATGCGTCTGGATCGCGTGATAGTCGGCCTGCCGCCCTTCGACGAGCGCGGTGAGGAAGCTTTCCGACACGCGCTGGCTGTTGAGGCCCTTGATGAATTGAGGCGCCTCGTCGGCGTGGCTTTCATCGAGGAATGGAGCAAGCACGCGGTAGATGTCGAGCTTGTCGGCATCGCGCAACATCTTGGCGAAAAGCAACGAACGTTTGTCTGACGCGTGCTCGATCGCCTTCTTGTTGTGATTCTTGATGGCAAAGCGCACGAGCGCTTCATCGGCGGGCGCGAGACGTTTCATGAAAGGCAATTCGCCGAGGACCTGGAGCGCGAGCGCCGCGTGGTCTTCCGACTGCGCGTCATTGAACGTCTTGTAGATGGAATACTGGCGGAACCGCCCGACGTCATGAAACAGCCCCATGATCTCGGCGAGCGCCTTGTCGTGCGCGCCGAGGCCGAGCTCGCGCGCCAGCGCGACCATGTGCGCCGTCACGTAGCCCGTGTGCAATTCCTTGATGCGGATGCCCTGCATGACCTCCTGATCCGCCGTGTAAAACGACTTCATGTACGCCGTCATCCACGTGTGCATCTCACGCAGCAAATCGTCCAAACCGACCGCTCCTTTTCCTGGAAGCCGTAACAAAAACGACACTTCCATGCAAATCTATAACGCATATTATACTACTTTGAACGTTTCGCGTCTAGCTTGCGTCTGCACCCTTCCTGACACAATAAGAAAAAGGCGCACCTTTCGATGCACCTTTGCTTTTGAAATGATGGTGAAATTCGTGCGTGACCTCATCAAATCGCGTAGAAATTGACGAGCTTCGCGTCGAAGATGCCGTCGAGCGACTTGATCGTGTTGACGACGTTCTCCGGGATATCGTCGTCGATCGTCAGGACCATGAGGTTCGTCTCCTGATCTTTCGTGCCGCCGACCTGCATGCCGCCGATGTTGATGTGCGCGTTGCCCATGATCGAGCCGATCGTGCCGATGACGCCCGGGCGGTTGATGTGCGGCATGACGAGGATGCGCTTGTGCGGATCGACGTCGACGCGGAAGCCATTGATCGTGACGATGCGGCCCTCGTCGCCAAAGAGCGTGCCGGAGGCTTCGACTTCCTTGCCGCCCGCTTTGACTGTGACGGAGATGAGCGTCTGGAACGAGCCCGCGTCCTTTTCCTTCTTCTCGACGACCTTGATGCCGCGCTCTTTCGCGAGGCCCGGCGCATTGACGTAGTTGACTTCGCCTTCCATGACGGGGCTCAGCATGCCTTTGACGGCCGCCGTCGTCAGGAGCGTCGTGTTGACGTCCGCGATTTCGCCTTCGAACTTGACCTCGACGCTCTCGATCGGGCCTTCCGCGAGCCCCGTGACCGTGCAGCCGAGGCGCTCGGCGAGCGTGAGGTACGGCGCGATGACCTTCATGACTTCCGGCGAGACTGGCGCCATGTTGACGGCTGTCGCGACGGGCTGGCCGTGCAGTGCGGCGATGACGCCCTTGGCGACGTCGAGCGACACGCCGATCTGCGCCTCGACCGTCGACGCGCCGAGATGCGGCGTGAGGAAGATGCCCGGCACACCGACGAGCGGATTCGGATGCTCTTTGTCGACCGGCTCGCTCGTGTAGACGTCGATGGCTGCGCCCGCGACAAGGCCGCTCTTCACGGCTTCTGCAAGGTCCTCCTCGACGATGATGCCGCCGCGCGCGCAGTTCACGAGGCGCACGCCCTTCTTCATCTTCTTCATCTGCTCCATACCGATCATGCCCTTCGTATCCGGCGTGAGCGGCATATGGACGGTGATGAAATCCGCCGTCTCGACGAGCTCGTCCAGCGTCACGACCTTGACGCCGAGCGCTTTCGCGCGCTCTTCATTGATGTACGGGTCATAGGCGATGACATTCATCTCGAACGCGAGCGCGCGCTTCGCGACGCCCGAGCCGATGCGGCCCATGCCGACGATGCCGAGCGTCTTGCCTCTGAGCTCGACGCCGACGTACTTCTTGCGATTCCACTCGCCCTGCTGCATCGTCTCGTTCGCGATTGGGATGTTGCGGGACATCGCGAGCATCATGGCCATCGCGTGCTCCGTCGCCGCGATCGTGTTGCCGCCTGGAGAGTTGATGACGATGATGCCGCGCGCTGTCGCGGCCGGGATATCGATGTTGTCGACGCCGACGCCGGCGCGACCGATGATCTTGAGGTTCGTCGCCCGGTCAATGACTTCCTTCGTGACCTTCGACGCCGAGCGCACGAGGAGCGCGTCAAACTCCGGGATGATCTCGAGGAGTTCTTCCTTCGGCAGCTTGTCCTTGACGACGACGTCGAACTCTTTCTGGAGAAGCTCGATGCCCTTTGGCGAAATGCCATCCGCAGCCAAAACCTTCATTATATATCTCTCCTTCTGATGACGATGCAGCTTCAAAACTGCCATTCAAATCACACTTTTTTCATTATAATTCATCCTCTCTGACCCGTCAAGTGTACGTCATATAAAAACAAGCGCATATTTTTTACCTTGCTTTTCCGCGTTTTTCGCGCTAAAATATAACAAGTTGACATTGATGTTGTCCGCGCGCAAAAGAATCCTATCATTTCAAGGAGGTCTTTTCCTTTGGAAGCAAATCGTATCTATAACTTCAACCCCGGCCCGGCCACGCTGCCGCTGCCCGTGCTCAAAGAAGCGCAGGCGGAGTTCCTGAATTTTCGTGGAAGCGGCGAGTCCATCCTCGAGATCAGCCACCGCGCAAAAGAATACGCGGCCATGCAGGACGAGGCGAAAGCCGACATCAAGACGCTCATGGGGCTCGGCGATGACTACGAAGTGCTGTTCATGACAGGCGGCGCGAGCACGCAGTTCGCCCTGCTGCCGCTGAACTTCGCGACGAAAGAAAAGCCGGGCGCTTATGTGCTTTCCGGCAGCTTTGCAGAAAAAGCTTTCAGGGAAGCCGATCACCTTGGCGTCGGCATCGTCGCGGCCTCGAGCAAAGACGGCGGCTACAAGCACATCCCGCAGCAGGACGAGCTCAAAATTCCAGAAAATGCCGCGTACGTCCATCTCTGCTACAACAACACGATCTACGGCACGGAGTACCATTACATCCCCGACACGAAAGGCGTGCCGCTCTTCGCGGACATGTCGAGCGACATGCTGTCGCGTCCCATTGACTTCTCGAAGTTCGACTTCATCTATGCCGGCGTGCAGAAGAACCTCGGCCCTGCCGGCGTGACGCTCGTCGTCGCAAAGAAATCGTTCCTCGAAAAATCTCCTGAAAAATTACCGACCATGTTCAAGTACGAGACGTTCCTCAAAAAGGATTCGCTCTACAACACGCCGCCGGCGTTCAACATTTACATGGTCGGCAAGGTCGCGCATTGGATCCTCACGGAAGGCGGCCTGCCGGAGATGGCGAAGCGCAACAAGAAGAAGGCCGACCTCCTCTACGGCGTCATCGACGCGTCGAATGGCTACTATCGCGGCCACGCTGAGCCTGCGAGCCGCTCGTTCATGAACGTCACGTTCCGCCTGCCGAGCGAGGAACTCGAGAAGAAATTCGTCGCGGAAGCGCTGGCCGATGGGCTCGGCGGCGTCAAAGGCCACCGCAGCGTCGGCGGCATGCGCGCGTCGATCTACAACGCGATGACGTACGAAGGCGTGGAAAAACTCGCGGACTTCATGCAGAAGTTCCAGAAAGCGAACGCCTGAACAGAAAAGTCCTAGATTTTTGAACAAATCTCACATAAAACGAAGCTCCCCCACATGGGGAGCTTTTTGTTGTTGTCCGAATCGGAATTGATGGACAACAATTCTTGTTCATTGTTCCCCTTTTCTGCTATAATGGGCATAGTATGTGCAGGAAAGGGTGATAGTATGCATATGCGACACACAAAACTACTCAATCTGGTGAACCGGGAAAAGCGGGTCTCGGTCGCCGGGCTCGCAAGAGAGCTCGGCGTTTCCGAAGTGACGATCCGCAAAGACCTCACCACGCTGGAGCAGAAGGGGCTGCTCCGGAGGGAACATGGGTATGCGGTCATGATTACAAGCGATGATATCGCGAACCAGCTGTCTTTCAACTATGAACTCAAACATCGGATCGCCTTGCGGGCTGCCGAGTCCGTGCACAACGGCGAGACCGTCATGATTGACTCGGGCGCGTGCTGCGCGCTGCTCGCGGAAGAGCTCGCGACGAACCGCCGCGACGTGACGATCATCACGAATTCGGCCTTTCTCGCGGCGTTCATCCACAAGCAGCCGAACGCGCACGTCATCCTTTTGGGCGGCGAATACCAAAACGAATCGCAGGTCATGGTCGGCCCGATGGTGAAGCGCTGCGTCGCGGATTTCCATGTGGACAAGATCTTCGTCAGCGCCGACGGCTTCACGGAGGACGAATTCATGTCCGACAGCCTCATGCGCGCCGAAGCGATCCGCGCGATGGCCGAGCACGCGAACCAGGTCATCGTGCTCGCCGAATCCGCGACGTTCCAAAACACCGGCGTCGTCGTCGCATTTCCTCAAAGCGACGTCCAGACGCTCTACACGGACGAAAACATCGACGACACGTTTATCCAAAAGCTTCACGAAAGCGACATCCATGTCTATACCGTTTCGATGAGTGAAGAAGCGTGATGGATGTGATAGAGGGGCTGTTGCAGTCACTAGACCGATTCTACGTAGATTTGTTGCTGAGCGTAACAAACACAGCAGCCTTTCCCTTTGGGAAAGGGGGACCGCTTCAGCGGTGGAAAGGGTACTAGGGTGCGATAGCCGAACAAAAAGAGGAAGCCTTTCAAAGCATCAAGTCGTTTGTGTTAAAACTCAGTCGCGCTACGCGCGCCAGCTCTCCCAGAGGGAGAGCCTGCTGTAGGTGTTACGAACGGCAGTCTTATGAAACCGTTCCAGTAAATGCAACAGCCCCTTTTTTGTATTTTATTGTTCGTCCGCCAGCAAAATATCCGACTCGAACATGCGGTTCCACGGGAACGTCACGCGGAGGTCGGAGAGCGCCGGGATCGGCGGCAGGTTGTCTTCCGCGAAGCGCGTCATGAAGCGCGAGGCGCGCGTCTCGACGGCATCCCGTTTCGCGTCGAGGCTGCCGTAGACGCCATCGCCGCGCAGCCACGTGAGCTGGCGCGCGATCGTATTGCGCACGTTCGCCTGATAGCCCCAGTCATCGAGATAGCGCGTGAGGAGCAGGTCATCGACGGCATCATCCGTCATGCGCTTCGCGAGCATGCCGGAGCCGAGCACGAAGCCCGTGCTGTTCGTTGCCGTGTTCCAGCCCGCATAGCCGCGGAGCTTGAAGAGCAAGCCGCGATTCTTGAGCTCTTGCATGACGGCATTGTCCGAGCCATTGGCGTAGGCGATGTCCGCGACGCCGACAGGATAGCCCGCCTGGACGTATTCCTCGACGATGCTCGCAAAATATTTCGTGCCTTCGCGCGGCGTGCCGTCATTCGCACGGTCATTCGCTTCATACGTCTTGCCATTCGGATTCGTGTTGACCGTCAGCACGAGGTCTGCTTTTTCTGGCGACGAGACGGTCATGGCACCCGCCACCGCGATCGCGTCGGCAATGGAATTCTTGATGGGCTCGTCGGAGTACGACGGCACCGTGGCCGGCCCGCGCCCCCAATTGTAACGCACGAAGACGAACGGCACTTCGCGCTCGAGGTCGTTGATGGCGCGCGTCAGGAGCAGCATGCCGACTTCGTCGATGCCGGCCATGGCCTGATAGCGCGTCTTGCCGAGGTCTTTGCCGTATTCCTGCAGATGGCGGCTCTCCATGTGCGTCTGCGAGTACGGCGCATTGTCATCGCGGCCGAGCACGAAATAGCTGAACGCATTCTTGCGCGTGAGGTCGATGAGGTACTCATTCGCCTGGAAATTCTTCTCGCGGCGTCCCATCCAGTCTGCGAGGCTCTGCTTCGGGATGAGCTTCTCGAGGAACTCGACTTCTTTTTTCTCGCGGCGCGTCAGGCCCTCGACTTCTTCCTTATCCTTCAGCACCGTGTAACGGAAGATATCAGATCCGTAGTTCCGATAATAGCCCGGCTCTTCATGCCCCGACGCCTCGCCCGTGCGCGGCGTGCGCATGATCGAGCCGAAGACATAGAGCGGCAGGCGCGGATTCCGCTTGCGGAAGTCCGTGAAGCGCTCGGCGCGGTCTACGATCTCCTGCTCGCTGTACTCATGCTTGCGCGAGCCGACGAGACTGCCATACAGCATGGAGTCCGATGAGATGACGGCCGCTTTCGCGTCCTTCGCATTCTCGTCGAGCCACTGCCACAGCGCATCCGGGTGGCCGAGATCCGTGCGGTTCCCCAGGATGTCATCCGGCGGCACGACGACGTCATAGCCGAGCTTCCGCGCGACGTCCGCCGTCTGCTTGTCGGAAATCGGGCGGTTGTCATGCGGGATGAACAAGATTTTTTCCGGTTCTTCCACCTTGTGGCGCGCAAAGGCCAGCGGCATGGTCGTGATCAGCGTTAATAAGGTAATCAAAAGAACGAGGCTTTTCTTCATAGCGTCCACCTCCAAACTCTCACTTCGTTGCGATCGCATGTTCTTCCATCATTCCACTGATTCCGTTGATTGTTCCGTAGAACTGGCGGAATCCGTTGTCGTCGTTTCGGGGAGCGGCTGATTCTTCTTATCTTTTACCATGCGCAGGAGCGCCGCTTTTACGTCGTCCGGAACGTGCAATTCCGTTTCGAACAAGATGCCGCCGTCTTTCGGCGTCGCGCTCTTGATTTCAACCATGTCCAGAAGCGGATGGCCTTCGAATGATGTCTGCCCGAGCTCCGAGTCCACGAGCACTTGATGGAAATCCACGGTCACCGTGTTGCGCCTCACCTGCACGGGCACATTCTCTGGCAGGTCGATACGCCCGACCATGCGCTCGGCCATGGACAGCGAGATGCGTGAGAACACCCAGCTCATGAGGCCGTGCTGCGGGATGTTCTTGCTGCGCACGTGATATTTCATATATGAATGCGCGTCGTCATGCACGAATTCGTCAATCGTGCCCGAGAGTTCGACAGGGCCGATTTTTCGTGTGTCCGCCGTGATGTCGAGGCGGCCGTTCTCGTGCGAAGCGAGTGTGACGGCCGTGACGGGCGCGGTTTCATCGCTGGAATCGAGCTGCTTGGCGATGGCCTCGTTGATCATGTCATCCGAGACGAAAAGTTTGCCCTCGGCGATTTCCGCGAGCGTCGCGCGATCCCACGTATCGCGCACGACACGGATGGCCGGGCCGTAGTCTTCGACGGCCTGCTGGATTTTTGTGAAATCGATATTCCCAATCGCCTGCTGGATATTCACGGGCAGATCCATGAGACCGCCTCCTTCCGTTTAATTCTGCGCCTCCGCCTCTTTGCGCTCGCGGATGCGCTGCCAGAGGTCGCGCGCACGGTCGAACGTCTTCGGCTCCAGATTGCGCATATTGTTGTCGCCGATGATGCGCGAAAGATACTGCGTCGCCTTCTCGAAGTCGCCAAGACGGTAATGGATCGCGCCGATGAGATAGACGACCATGTTGTCCGTCATCGCGCCCTGCGGATAGTTTTCCTTCATGAGCGACATATCGTAGAGCTCGGCCGCGTGCTCCATGGCCTCGCGCTCGTGCGCCTCGTCCTCCGCCGCGCGATAGACCCACGCGAGATGCAACTCGAGGCCGGCGCGGTGCGCGAACGTCGCATCGATCATGCCGGCGTAAAAAATCGCGAGCTTGTACGACGCGACGGCCTCCGGCACGCCGCGCTTTTCCGTAAACTCGAGCGCCAGCTGGTGGCCTTCGAGAAAATGACGAATCGTCTCTTTGTGGCGCGCCGGCATCGGCGCGAGAAAATGCTTCTCGTCCGCTGCAAAGCCGCAGTGCTCGCAGAACCAGATATGATAAAAATACGGATTGAAATCCTTGTAATGCACGCAGAAATCCTCGTCCGTGCGCTCGGCGATGATGCGCGATTTCAGTTTCACGACACGCGTCGACTTGCCGCAGATCGGGCACGGTTTCGTGACGACAAATGTATAATCTGCCATGTGCTGGTGCTCCCTTCTATTTGTGGAATATCCTACCATATTTTGAGACAAAAGAAAAGCCTCCCCCTTTGGGGGAGGTGCCGAGCAAATGCGAGGCGGAGAGGATGACGCATGAACAAAATTCGGTATCCGATCGAAAGGAATGTGAATGTAGTCACTACGCTACCCTCTCCGCCCCTTCGGGGCACCTCCCCCAGAGGGGAGGCGTAAGTTGCTTTACTTTTTCACGACGGAAAGATTGTCCTTGTCGATGACGAGCGGCGTGCAGAGGTACGACGGCACGGTGATGACGCCGTTGCTATAAGTCGTCACGTCGTTGATCTCCGGCTCCGTGCCGTCGACGACAGCCTTGATCATGCGGATGATCTTCGCGCAGAGTACGTTCGGATCTTTGAACGTCGTCATGGCTTGCTCGCCATTCTGGATCGCTTCGAGCGCTTGCGGCTCGGCGTCCTGCCCCGTCATGATCGGATGCTTCGTGATGCCAGCGGCTTTCATCACCTTGCGCGCGCCGGCTGACAGGCTGTCGTTCGCTGCGATGATGATGTCGGGTGCCTGACCGGCGTCCGGGCCCGCGAGCAGCTTCTTCATGCGTTCCTCGGCGCGTTCCGGCTTCCAGCCTTCGCACGCCGTCTGCTCGAACGACATCTCGCCCGACGGCACGACGATCTGCCCTTTGTCGATGTACGGTTTCAGCACGTCCATCGTCCCTTTGTAAAAGAGATGCGCGTTGTTGTCCGCTGGATCGCCCGAGACGAGCTCCATCGTGTAAGGCCCACCGCCCTGCGGCAGGTTCAGCACGGCTTCGACATATTCGCCCATGCCACGGCCGACCGCTTCATTGTCGAACGTCGCGTAATACGAAATGGCGTCCGTATTCATGAGCAGACGGTCGTACGCGATGACCGGGATGTTCTTCTTTTTCGCTTCGGCGAGCACGTCATTGAGACTCGCAGCGTCGACGGCGGCCACGACAAGGCAGCCCGGATCGCCTTTGATGAGCTCTTCCATCTGACCGACCTGCTGGTCAGCCGTGTCCGCGAATGCAATATCGACCTTGTAGCCTTCTTTTTCGAGCGCATCCTTGACGATGTTGCCGTTCGCCTCCCAGATCGAGCCCGTCGCGGAACTGGGGAACGCGATGGCGACATGCTTGTTGAGCTCTGCGCCGCAGCCGGCCATGAGCATCATGGCGAGCGCCCCGAGCACGAGGAACAGGGCGGTGACAATGTTTTTGCGTTTCATGTTACTTCCTCCCTGTGCCTCAAATCTTGAACTTCTGCGTCGACGACTGGAGTTCGTTCGCGACGGACGACAATTTTTCACTCGCGTGCGCGATTTCGTCCATCGAGGCCGACTGCTCTTCCGTCGCGGCCGAGACGGATTCCGTCTCCGAGGCGACGGCGCGGCTGCTCTTGTCGATGTTTTCCATGACTTCGACGAGCGCCATGGCCTTGTCCGAAGCCGTGCGCGCCTCGTCGAGGATCTTCTGCGCGCCCTGCGTGAGGCCTGCGACCGAGTGCGCGATCGTCTCAAAGGCCTGCCCGGCTTCGGCGACGACCGTGCGGCCGCTCTCGACATCGGCCGTGCCTTTCTTCATGCGCTCGACCGCCGCATCCGTGTCTTTCTGGATGGCGGAAATGAGTCCTGCGATCTGCTGCGCCGCCGTGCTCGAGCCTTCGGCGAGCTTGCGGACTTCGTCCGCGACGACGGAGAAGCCGCGCCCCGCCTCGCCCGCGCGCGCCGCTTCGATGGCCGCATTGAGCGCGAGGAGATTCGTCTGCTCCGCGATGTCGGCGATCGTATCAGAAATCTGACCAATCTCGGACGAGCGTTTTGCGAGCGTCGCGATCGTGTCGGCCGACTCCGTGACGGACGTCGAGATTTCCGCCATCTGGCGGACGGCATCGTCGATGGCACTCTGGCCGTTCTTCGCGATGGACGCGACTTCTTCCGTCGCTTTCGCGGTCTCCGAGGCCGTCTCCTCGAAGCCCGCGAGGCTCTCCGCCATGGACTGGATGTCGCCAAGCGACCGGCTGACGGCGTCGCCCGTCTCGCTCGACGAGCCCGCGACATTCGTGATCGACGTCGCGACTTGCTGCGTCGCCTGCGCGGACTGGCTCGCGTTTTCCGTGAGCTGCGCCGCATACGACTGCACGTCCTCCGCCGTGCGCTGGATGTCTTTGATGAGGCCGTGCAGGTTCGCGATCGTCTCGCCGTACGCGACCGTCAAACTGCCGAGCTCGTCCTGCGTCATCGGTTCGGGCTTCACCGTGAGGTCGCCCGAGGACACCTTTTCCGACACGTCCTTGAGGTAATTCACGGAACGCATGATGCCTGCGCTCAGATAATACCCCATCGCACCCGACAGCACGAGCACGAGCAGCACGCAGACGATGAGCGTCCACTTCGTCTGCTCGTAACGCGCCGAGGCATCGAGGCTTTCCTGATGGATGAAATCCTTCGAACCGTCGACGACGGAGCTGAGCTGGTTCGCGATGGATTCATACGAATGCGACGACGCCTCGAGCGCAGCCTGCGCCGCCTCGCCATTGCCGCTTTTCGCCGCTGTCACGATGGTCTGCGCATTCTTCTTGTAGCTCTCCCACTCGCTGCGCATCTGCGCGAATGCGTCTTTCTTGTCCGGCGCGACGCTCGGCTCGAGCGCATCGAACGCGATATCGATCTGCGAGCCCAGCGTCTTCTCGCGCGCCGCCGCATACAAGCGCTCCGGCAACTTCTTCGCCGTCACGACAGCGAACTCCTCCTGCCGGTACTCCGACAAGGTATTCCGCGCCTCCATGCCCTTCATGACGCTCGCGAGGTGTTCCGTCGCAATGCGCAGCGCGCCCTCGTTGATGCTGTGAAGACTGTATCCCGCGTACAGGCTCGCCGCGAGGAAAATCGCCAGGACGACGCCGAACACGAGGAACAGCTTCTTTCGAATCGTCAAGGTATCCAAAATATCTCCCCCTTCGATATTTTCACTTGTTTCATATTGTACCATACGGCTTCCATTTTCAAAAGCGGAGAATGCAAACTTGTGCGTTTGTTTCAAAAAAAATGGCGCCACGGCAAAAATACCGTGGCGCAGATTCATTGGAAGTCAAAGATACATTCTCCATCCATCACGAAAAGTAATACCATGTCTTGATACGATCTTCAAGCTGATTATTTATTATTGACATATATCATAAATTTCGTTATATTTATTTCATGACATATGTCTTTTATTTCAAAAGGAGACCCCCATGGCAAGACCCGCAAAACCGCGCCGCATCTGCATGCTGCCGCCAAATTCCGCCTTTTTCCCATGTTTGCCAACAGGCGGCAATACTACAACGCGTCCGTCGGTCGTGCTGACGCTCGAAGAATACGAGTGCCTGCGCCTCATCGATTACGAAGGCGGCGACCAGGCGGCCTGCGCTGATGCGATGGGCGTCGCGCGCACGACGGTGCAGGCGATATATGCGAGTGCGCGGCAGAGGGTCGCGACAGCGCTCGTCTGCGGACTGCCGCTTGAGATTGCTGGCGGCAATTACGAAGTCTGCGGCAGGCCGCACGGCGATTGCTGCTGCGCTGCCCGCTTGCGCCATGGCTGTCCCCGCGTGTCCGCAAAGAAAAGGAGCGAACGAACTATGAAACTTGCTATTACGTACAGCCCGGACGGGACGATCTTCCAGCATTTTGGAAAGACGCAAGCATTCAAAGTCTATGACATCGAAAAAGGCGCAGTGAAGAGCGCCGAGGTCAAAGACACGGAAGGCCAAGGCCACGGCGCTCTCGCCGGCCTGTTGCGCAGCTGGGGCGTTGACACGCTGATCTGCGGCGGCATGGGCATGGGCGCGAGGAACGCGCTCGCGGACGCCGGCATCGACATCTACGCCGGCTGCACCGGCGCCGCGGACGATGCCGCGAATGCCCTCATCGCCGGCACGCTCGCAAAGAGCGACGCCGCGACGTGCGACCACCATCACGGCGAGCACACATGCCACGCGTGACAGTCCATCCACGCAAAAAGAGCTGTGCAACAACGATTTCGTTTCGCTGTTGCACAGCTCTTTTTATGCGTTATCATCCCGCACAAATGACCACGCGCTTCTTGCAGAATGCAACGCCGTAACGCCAGATGTCTGTGACGCCCGCAGCTTCAAGTTCTGCGACGTAGGATTTTTCTTCGATCTGGCTGCAGGCTTCTGCCGCAGCGGTTTCGAGTTCTTCTTCACCTCCGACAGATTTCAATTCGAAGAGGATGCCAGGAAGCGCTGCCGTTTTCGGGAAGAACGCAAGGTCGAATCTTCCGTAGCCACTCTCGCGGTTCGATCGAATATGGTAACGTCGCTCAAGCCAGACGGACAAGCCGAGCATGAGGCCGTGGTAAAAGCTTTCGGGATGCGCGGCATCATGATAGCTGACCATGTCACGCAAAACCATCTGCAAGTCTTCCTGGAAAGACGCACCATCTCCATTCTGCATCGCTTCCAACAGATCATCGAGGATACTATCATCCTCCGAAGATGCCAAGTATTTCAAGATTTCATCACGGAAGACGCGGCGGATTTCTTCATTCGGGATCGACAAATCATATTTTTCCCCGTCATCTTCTTCGTCATCCACGATGGCCATACACTTGAGATACCCTGTAGCGAGCATGACATCATAGAGATTCGCACGATGCTTCTCGATGTCCGGATAGATAAAAGATTCTTGCAGCCGCGTGCGGATCGTCTTTCCTTCCATGAGATTCATCAGGTCGAGCGTCCGTTTCCTGTCCAGCTGCTGGAGCATCGTCTGCAAGATGCTGTTGCCAGATGTCCGCACCCAGTATTTTCGCGGCTTGCACGCGTTGGCGAAATAATTGTTGACCGACCATGGGTTGTAGATGTCCACGCCGTGGATGTTGTAGCCGTCGTACCATGCGGCAATTTGCGTGAGCTTGTCCTCGTGCCCGAAGTCGCGCGCAAGCTTCGCCACATCTTCCCGCGTATATCCGCAAGCATCCGCATAGCCGCCGGTGATGACGGAGGAAACGCGCAAATTGTTGAGCCCGCTGAAAATGCTTTCCTTCGCGATGCGCAGCACACCCGTGAGGATAGCGAAATCAAGCGACGGATTCGACTTGAGTGCATGCGAAAACAAATTGCGATAAAAACCGATGGCTTCTTCATAAAAGCCATGCGACCACGCATATTGGATGGGAGCGTCATACTCATCAATGAGCAGCACAGCCTTCCGCCCATAGTGGCGTTCCAAGAGCTGGCAGAGCAGGTTGAGTGCCTTGTTCAGGATCTGCGCAGGAGCATCCCCCTCTGAAATGGATTCAAACGTCTTGCGATCGGCCGCTTCCATCGCATCGTGTTTCAGAAAGCTGAATCGGCCGTACAAATTACCGAGGAACCACGCGGCGCTCGCCTGCATGTCTTCCCATGTATCTTCCGTCCATCCCTTCAGCGAAAGGAATACAACCGGCCGTGTGCCCTGTTCCTTCATCGCAATGGGATCATCCATGACCTTCAGCCCCTCGAAGAGTTTCCGGTGCTCCTCCGCGCCTTCAATATCGAGGAACTGCTGTGTCATCGACAGCAAAAGCGTCTTGCCGAAACGGCGAGGACGGGTAAGCAACAGAACTTTCGGTTGATCATGGAAAAATTCAGAAAGGAACATCGACTTGTCAACGAAGTAATATTTGTCGCGTACTTCATCAAAAAATTCAGTCCCGATGGGAATAATTTTATTCATCGAGTCACCCGCTTTCACTATACAACAAAAACTCGTGCTACCTGCATATCAGTATAGCACGAGTTTTATCGTTTTGCTCAGGAATCAAACGTTTTACGCTCGTCCGCTCTCTTCCACCATGGCGCGGATCTTCTTCGCGTCGAGCATCATGAGGTAATCAGGCTTCAGGCACCACTTCCAGTTCAGGCCGACGGTGCCCGGCGTGTTCATGCGCGAGCGGCTGTCGAGGCCGAGGAAGTCTTGCATCGGCACGATGGCGAGGCGGGAGTTTGCTTCGTAGGCGAAGCGGATGAGTTTTTCCGCGACGTCGGCAGGGTTATCCCGTTTCGCGCCGACGAGGTCGGCGACGGCGGCCCTGGTCGGGGCATTGATGTCTTCCATGTACCAGCCGACCGTCGTGTTGTTGTCGTGCGTGCCGGTGTAAATGATGCTGTTCTCCGGCGCGACGAAGCCGAGGCGGCCTTTGTCATTGAGGTACAGCGTGAAATGCAGCACCTTCATGCCGGGGAAGCCGCACGCATCGCGGAGCTTTTCGACTTCGTCCGTGATGATGCCGAGGTCTTCCGCGACGACGGGGAGCTTGCCGCCGAGCGCCGTCTTGACGGCATCAAAGAACGGCTTGCCGGGGCCTTGCACCCAACGACCATTGATGGCCGTTTTCGCTTTGCCATCGACTTCCCAGAACGCTTCAAAGCCGCGGAAGTGATCGATGCGCACGATGTCGACGAGCTGGAAGAGCTTTTTGAAACGCGCAATCCACCAGGCGTATTTTTCGTCGCGCATCGCGTCCCAATCATACTGCGGATTGCCCCAGAGCTGGCCCGTCGCGCTGAAGTAATCAGGCGGGACGCCCGCGACCGTCTTCGGCGTGCCGTCGAGGTTCAAGTCAAAGAGCCCCTGGTTCGCCCAGACATCCGCGCTGTCGCCCGCGACGAAGATCGGCATATCACCGAGGATCTTGATGCCCTTGCTGTTTGCATAGTCATGGAGCTTCGTCCACTGCGCATCAAACAGGAACTGCATGAATTTCTGGAAGCCGACGTGTTCTTCGAGACGGTCGGCCAGCGTGCGCAGCGCTTTCGGCAGACGGCGCTTGACGGCCTCCGGCCATTTTGTCCAGTCTTCATGCTTGAAATCGTGCTTCGCGGCCATGAACAGCGCGAAGTCGCCGAGCCACGCTTTCTCGCGCTCGCAGAAACGCAGATATTCCAGCGATTGCTCGCCGCCCGTCTTGCGGAAGCGTGCGTATGCTTTTTTCAGGCAACGTTGCTTGAACGTCCAGACGCGTTCGAAGTCCACGAACGAGCTCGTGCCCGGGAACAGGACTTTGACATCGCTCGGCTGCAACCACTCGTGTGCGACAAGGTCGTCGAGGTCGATGAGCATCGGATTGCCGGCGAAGGCTGACGGCGACTGGTATGGCGAGTAGCCGTAATCGACGGGACCGAGCGGCAAGATCTGCCAGACGCTCTGGCCGGCCTCCGCGAGGAAGTCTACGAACTTGTACGCCTCTTTGCCGAGGTCGCCGATGCCGTACTTCGACGGCAGCGACGTCGGATGCAGCAGCACGCCAGCCTTGTGCTCGTATTGCCGCGGCTCCTTCTGCGCGTGCAGCAGCACGGCTTTCATCGGCGGGATGCGCACGGTCAGCTCGCCGCGCGTAGCATCGTACGTTTTATCCGGGTGGAAAGCATCGACGAACGTGCCGGCCGCGAAGTCGCCGACCTGCACCGTGAGCGTCTGCTCGTCGGAGCGATGGCGGTTGAAGGCCACGACGTAGCAATCATTCTCCGCCTTCGCGCCAAATACATCGCGGCCGCCGCGCACGACGCGCGCATACGCGAGGAGGTCGCCATCACCATAAAGCGGCAAGAGCTCGCCCGTCTGCAGCACCGTGTGCTCGTTGCGCTCCTTGATGTATTTCTTGTAGTGATCGCGCACGTACGTGTCCGTCTCGTCCCATTTGTAGGGACGACGGTTGTATGGGTCCTTGAAGCCCTGCATGGCGATCTCGTCGCCATAGTAGACGCACGGCGCACCCGGATATGTCATCTGGAACAGCACGGCCATCATGAGACGCGCGAGACCGAGGTTGTAGTGGTCTTCGTCCATGCGGTAGCGCGATTGGGCGATGGCCGGCATGCCGTCATAGTACGGCGCCTCGCCGAGGAACGTCACGGCGCGCACGATGTCGTGGCTGCCGATGAGGTTCATCATCGCATAGAAATTTTCTTTCGGATAGTTTTCGCGGAGGCTCTCCATGCGGCGCATCGCGAGCCGCCCGTCGATGTAGCCCATGAGAAAATCAAAGAGATGCTGCCGCAGCGGATAGTTCATCGCGCTGTCCATCTCGTGGCCGCAGAGGTATTCGCGCTGCTGGCCGTACGCGACTTTGTGCGACGCGTCCTCCCAGACTTCGCCGATCATGACGGCCTCGGGATTCGTGGCCTTGAGCTCTTTGTAGAATGCCTGCGAAAACGCCGCTGGCAGTTCGTCGATGACGTCGAGGCGCCAGCCGCTGATGCCTTCGCCGAGCCAATGATGGAGCACGCTGCCTTTGCCCTGGATGATGAAATCCATGTACGACGGCGTCGTCTCCTTGACATCGGGCAGCGTGTCGAAGTTCCACCAGCTCTCGTAGTCATTCGGGAAGTTGCGGAAATTGTACCACTCGTAATACGGCGAGTCCTTCGACTGATACGCGCCGACCGTGTCATACTGCCCATAGCGGTTGAAATAGCGGCTGTTGCTGCCCGTGTGGCTGAAGACACCATCGAGGATGACGTGCATGTTGAGCTTTTTCGTCGCTTCGATCAGATGCTGGAAATCTTCATTCGTGCCGAGGATTGGATCGATCTTCAGGTAGTCGCCCGTGTCGTAGTGATGATTGCTCTCGGACTCGAAGACTGGATTGAGATAGATCGTATCGATGCCAAGTTCTTTGAGATATGGCAGCTTCGACTCGATGCCGCGCAGGTTGCCGCCGAAGAAATCATAGGCGACAATCTCTTTCGTATCAGGGTCTTTGTAATAGCACGGGTCATCGTGCCACGAGGCGTGGAACACGGCGCCGCGCTTCGGGGTGATCTTGTCGCCGACGCGGCAGAAACGATCGGGAAAAATCTGGTACATGACGGCGTGCTTGAACCAGTCCGGCGTCTTCGCGCCCGCGTCGTACACCGTGATCTGATAAGACGGCGGCGCCTGGTCGTAGAGCTCGCCGAGGCCGCCGAGCTGCTCGGGGTTGTTGCCGTAGAACTTCGTCCCCGTCACGGTCGTGATGATGAAATAGTACCAGACGAGGCAACCGCGCTCGGGCAGCGGCAATTTTGTCTTATAAAATTTTTCTTCAGCTTCCGGCTCGTCCGTGGTCTCGAGCGGGTAGAGTTTTTCCCCGACTCCTTCTCGCCAGACGCGCAAGAGCACCTGCCGGATGTCTTCCCTGGTCCGCAGGCGGATGCCGAGTTCGACGGTCGTGCCGGCCTCGGCTGCGCCGACAGTGGAACGATAATAGATTTTTTGCGAATCGTGTTCCGCCTGTCCTCGCTCGATCATAAGCCTTCTCTCCTTGCTTGGTTGAACGAACGTCCCTGAAAGAATTTTCGTTCAAGTTCCGCTGCCAAGAAAAAAGCCCGGCAATCTCTTGCCGGGCCCTGACCTGGCAGAACGTCTTACTTGGTCAGCTCTTCGTAAAGTGCTTCATATTCCTTGGCAGAATTCTTCCAGCTGTAATCCGAATTCACGGCATTCTGCTGGATCTTCTGCCAGATCTCATAGTTGTCAAATGCGCTGATGGCGCGCTTCAGCGAATACATCATCTCATGCGCGTTGTAGTTCTCGAACGTGAAGCCGTTGCCCTCGTTCGTGTACTTGCTGTACTGCGTGACCGTGTCGCGCAGGCCGCCCGTGAGGCGCACAACCGGGATCGTGCCGTAGCGCAACGCGATGAGCTGGCCGATGCCGCACGGCTCGTAGTTCGACGGCATGAGGAAGATGTCGGACGACGCGTAAATCTGATGCGCGAGCTCATTCGAGAAATAGATGTTCGCCGAAACTTTCTTCGGGAAGCGCCATGCGAGGCCCTTGAACCAGTCTTCATAGCGTTTCTCGCCCGTGCCGAGCACGACGAACTGGATGTCCTCGTGCTGGAGGATTTCGTCCATCATGCGCACGATGAGATCCATGCCTTTCGGCTCGACGAGGCGCGAGACGATGGAGACGAGCGGAATCTTGCGGTCGACAGGCAGGCCGAGCTTCTTCTGGAGCTCCGTCTTGTTGTTGACCTTGCGATACAGGCAGTTCACATCGTATTTCTCGAAGATCATCTCGTCCGTCGCCGGGTTGTACGCATCATAGTCGATGCCATTCACGATGCCGGTGAGGTCGTCGGCACGGCTGCGGAGCAGGCCGTCGAGATGCTCGCCGAAATACGGATACTGGATCTCGTTTGCGTACGTCCGCGAGACCGTCGTGACATGGTCGGCGTAGATGATGCCGCCCTTCATGAAGTTGACGGCATCGTAGAATTCGAGGTCACCGTTGTTGAAATACTTCCAGTCGAGGCCGAGCACGTCCGCCATGACGTTTTTCGGGAAAACGCCCTGATATTTCAGGTTGTGGATCGTGTAGACCGTCTTGATGCTGTCATAGCGCTCGTCGCCCATGTGCTCGAGTTTCAGGAACACATTGACGAGGCCGGCATGCCAGTCGTTCGTGTTGATGACGTCCGGCCAGAAATCCATGGCCGGCAAGAGATTCAGCACGGCGCGGCAGAAGAACGAGAAGCGCTCCGCGTCATCGTCATAGCCATAGAAGCCTTCGCGGCCAAAATATTCTTCGTTATCCACGAAATAATACGTCACACCATCGAGCTCGTACTTGTCGAGGCCGACGAACTTCGAGCGCCACGCGACATTGATCTCACCATCATAGATGTGCTCCATGTTGTCGCGGTACTTCTCAGGGATCTTGCCGAATTTCGGCATGATGACGCGAACGTCCACGCCATCTTCTTTCAAGGCTTTTGGCAGCGACCCTGCCACATCAGCGAGACCGCCGGTCTTGGCAAAAGGAACTGCTTCGGCTGCTACATACAATACTTTCATACCCGCATATCCTCCCTCAGGAAAACACAAAATCTGTCCTCTGCTCTTTCCATTGTTCACGTTGTCACGACATCACTCGTTCGCAGCTTTCGCCGTCTTCTTCCGGGTGGTCGTCCGCGTCGTGCTCTTGCGGGCGGTCGTTGTTTTCTTCGTTGCCGTCTTCGTTGTCTTCTCAGACTTCGTTTGGCGGCGTTTCTTCGGCGCCGCTTTCGTCGCTGCGACGGTCGCATTCTCCGTTTTCTTCGTCGTGCGTTTCGTCGTCGTCTTTTTCAGCGTCGCCTTCTTTGGCGCAGCTTTCTTCGCGGGTTTTGCCGTTGCGGCGGCTTCCGCAGATTCCGCTGCCGCCTCCGGCTTGCCCTCGATATCGAGCGGCGCTTCCTTTTCGTCATCCTTGCGGCCGGCTGCTGCCGTGCCGCGCAGGCGCAGGTAGACCGTCGCGAGCGGCGGGACCGTCAGCGCGATGGACTGCTCGCGGTTGTGCCACGGGATGTCCTCGGACGGGATGTCGCCATTCTTGACGCCGCTGCCGCCAAACGCTTCGTCATCGCTATTGAAGACTTCGCAGTACACGCCTTTCTTCGGCACGCCGATGCGATAGTCGTGGCGCACCTCCGGCGTGAAGTTGCAGAGCGCGATGATGAAGTCGTCGCCATCCTTCGCCTTGCGGATGAAGGAGATGACGCTGTTCTCGTTGTCGTCCGGATCGATCCACTGGAAGCCGTTCCAATCGAAATCAACTTCCCAGAAGACCTTGTTCTCACAGTAGAACTTGTTCAGCGCGCGGCTGTATTCGAGCATCTTCGTGTGCATCGGATATTTCTGCACGAGATGCCAATCGAGGCTGTCGTCGTACTTCCACTCGATGAACTGGCCGAACTCGCCGCCCATGAACAGGAGCTTCTTGCCAGGATGCGCGATCCAGTAGCCGAAGAACGCGCGGAGGTTCGCGAATTTCTGCCAGTAGTCGCCCGGCATCTTGCTGATGAGCGAGCACTTGCCGTGCACGACTTCGTCATGCGACAGTGGCAGCACGAAGTTCTCGCTGAATGCGTACATGAACGAGAACGTGACCTTGTCGTGGTTCCATTTGCGATAGATGGGGTCGAGGCTCATGTACTTGAGCATGTCGTTCATCCAGCCCATGTTCCACTTGTAGTTGAAGCCCATGCCGCCCATGTAGACAGGCTTTGAAATGAGCGGCCACGCCGTCGATTCCTCAGCGATCATGAGCGCCTGCGGATGATACTTGAAGATGGTCTCGTTGAGCTTCTTGAGGAAATCCATGGCCTCGAGATTGCCCGTGTCGCCGTACTTGTTCGGCGTCCATTCGCCATCTTTGCGGCCATAGTTCAGATACAGCATATTCGCGACCGCGTCGATGCGCAGGCCGTCGATGTGATACTCCTCAAACCAGAACAGCGCATTCGAAATCAGGAAGCTCTGCACTTCCGTGCGGCCGTAGTCGAAATTCGTCGTGCCCCATTCCCAGTTCTCGGCGCGCTGCTCGTTGTCGGACTCGTAGAGCGTGTTGCCATCGAAATGACGGAGGCCCTGCTCGTCCTTGCAGAAGTGGCCCGGCACCCAGTCCATGATGACGCCGAGGCCGGCGGCATGCGCCTTGTCGACGAGATAGCGGAAATCGTCTGGGCTCCCGTAGCGGCTCGTCACGGCGTAATAGCCCGTCGCCTGATAGCCCCACGACCCATCGAATGGATGCTCGCAGAGCGGCATGAATTCGATGTGCGTGTAATGCATCTTCGCGACGTAGTCGATGAGCTGATCGGCAAGCTCGCGGTACGACAGGTATTCGCCGTCCACCGTGCGACGCCACGAACCGGCGTGCACCTCGTACGTGAGCATCGGGCGCTCGTAGCTCGACTCGCGCTCTTTCCGCTCCTGCCACGCCTGGTCCTGCCAGTCATAGTGGCTGAGGTCATAGATTCTGGAGGCCGTGTTCGGCTTTTTCTCCGCGAAGAAACCATACGGGTCTGCCTTCATGATGTGCGGGCCGCCCCACTGCGGCTCGATCGCGTACTTGTAGATGTCGCCTTCTTTGATCCCTTCGATGAAGCACTCCCAGATTTCGCCATCCTGGATGCGCAGCATCGGATGGACGCGCGTATCCCAATTGTTGAAATCACCGACGACGCTGACGGATTTCGCATGCGGCGCCCAGACGGCAAACCTTACCCCTTTTTTGCCATCCTGCTCCACGAAATGCGCACCGAGCATCTCATAGGCATGATAATTTGTTCCCTGATGGAACAGGTACAGATCGAACTCACTCAGATCTGAAGTTTTCATGAGAACCCCCCTCAAAGTTCAGAAATGTCGTGTGTCAAATGCCCCTGATCATGTTTTCTGTTCTTCTTGCCGATGATCACGGCCATCAGCCGATCATGACCGGCTTGACTTGCCAGATTTCATTTGCATATTCGTCGATCGTGCGGTCGGACGAGAACACGCCGGAATTCGCGATGTTGACAGCGCAGCTGCGGAGCCAATGGAAGCGATCCTTGTAGCGACGATAGATTTCGTTATGCGCTTCCGCGTATGCGGCGAAGTCTTTCAGGATGAAGAACTCGTCGTTCTCGTGGACGAGATAATCGAACAGCGCATGGTTGTCGCCATACGTGCCATCCGTCAGCTGGTTGACGACGGCGCGGACGTCCTCATTCTGGTTGTACTCGTCCCAAGCGGAGTAGCCGCCATTCGCGTAGTAGTCGAGCACCTGGTCCGCCTTGAGGCCGAAGATGACGATGTGCTCATCGCCGCCGACCGCGTCGCGCATCTCGACGTTCGCGCCGTCGAGCGTGCCGAGCGTGATGGCGCCGTTCATCATGAATTTCATGTTGCCCGTGCCAGACGCTTCTTTCGACGCCGTCGAGATCTGCTCCGAGACATCGGCCGCCGGATAGACGACTTCGCCGACCGACACGCCGAAGTTCTCGATGAAGACGACTTTCAGCATCTTGTTCGTCTCGGGGTCGTTGTTCACCTTCTCCGCGACGGCATTGATGAGGCGGATCGTCTTCTTCGCGATGTAGTAGCTCGGTGCCGCCTTGCCGCCGAAGAAATACGTCGTCGGCAGCATATGGAAATTCTCGTCATGCATCTTCAGATGGCGATACTGGTGCATGATGTGGAGGATATTGAGGAGCTGGCGCTTGTACGAGTGGATGCGCTTGACCTGGATGTCAAAAATCGTGTTCGGATCGACATCGATGCCATTGTGCTTCTTGACGTACTCTGCGAGCGCTTTCTTGCGGATGAGCTTGATTTCTTCGAGGCGCTTCAGCACCGGTTTGTCGTCGATGGCCTCGTTGAAGAGATCGAGCTGCTCCGGATGGCGATGCCAACGGCGGCTGCCGATCGTCTTGTCGATGAGGTTCATGAGCTCCGGATTCGCGCCCATGAGCCAACGACGATGCGTGATGCCGTTCGTCTTGTTGTTGAACATGCGCGGATTGTACTCGTAGAACGGATGGAGCGTCGTCTGTTTCAAGATACCCGTATGGATCTTCGCGACGCCGTTGACGCTGTGGCTGCCGACGATGGCGAGACGCGCCATGTGCACCATGCCGTCCTGGATGATCGAGAGCTCGCGCACGCGGCCTTCGTCGCCCGGATAGCGGTCGCGCACGTCTTCGACCCAGCGGCGGTTGATCTCGTCAATGATCATGTAGACGCGCGGCAGCAGCGGCTGGAACATGTCGATCGGCCACTTCTCGAGTGCTTCCGGCATGATCGTGTGGTTCGTGTACGCCATCGTGTTCTTCGTGATGGCCCACGCCTCGTTCCACTCGAAGTCATTCTCGTCGACGAGGATGCGCATGAGCTCGGCGACGCAGAGCGCCGGGTGCGTATCGTTGATATGGATGGCGATCTTCTTCGAGAAATCATGGAGATCCATGCCCGTCTTCTTGTAATGGCGGACGATGCTCTGCACGCCGGCCGAGACCATGAAGTACTCCTGGATGAGGCGCAGGCGGCGGCCGTCGTACGTGCTGTCATCCGGATAGAGGAACTCCGTGATGCTCTCGACGAAATTGCGGTACTCTGTCTTGCGGCGCATATCTTCCTGCGTGAGACGGCCGTAATCCGAGAAATCACGGTTGACCTCCGCATTCCAGAGGCGCAGCGTATTGACCGTGTTGTTGTGGTAGCCGACGATCGGCACATCGTATGGCACAGCCATGACCGTCATCGGATGCTCGTAGACGAGCTTGAGGCTGCCGTCCGGCTGCTCCTTCATGTAGGCATTGCCATTGAACTTGACGTCGATGGCTTTATCCGGCTTGCGGTACTCCCAGGCAAAGCCGTTGCTCAGCCAGTTGTCCGGGATCTCGACCTGGTTGCCGTCGATGATCTTCTGCTCGAACAGGCCGTACTTGTAGCGGATGCTGCAGCCGTGGCCCGGCAGGCGGTGCGCTGCCAGCGAGTCGATGAAGCATGCCGCGAGGCGGCCGAGGCCGCCATTGCCGAGGCCGGCATCCGGCTCTTCTTCATACGTATCCGTGAGATTGATGCCGAGGCCGTCGAGCACGTCTTCGACGGCTTCCTCGATGCCGAGGTTGATGAGGTTCGATTTCAGCAAGCGGCCGAGCAGGAACTCGATGGAGAAATAGTAGACCTGTTTCTCCTGGCGCTGCATGTACGTGCTGTTCGTCTTGATCCAGTTCTCCGTGATGAACTGTTTCGCCGTGGCCGCGACCGTCTGATACACTTCTTGTTTCGTGAGCTCATTGATCTCACGGCCCCACATGACGTGGGCGGTGTTGATGAAACGCAGGCGCAACGAATCCTTCAACGCGTCAAATTCCCGATCTCTTTTGATTTCCTTCTTCTCTCTTGCCAAATGTAACACTCCCCACTTGAACAAAGCCTGAAACACAGAAAGCCGCCCGGAACCAGATTCCAAGCGGCCCTCGTATTCAGATTACCACATTTTTGGCAACAATCAAAGGATAATTTGGTGCGCCCTTGAGCCATTTATCCTTGGAGATCGTCACATTCTTGTCGCAAATGACGTTTTCGACGAGAGAGCCTTCCTCGATATCCGCCTTCTGCATGATGATCGAGTTCTTGATCTTGACGTCTTTCCCGACCTTCACGCCGCGGAACAGGATGCTGTTCTCCACTTCGCCGCGGATGATGCAGCCGTTCGCGATGAGGCTGTTCTTGACGTCCGCCGTTTCCTTGTACTGCACGGGGACGGCGTCCTTCACTTTCGTGAAGATGCTGTTCGGCCCCATGAAGAGCTCCTGCCAGACTTCCGGCGTGAGGATGTCCATGTTCGCCTTGTAGTACGCGGCCGTCGAATCGATGTGCGCGACGTAGCCGTCATGCTCGTACGCGTAGATCGTGTACTCGTTCGCGCGGCGGATGATGCCGTCCATGAGGAGATCCTGGCCGCCATGCTCGTACGTGTAGCGGACGAGTTCGACGAAGACTTTCTTTTCCATGAGGTAGATGCTCATGGAGACCTTCGAGCCGTCGTAGATGGCCGGCTTCTCGGAGATGTCGGAGACGAGGCCGTTGTCCGCCGTCTCGAGCACGACGTTCTTGCCAACGGACTCCGTGTCTGCCGTATGGTAGACCATCGTGATGTCCGCGCCCGTGTTCTGGTGGAAGCGGAGCACCGGGTTGAAGTCGATGTTGTAGATGAAGCTTCCGCGCGCGAGGAGCACGTACTTCTGGCTGCTGTGCTCGATGAAATCGAGGTTGTGGTAGAAGTTCTTGAGATCGCCTTTGCGGAGGTCCTCGTCATCATTCGAGCACGGCAGGTAGAACAGGCCGTCATGACGACGCGCGAGATCCCAATCTTTACCACTGCGGAGATGGTCGAGCACGGAGCGCGGCTCATCCGGCAGCATGATGCCGACATTCGAGATGCCGGAATTCACCATGCTCGACAGCGAGAAATCGATGAGGCGGTAACGCCCTGCAAATGGAATCGACTCGACGGAGCGCTTGTCCGCGAGCTCGCGGATGAGGCTCTTCTTCTCCTGAAGGTCGACAATGCCCATGACTGTTTTCAATTTTATTCACCCCGTTTGAAGAGAGGAACACATCAAGTGTCTTGCTCAGCCAACCTGCTTCGATCCGGCAGCAGCATCCACCGTCTCGCCTTCGGCGACGACCGTGATGGCGCCAAGCGCGCCTTCGACGTGCGCGTCCGCCTGGATGTCGCAGTTCTGCGCGACGATCGCGTAATCGACGACGGCGTTCTCTCCGATGACCGTCGACGGCATGACGACGGCATTCGTGACTTTCGCGCCCTTGCCGATGCGGACGCCCGAGAAGATGACGGAGTTCTCGACTTCGCCGAGGACCATGGAGCCTTCGGAGATCATCGAGTTCTTGATCTTCGCATCCGGACCGACGTAGTGCGGCGGCATGGACGGATTCGACGAATAGATCTTCCAATCGCCATTGAGCTCGAACGGCGGCTCGTCCTGCAAGAGATCCATATTCGCCTGCCAGAGGCTCTCGATCGTGCCGACGTCTTTCCAGTAGCCTTCGAAGGCATACGAGAACAGGCGCGCCTTGTCCGCGAGCATCTTCGGGATGATGTTCTTGCCGAAGTCATGCGCCGACGTCTCGTCTTTCGCATCGTCCTCGAGATATTTCTTCAAGAACGACGCCGTGAAGATGTAGATGCCCATGGACGCGAGGTTCGATTTCGGATGCGCCGGCTTCTCTTCGAATTCCTCGATGCGGCCTTCCTTGTCCGTGTTCATGATGCCGAAGCGCGGTGCTTCTTCCATCGGGACGGGGATGACGCCGATCGTCGCGTCTGCCTTGTTCTTCTTGTGCGCCTCGAGCATCCACGAATAATCCATCGTGTAGATGTGGTCGCCCGAAAGGATCAGGACGTACTCGGGATCCGCGAGGTCGATGAAGTTCAGGTTCTGGTAGATGGCGTCCGCCGTGCCGCGATACCAGTCCGCGCCCTTCTCACGTGCGTACGGCGGCAGGATGAAGACGCCGCCGTCCTTCGTGTCAAGGTCCCACGAGCTGCCCGTTGCCAAGTAGTTGTGGAGCTCGAGCGGACGATACTGCGTCAGCACGCCGACCTTCTCGATGCCAGAATTCGCGCAGTTCGACAGTGGGAAATCGATGATGCGATACTTCCCGCCGAACGGCACAGCCGGCTTCGCGATGTTCTTCGTCAGCGCGCCGAGGCGGCTGCCCTGGCCGCCCGCGAGGATCATGGCCAAGCATTCTGTCTTACTCATAAAAATAACCCCCCTGGAGATTTGGGACGGCGAAGAGGCCCCTATTCCCGCTCGTCATCCCTGTTGCAAATGTGATTTTTCAGTCAATTGTGCCATTTGCATGAACGGTCACGGCCGCACAGTGGCAATCGGCGTCACTTGTACTAATTCCTTATGGTGAAAGATTCTACGTTTGGAACCAAATTCCTTCTTTGAAATTATAATTTTTTCAGCTTTTTTGGCACATTTTTGAAAATGTAGTAAAATGGAAGGAGAACAAAAGCAAACGGCACACGAAACCGAAGCGAAAGGGGCAATCTTCATGCAAGTGTTCAAAACTTTTGCGGCAGCTGCACTGCTCTTCTGCGCGTCCTTCCTTCTCCTCCCGTCCTTCTCTGCCTCTGCAGCGCCGCAGGAACCGGAGGCCAAGGCGACGACTGCCGCCGAGCCGTCGACGCCGGTCGTGACAGCGGACGAAACGGTGTACGACGCGGACACGGGCCGCTACCATCTCACGGGGAACGTCACCGTCACGAACGGCGACCGCGTGACGACGATGGACGACGCGCAGGTCAGCGCGACGAACCTCGAGATCTGGGGCGAGGGCAGTGTCACGCTGAACAAAGGTGGCGAAGCGTTCTTCACGGCCGACGCCGTCTACCTCGAGGGCTTCGCGCCCGCGACGACGCTCTTCGGCCGCGTCCGCTTCGAGCGCCCCGGCCTCGTCATCCGCGCCGAGAGCGCGACGTGCGAATGGAGCGCCGGCACCGCGACGTTCCACGGCCACGTCATCTGCATCGAAAGCGGCAAAGAAACCGTCGCCAGCACGCTCGTCTACGATTTCGAGAGCGGAAGCGTGCAGCAATACAGTTGATTCACGCATATTAAAAAGCCTGCTGCATGCAACAGGCTTTTTTGATGCTGCTTTCACAGGGCGGTTCCTCTCACCCGTTCGAACACGACGCCAAGCTCTACATCGAAGCCTCCACAGAGATCGACGTGGATCGTCTGCTCGGCTTCTTCGTCGCTCAATCGATGCGCTTCATCTTCCTCCGCATATGCCCGGAGCTCTTCCGGCGAACAATATTGATAGATGCGCGTGAGCTCGAGCTGGCCATCCTGCTGGCGATAGACTTCGATATGGCATCCAATCACATCGACGAGCCAGTATTCCTGGACGCCTGCTTTTGCATACGCGCGCATCTTCGACGTGCGGTCACGCATCGCCGTGCTCGGCGAAAGCACCTCGACGACGAGCGTCGGCGCGCCGACAATGCGATCCAGCTTAATCTGTTTCGGATCGCAAACGATCATCGCGTCAGGAACGAAACGATTTTTTTCATCGAGAAAAACATCAACGCCGTCTGGAAAAGCCTCACATTGCTTTCCCTCCAATGCTTCATCAAAAATACGATAGATTCTCCCTCCGGCCCGCGTGTGATCCACGCACGGGTGCGGCGACATCATGACAATCTTCCCGTCAATGAGCTCCGTGCGGATTTCATCATCCGCTGTCTGCGCTGCCTGTCCCACACGATGACCTCCTTGCGCCAAAACATCGAATTTTTCTGATTTCATTATAGCAGGATTCCCTGCATTTTCACAAGAACCTGATGACTGGCGTTTGTGAAACCGCAAAAGGAAAATGCAACCCATGACGCTCACCTGAATCAAGGTACAAAAAAGAAGCCGTCGCATTGGCTCACGAGCCGCGACGGCTTCCTCTATGTGTCTCATGGTGGGCGATAACAGGATCGAACTGCTGACATCTTGCTTGTAAGGCAAGCGCTCTCCCATCTGAGCTAATCGCCCATGGTGACGCCAATGGGATTCGAACCCATGAACCCGCCGTGAAAGGGCGGTGTCTTAACCGCTTGACGATGGCGCCATTGGCTCCCCGAGCAGGATTCGAACCTGCGACAGCCTGATTAACAGTCAGGTGCTCTACCGGCTGAGCTATCGAGGAATATGATGTCGGCGTGTCGCCGACGAAAAACATTATACGGCATTGACCATGAGATTGCAAGTTTTTTCTTTTGGAGAAAAGAAAAATTTTTAATTCTCTCTTTTCACGTTCCCGTGAAGTTCCTTATCACTTCCGCAATGCTCACTCTTCCATCTTTTCGAGCAGGAAGGCTTCTTCCTGTTCATCGAGCGCATGGCCCTCCATCATCTTTTTCGCGATCTGCACGACGACGGGATGACCAACAAGAAAATATTCCGGGTAATCGTACATCGCATTCGAAAGCGTATCTTGCACATTTGCGAGCAGAGACGATGGAAGGATGTTCCGTCCGCTGCGCTGGTCGCAAAGCCAGCCAAGCGCGACGATGCAGCTGACGAGCGCCCCCGCTTTCGGAACGCACTGCGTGACGGCGTTGCAGAGCTCTCGGATGGCATCGACGCGCTGCACGCCGCCAAGTTCCGCGGCGTCCGTCCCGTAGAACGCCATGCCGATTGCGCGCGCTGGCGATTGGATCGAGCCCGTCCCTTTCCTCGTCGTGAATTTGCAGTCTCGGACGAGTTCCAAATACACCCAACGCAGCTGTGAACGCGTCCGCGCATGCATCCAGAGGCACGCATCGCGATAGCGTTTGTAATTGTGCAGTGAGGAGAGCGCTTCGCCGTCGTCCTGCGTGCCGAGCGCGCCGATGGCGAGGATCGCCTGGCTGTGAAGATTGTACAACTTACCGCTGTCGCCCTGTTGGAGGAGCGGAGCGATCATATCAAAGCACAGTGCAACGAGGGCACGGCGTTCCTCTTCCGAAAACGCATTTGACACGCGGCGCGCCAAGACAAGACAACGCATGCGAAATTCCTCGCATGTCGTCGCGCGAAGCCCCGCGAGGAGTGGCTTGCCGAGCTCTTCGATGTTCCTTGCACGTTGCAAGTGCTTCATCTGATTCCGGATCTGCTTCGCGAGATTCGTATGCTTCTTCTGGGCACTTTTTGTTTTCCACGGCAATTCGAACGTTTGGCAGAGTGCTTCCAGTTCGCGAAGCTCCATCACGAAATCGCACGCAGCACCCGAGCGCGTCGCTTGCACGAGTTTCGGTCCTTGGACACGGACAGCCATCTGGGGCTCGTCTTCTTGGATGACAAGTTTTGCGCTGCCTTGTTCGATCGTTTCCCCGCCCGCTACGTCCGCGCACGTCCAAGCATTCATGCGGATGAGCTTGCTGCTGTTCATGAAGACTTCGAATGCAACGAACGCGCCATCGGGATACGTCTGCTTAAAACGGAGCACGCCGCTTGCGATGTGGCGATCCGTGCCATCAAGATTGCGCACGTAAAACGGGATATAGATATGGTCGGCGCCAGCAGCGAGGCGGAAGCCCGTCATACGTGCGGACTGATACGGAAGTTCTGCGCCTGTCGGCACAACGATTTCGCGCTCGCCGCCACGCAAGCCGAGAGAAAGCGCATCGGGTAGGATGGCACGTCCCCATTCGATATCTTTCCGCGATGGTTTTGGTGCGGCCGCCGTTCCTCCTCGGCTGGCAATTTCTCTTTGAATCGGCGCCGCCGTTGACGCTGAACCGAGCATCCGCATATCATCGCGGATCGCCGCGTGCTGATGGAGATAATAGTGGTAGATCGCTGCGCCGCGCGCGACAGCGAGGTCCGGGTCGAGCGCGACGACGGGCTCGAAGCCGAAAAAGGCCTTGAGACGATCGCGCACCATGTAAAAGCGCGACATGCCGCCATTCATGACGACGGCGTCGATTTTCACATCGTCTGTGCCAAGTTTTTCCGAAGCTTTTCGCAGCACATCGAGGATGGGAAAAATGATGTTGCGCGTATCGCTGATGGCGTCAAGGCGATGGTAGTCGTCAAACACGAGCTTTTCGCCGAGGAACGGCCGGAGGATCGCCTCGAGTTCTTCCGTGCGGAACGTGTCGTCATAAGCGATGCCTGTGACGGCGATGTTGCCACCCGTCGCATACGTATCGCCGCTCTCTTCCTCGTCATCATCCCAGCCGGCCGCAAAACCTTCGGATGCCGCCCAGCCGTCTTCGCTGTGGCGATTGCTGAGCTCGATTTTGAGGTCTTCGGCAAAAACGCGCAACGTCGGCAAGACTTCTTGTTTGGCGCGGCGGATCTTGTCCACGATTTCCGGACGCGCATGGAATTTCGCGAGATAGCGCTCGAACATCGCCTGCGCGATGGCCTCGTCAAAATCATCGCCGCCAAGAAGCGTATAGCGGTTCGTCGCGATGTCCTGCACTTTCAACACGTCGGGGAGGTCTTGCCGCCGTTGCACCACGTGGAGCGTGATGTCGAGCGTACCGCCGCCGAGGTCGAAGACCATGACGTACTTCGGCACGGACAGGTCGATGAGCTCACCAGCGATCTCGCCCGTACGCACCTGGTTGATGAAATCATAGAGCACGGCATTCGGCTCCGAGAGCAGCACGGGGCGCTCGCTGCCATCCGCTTCTTCCGTTGTGACACCCGCGAGCGCTGCCGCATCCTGCGTCGCGCGGCACATGACGGGATCGAAGCTCGCCGGCACCGTGATGACCGCATCGTGGATGTGCGTGCGATAGACGCTTTCCGCGCCGTGCAAGAGATGGCGCAAGATGCGCGCGGAGACGGCCGCTGGCGTCGTGTCCGGCACTTCGGGTGCGAGACCTTGCACCTCTGCGTTTTTCATCTGGCTCTTGATCGATTTCGCGACGAGGTAGGGACGCAGCGGATAGCGCCGCTTCGCGTAATCGCCGACGATCGGCCGATAGCCGGCATCCGGGTTGTAGTAGACGCACGACGGCAGCGTGTTTTCCTTGCGCATCTGGTACTTGTCCCCGCCGCCGCTCGTATAGCTGTCCACAGCACGGTCGATGCCGAGCACTTTGCTCACGAGGTCGCCATTCGGTTTCACGCTGACCGTCGCAAGCACGGAATTCGTCGTGCCGAGATCGATGCCGACACAGAGATTCGAGTGTTCCTGCATGTCATTCGCCATCCGTGACGACCTCCTTCACTTTCGGGCGCGCGATCTGAAGTTTCTTATCCTCATAGATCCAGCCGGGCGACAGCACCTTTACACGCCGCACATCCGCCTCGCTTTCAAAGGGACGCCCTTCATAATCGCACGCTTCGATGTCGGCAAAATGCACATCCCGCACCTTGCCTTGTGGCAAGATCGGATGGATGTGCGCGTCCATGACGAACTGCGCGAGTTTTTCAACGAAAATGAACAGGCCGCTCACTTCGACGGGGACATCGCAATGCGCTTTTCGCAGTTCCTTGATGCCGCGCCGGAGCGTGAGGATCTCATCAAGGATGCAACCGTAGCGCTCTGAGTTCAGGCGCGAAAAGAAATCGACCATTTCCTGCTCGCGGCTCGCTGCGAGGCGCTCGTCGAATTCCTCCTGCAAATCTTTCATGAGCATTTCCGCTTGTTCGAGGCTGCTCTTCAGCATCGTATTTTCCCGCTGGAGACGCGCCGTCTCGCCCTGCGGCTGCGATTTCTGATCGAAACGCGACACGCGCGTCGGCGTACACGCGTCGCGCAACGCATCCGAAAGGTCGAACAACACGTATTTCGCAAAAACATTGCCGAGTACATCGATTTTCTTCCCGTCGTCCCGCTGATAAAGCTCTGGATGATGCGCGAGCAGAAACATGATGCCGATCCGCCGTTGCGCGCCATGTTGCCGCGAAGGATCGTTGTTCCACTGCAAGATGCGGCGATCTTTCACGGCCATATACGCCGCAACGTCCTCCGCTGCGCCGCTCACGAGTGCCCGCTCAAATGCGCGCGTGAGTTCGCGCGCCCAATCGAAAAGTTCCGCACGCTTCTCCGGGTTCGAGATGCGCATGCGGCGGAATGCGTCGACGACGTCACTGACATCCAAGCGCATATGATAGCGCTCGCGCAAAAGCTCCGCATACGTGCGCAAACGCTTCTCGCCCTGCTCTGCGATGATGCGAAGCAGCCGGTTTTCTACGACAATGTTCGGATCTTCGACGCTGTTCCATTTCATACGATGATAAGCTTTTTCCACAGCTTCCTGCACAGCCTGCATGATCCATGTCATGCGCCGCTCTGCGCCCTGTCTCTTGTTTCTCATTGGCAAACCTCCCGTCTCCATATTCAAAGTTCATATAATTCGCCATCTACAGGAAACAAAAACTGCGTGCGGCAATCCGCCTCGCGTTCGAGGACGCTCGCGACGGTCTCCTGCGCGCTCGGCACGCAATGCACGATGACGGCAAGTTTCGGCGCTACGCGACGGATGAACGCCGCCGTCTGTTCGAAATCATCATGCAGCGAAAACTGATCGCCCTCGACGTGGACAAAGGACGCGAAGCGCCCACTCGCTTCTTTCGTCCCGAGTACGATGCAAGGCTGCTGCCCCTGCCAGGCCGCAAGCGGATAATCGTGCGCCGAAAGCACGGGGATGCCGAGCGCTTCAAGCGCTTCGACCGTCGCCATCATGCGGGGATCGAGATAAATTGGAACGTCACGCAGCACATCTGAGGAACGCAGATAGCGCAAAAGCTCGCTGCCTTTGCTGAGCTGACGGCAACGCGCATAGACAGATTGCCCATCCCCGATAGCCTCGCGCATCGCCCGATAAAGACCGCGCAGACCTACAGGCATCCCATGATGCGGATGGACGGCATGCACGGCGCAGAGGATCAGCACGTCAATCGGCACGTCTGGCAGCGCACAAGCCTCTGCCCACGGCGTGCTGAGGCAAGAATAATCGCCTGTGTAGAGGATCTTCCTGCCACCAAAGGAAAGCAGCGTCATCATCGCGCCGGCGATGTGCCCGGCCGGCCAAAAGGAAGCTTCGTAATCGTCAAAGCGCAGGCGTTGCCCATAACTCACCGTCTGCGCGCGTAGCGGCGGACCGCCCGATTGCATCGCGAGAAACGCGCGCGTGACCTCCGTCATGTACACATCCATCGCCGGATGCTGCTCTGCCAGCTGCGGCACGAGCCGCGCATGATCGAGATGAGCGTGCGAAACAAAAAGCTGCGCAGCCTCCGCCGTCCTGCCCGCCGATTGCACCGCCGCGTGCCAGGCAGAGAACGCCGGCTCCATCCAGCCTCCGCCCCTGCGGCTCGCACCGCAATCCAAGAGCACCTGCGTGCCGCAAAGACCGCCCAAGCCGAGCGCATAGCAACTGTTCCCGATCGTCTGCCCGCCGCCGAGTGCCATGAATGCGATTGGGGCCACGCGATGCCTCATGGCCGTCCCTCCTGTCGATTTCAAAATTCAATCTTTTTTTTAAATACGACAGCGTCATGTCAAAATCCTGCTACGCCTTTGCATCAAACGCAAAATCGTCAAAGAAAAAGTCGCTACACGTTCTCGCGTGCAGCGACTTGAAAAATTTAAAACACAAATGTTCTTCCGTTTTGTTTACATATAGTCGATCGACGTCTTTTTCTTTGTCTTCGGCGTGATGCCGAGCTTCGCGGCGAGCCATTCCGTCGCGACGAAGAAGACCGGAATCAGGAAGATGCCCATCGCCGTCGCGAACAGCATGCCGCCGACGACGGCGACGCCCATGCCGTTACGTGCGGCAGCGCCGGCGCCACTCGCGACCGCGAGCGGCAAGCAGCCGATGATGAACGCAAAGCTCGTCATGAGGATCGGGCGCAGGCGCAGGCCGGCGGCCTCGATGGCCGCTTTCACCGGCTCCATGCCGCGGTCGACGCGGACTTTCGCAAATTCGACGATGAGGATCGCGTTTTTCGCCGCGAGGCCGATGATGGCGATGATGCCGATCTGCATGTAGACGCTGTCCTGCAGGCCGGAGTTCTGGATGCCGAACATCCCTTCGAGGAACGCGAGGCCGTACTCGGAGACGAGCGCGCCGAAGATGCCCGTCGGCACCGTGAGGAGCACGGCGAACGGAACGCTCCAGCTCTCGTACAGAGCGGCGAGGCAGAGGAAGACGAAGAGAATGGAGAGCGCAAGCATCTTGAGCGTCGAGCTCGAAGCTTTCGCTTCTTCGCGGCTCTGGCCGGACCACTCGATGTTGAAGCCCGACGGCGCGTTTTCATGCACGACTTCCTGGATGGCTTTCATCGCCTGGCCGGACGAATAGCCGTCGGCCGCGTTGCCCTGGATGGACACGGAACGCGTCGCGTTGAAGCGCGAGATGGAGGTCGGGCCGGAGCTGTCTTTCGGCTTCAGGAGCGTATCGAGCGGCACCATCGTGCCCGTCGCGCTCTTGACGAAGATGAACTTCAGGCCGTCCGTCTCGCCGCGGTACGCGGTATCTGCCTGCAGCATGACCTTGTAGCTGCGGCCGAACTGGTTGAAATCATTGACCTGTGCGCCGCCGTAGTTGACCTGCATGGCCGTGAAGACATCTGAGAGCTGGATGCCGAGGTTCTTGACCTTCTCGCGATCGATCTCGTAGTCGATGACCGGCGACGTGATGGCGTACGTCGAGCGCACGCCCTGGAGCTCGGGCCGCTGGTTCGCGGCCGCGACGATCTTCTGCGTGACTTCGTTCAGCTCGGCATCGCTGTGGCCGGACATATCCTGCAGCTGCATTGTCCAGCCACCGACCGCGCCGAGGCCCGGCAGCGCCGGCGGGTTGAACGCGAGGATCGTCGCTTCCGGCGCGACTTTCGCGCCGATGCCAAACGTCGTGCGGACGGCGGACGCGACGGACGCGTCACGATCCGTGCGCTGCGACCAGTCTTTCATGCCGACGATGACCATGCCCGCGCTCGGCTTCGCGCCGTTCGAGAGAATGGAGAAGCCCGTGATGGCCATCGTGCTGTCCAGGCCTTTGATGCCTTCGCGCATGGCCTGGTTGACCTTGTCGACGACGACAGACGTATGGTTTGCCGACGTGCCTTCCGGCATGTCGATCGTCGCGAAGAGATATCCCTGGTCTTCCTCGGGGACGAAGGTCGACGGCAGGTTCTTGTAGACGATGCCGGAAACGCCGCAGACGATGACGAGGAAGATGAATGCGAGCTTCGAGTGGCGGATGAAGCGCGCGACGACGCCCATGTAGCCGACTTTCATATGCTCGTAGGTATCATTGAATTTCTGGAAGAAGCCGCCGAGCACGCCTTTGTTGTCCTCGGGCGAATGGGGCTTCAGCATCATGGCGCAGAGCGCCGGCGTCAGCGTCAAGGCCACGAAAGCCGAGAGGCAGACGGAGACGGCGATCGTCAGGGCGAACTGCTTGTACAGCACGCCCATCATGCCGCCGAGGAACGCGACGGGGACGAACACGGCCGAGAGGACGATGGCGATGGCCACGACCGGGCCCTGCACTTCGTCCATGGCGCGCTCCGTCGCATCGACGGGCGACAGGCCTTCCTCCATGTGCTTTTCGACGTTCTCGATGACGACGATGGCGTCGTCGACGACGAGGCCGATGGCGAGCACCATGGCGAAGAGCGTCAGTGTATTGATGGAGAAATCGAGAATGATGAACGCGGCGAGCGTGCCGACGAGCGACACTGGGACGGCGAGCAGCGGGATGAGCGTCGCGCGCCAGTTCTGCAAAAAGATGAAGATGACGAACACGACGAGCGCGAGCGCTTCCGCGAACGTATGCAGCACTTCCTTGATCGACGACTGGATGTAGTTCGTCGAGTCAAAGATCTGCGCCATCTTCATGCCGGGCGGCAGGTTCGGCTCCGCCTCTTCGAAGACTTTGCGGACGCCCGCGACCGTCTCCATGGCGTTCGCATCGCTCGTGAGCTGGATGCCGAAGCCGACAGATGGATAGCCGTTGAACTTCGAGATGATGCTGTTGCTCTTCTGCCCTGTCTCGATGCGCGCGACATCCTTGAGGCGCACGAACTGGCCTTTGCCGTCCGAGCGCAAGATGATGTTGCCGAATTCCTCCGGCGTCACGAGGCGGCCGGAAATCTTGCCCGTGTACTGTTTTTCCTGCCCGTTCTCGACCGGCAGCGCGCCGACCGTGCCGGCCGGCGCCTGGACGTTCTGCTCCTTAATGGCGCTCGTGACGTTCGCGACCGTGAGGCCGAGCTCCGCGAGCTTGTCCGGGTTCAGCCAGATGCGCATCGCATAGTCCGAGCCGAACACCATGACGTCGCCGACGCCCTTGACGCGCTTGATCTGGTCGAGCAGGTAGATGTCGGCGTAGTTCTTGAGGAACGCACGGTCATAGCGGCCATCTTCAGAGTAGAGCGACAGCATATACGCCATGTCGTTCGAGGATTTTCGCGTCGTGACGCCGACCTGCTGGACTTCGGACGGCAGGGAAGGCGTCGCCGTCGCTGCGTTGTTCTGCACCTTGACGGAATCCATATCGCCGTCCGTGCCCGTCTCGAAGACGACCTGGAGGCTGTAGCGGCCCGTGTCATCGGAGTTCGAGGACATGTAGTCCATGCCCTGCGTGCCGTTGACCTGCTGCTCGATGATCTGCGCGACCGTATCATTGACGACGGCCGCGGACGCGCCCGTGTAGTTCGTCGAGACGGAAATGGTCGGCGGCGAAATCTGCGGATACTGCGCAATCGGCAGCTGCGTCGCAGAAATCGCACCGACGATGACGATGATCAGCGAGACGACGATCGCGAAAATCGGGCGATGAATGAAGAATTTTGACAAGTCGCCGCCCCCTTAGCTGTTTGCGCCTGCCGACGATTTCGTGTCAGAATCGAACATGCTCGTATCCTCATCGAGAGAGAAGCCCATGTCGCCGGCCGTCACCATCGTGACGGCGAGGTCCTTGCCCTCCTGGAGGTTCGAGAGGCCTTCGACGATGACCGTATCATCCGCAGAAAGGCCGTCCTTGATGATGTAGTAGCTGCCGACTTTCTGTCCGAGCGTCACCGTGCGCGCCTCGGACTTCTGGTCGCCATTCACGACCATGACGAACGATTTGCCGAGGAGCTGCTGCACGGCGCGCTGCGGCACGAGGATCGCGTTCGGCACCGTCTCGCCCGTGAGCTTGACGCGTGCGAACATGCCAGGGAGCAGCAATCCCTCCGGATTCGGGAACAGCGCTTTGACCATGAGCGTGCCGGTGTTCTGCGCGAGCGCGCGGTCGGCCTGCACGATGCGGCCGTCGTACGGATACTGCGAGCCGTCAGAGAGCGTGATCCCGACCGTCACGCCGCCCTTGTCCGTGCCGCTCTGCATCGCCTGGATGTTCTTGAACTTTAAATACTCAGATTCCGAAATGCTGAACTCGACGAACACGGGATCTGTCGTGCCGATCGTCACGAGATTCGTCGAACCGGCCGCAGCAAACGTGCCGACGGCCACGTCATCGACGGAGAGCTGGCCGGACATCGGCGCATAGATGACCGTATCGTCGAGGTCCTGGCGCGCTTTTTGGAGGAGCGCTGCATTCGCAGCGGCCGCTGCGCTGTACGCATCGACGTTCGCTTGCTGCGTCGTGACCGTCTGCTCCGAGATTGCGTCGCTCGCGAGGAGCTGCTGGTCGCGGTAGAGATCCGTCTGCGCATTCGAGAGCGTCGCCTCGGACTGCGAGAGCGTCGCCTGCGCCTGCAGGACGGCCGACTCATACTGGCGGCTGTCGATGCGGTAAAGTGGCTGCCCTGCCGTCACGTAGTCGCCGCCGTGGAAATATTTCTCGACGACGTTGCCGGAGACTTTCGACTGGACTTTGACCTCGTCGCGGCCGGCGAGCTGGCCGGCGAACTGGCTTGCGACCGGCGTGTCCTGCTGCAGCACCTTCATGGCCTTGACCTGCGTCGCGCCGGCGGCCTGCTGCTGCTGCTGCCCGCCGCACCCCGAGAGGAGTGCCGAGGCCGCGAGCGCCAGCGCGCCGAGGATCGCGAGCGGTTTCCGTTTTTTCGCAAAAAGCAAAAAAATAACCTCCTTCTTTATCGCCCGCTTGCGCGAGCGTCCTTGTTGCCTTCGATAAATAATTAGTAAATAAATGTTTACTATTTATGTCCCATATGGTATCGTATACGCATAGAAAAGTCAAGAAGCGGCCGTGCTTTTCCGCCGCCATCACGAAAATATAATGCTGTTCAACAAAATACGCACAAAGGAGCTATCGCCATGCAAGCGGTGCAAGAAACGAACGAGCGTCATGACATCCGCACGATGTCTCGGAGCTTCATTGAAATGCTCGTGCTCATCCACCGGAAATTTTATCGCGGCATCACGACGCCGGTGCCGCTCAATCAATTCGCCGTGCTCATGGTGCTGCGCGTCGAAGAGCCTGCCTCGCCGACGGCCATCGGCGACATCCTGCACATCTCGAAGCAGCAGATGACGAGCATCACGGAAAAACTCGTGGACGCCGGCTTCCTCTCGCGCGCCGTCGATCCTGCCGACCGCCGCCGCCTGCTGCTCTCGCTGACAAAACGCGGCGTGGACATCCTCGATCACCAGAACGACATCGTCAAGCGCAAATTCATCGAAAGCCTCGACGATCTCACGAGTGAAGAACGTGACGACCTCGCGCACTCGATCGAAATGATCACGCACTACGTCGAAAAGATGCGGCGGGCGTCTGATTTCTGAGGAAGGGTTGTTGCAATTTTGCAACGACCTTTTTTATTTTTGCTCTTGCACCGACAACGATTTTTCGCAAAGAACGAAGCACATCTCCACCTCAGTGACATTCTCCCGCCCCCTTGTTTCGTATTTCTGTACGAGTTATACTATTAATTCCTATTTTTCAGTTGACGTTCCTCGTGCTCTTCCTATATAATGAAATCGTTAAACGCTTCGTATTTATCACCATCATAAAAAGCCCGTATCGCGCGGTCGCTTGCGGAAGCGGGCTAGCCGGGTAATCTTCCATTTTTGAAGGAGTTGATCTCATGCTCGCGCTCATCGCAGCAATCCCGATCCTATTGACGATCGTCATGACCGTCGTGCTCAACGTCCCCGCGAAGAAGGCCTTGCCGATTGCTTGGTTTTCCATTGTCATCATCGGCCTCTTCTACTGGCAGATGGATGTCCAGCACATCGCCTCGTACACGATCACAGGCTTCTTGGGCTCCATCGACACGCTCCTCATTATCTTCGGCGCCATCCTCCTCATGAACATGCTGAAAGAAGCGGGCGCCATGCGGCGCATCGAAGGCATGTTCAACGGCATCACGGAGGACGCGCGCATCCAGCTCGTCATCATCGGCTTCGCGTTCAGCGCCTTCATCGAGGGCGCAGCGGGCTTCGGCACGCCGGCGGCCATCGCAGCGCCGCTTCTCATCGGCCTCGGCTTTCCTCCGATGGCGGCGGCCATCAGCTGCCTGATCCTGAACTCGACGCCGGTGCCGTTCGGCGCGGCTGGCACGCCGACGAACTCCGCGTTCGCCTGCGTCGAGGACGTGCTGCCGACGCTCGGCATCACGCCGGACACGTGGCTCTTATCGTTCTCGTTCATTTCGGCGCTCGGCATGGACATCGGCGCGTTCCTCATCATCTTCATCGTCGTCGGCATCACCACGATGAAATTCGGCAAGGATCACAAATTCTCCGACGCCCTGCCCGTCCTGCCGTTCTGCCTGCTCGCAGCGCTCAGCTTCACGGTGATTTCCCTGCCCCTCGCGATGTTCATCGGCAGCGAGATCACGTCGCTCGCTTCGGCCGCCATCACAGTCTTTGTGCTCCTCGGCGCAGCGAAATCCGGTTTCCTCATGCCGAAAGACGTCTGGCGTTTCGAATCGCAGCAGGCGAAAGAGGCGGAAAAAGAAGGCGATGTCGTCGCCACGTCGCAGATGTCGCTTCTCAAAGCGTGGACGCCGTACCTCCTCATTTCGCTCTGGCTCGTCGCGACGCGCATCCCGCAGTTCGGCCTGAAGCCGATCATCACGAGCTTCTCCGTTTCCATGAGCAATATCCTCGGCGTCGAGAACGCCGTCTGGTCGTTCAAGTATGTGAACAACCCAGGCATCGCGCCCTTCATCCTCGTTGTGATCATCGGCATCTTCCTCTACGGGCTGAGTGGCGCGCAGGTCACTCACATGATCAAAGCTTCGGGCCGCCAAGTCTATGGCGCGTTCATCGCGCTCCTCTTCGGCTTCGCGCTCGTCTACATCTATCGCTATTCGAATGCAAATGCGGCAGGCTTTGATTCCATGCTGCTCGCGATGGCGCACGGCATGGCGGACCTCGCTGGCGCGAACTTCTTCTACGTCTCGCCGATCATCGGCAGCATCGGCGCCTTCATGTTCGGCTCGAACACGGTCTCGAACATCATGTTCACGCCGCTGCAATTCGAGACGGCTACCATCTTGAATCTCCCGCAGATCGCCATCGTCGCGCTCCAGAACCAGGGCGGCGCCATCGGCAACATGATCTGCATCAACAACATCGTCGCCGTCTGCGCGACGACCGGCATCTCGGGCGTCGAGGGCAAGCTCATCCGTACGGACGCCGTGCCATGGGCGATCTACTATGTCATCTGCATCGCCGTCATGAGCGCTATCCTCGCCTTCGGCTGGATTCCGGCGTATTAACCCGTCACCCATCCATCCTTCCTTTCTATTTTCTATTCGCGGCGGCCATTCGGTCGCCGCATTTTTCTTTAATTTCTCGAAAATTCTTGCAGAATACGGGACAGCAATACGCAATTGTGCTATAATTTCAGCGAAATCATAAAAAAGGAGCATCCATCATGGTTCTCGAAATCATCCTCTTCCTCGTGCTCGGCATCGGCGTCGGCACGTTCGGCACGCTCGTCGGCATCGGCGGCGGCCTCATCTGCGTGCCGATCTTCATCCTCTGCATGAGCGAAGGCGGCATCTATCCGTACTTCCAGACCGCCGCGCAGATCACGGGCACGTCGCTCGTCGTCGTCATGGCGAACGCGCTCTCGGGCACGGCGGCGTACATCAAGCAGAAGCGCGTCTTCTTCAAGGCCGCCGTGCCGTTCGCGCTCGCGACACTGCCGGGCGCCATCATCGGCTCGAAGATCGTCGACGGCTTCTCCGGCACAGAGCTCGACCTCTACTTCGGCCTGTTCCTGCTGCTCATGGCGAGCCTCATGGGCTGGAACGCGACGCACAAGCGCCACTCTGATATCTCCGAAATCGGCCCCGATTTCAAATTCCCGATGGGTCTTGGTATCGCCGTGAGCTTCGTCGTCGGCTTCATCTCGTCCATCTTCGGCATCGGCGGTGGTGTCATCCACGTGCCGCTGATGATCTACGTCCTCGGCTTCCCCGTCCACGTCGCGACGGCCACGTCGCACTTCGTCCTCGCCTGCTCGTCCGTCTTCGGCGTCATCAGCCATTTCCTGCTCGATCACATCGTCTGGATCCCCGCGATCTGCATCTCGATCGGTGCAGCCATCGGCGCGCAGATCGGCGCGAAGATTTCGCAGAAGACGAAATCGAAAGTCATCCTGCTCCTGCTCTCCTGCGCCATGTTCGCCCTCGGCCTGCGCCTCATCTTCCTCGGCAGCACGACGCACTAATGTATTGGCTGCAGATTTTATCTTGATATCCACATAAAATTCAACAAGACAGCGCGGTTTCGCTATGGTATAATGTTTGTAAAAATGAACGATATCATCCTATACGATTATTTTTATGAACATTGAGGTGACTCTTATGCCAAAGCGCGAACCGCGCCTTTTTCGTCCGAGCCTCGAATACATCGAGCAAATGGGACATCAGATCAAGCTCGCCCGCCTGCGCCGCAAACTGCCGGTCGAACTCGTCGCAGAGCGTGCGCGCGTCAGCCGCACGACAGTCTGGAACATCGAAAAAGGCAGCCCGTCCGTCTCCATTGGCGCCTACGCCGCCGTGATGCACGCGCTCGGCGGCATGGACAAAGACCTCGCTCTTGTCTGCAAGGACGATATTCTCGGGCGCACGATGCAAGATCTCGAACTTCCTGTCCGTCAGCGGGCGCCGAAAAAACGAGAGGAAGATGTCTGGTGAACGAGCGAAAGATCTATGTATTTCTCGGTGTGGAAAAATGAGAATACCTTCTATTTGAACAAATAGGCGGAACGAAACCGAAAGAAGATGGTTCCTAATGAATCAGAAACAGCTCGCCTATTTCCTCGCCGTCTACGATGCCGGCAGCATCCAAGCAGCCGCCGACCGTCTTTACATCACGCGCCAAGGCGTGAGCCGTGCGCTGCGGCAGCTCGAGGACGAGCTTGCACAGCCGCTTTTCACGCGCACGACGAATGGCATTGCACCGACGGATTTCGCACAGGCCATCCTGCCACACGTTCGCCAGCTTTTGAATGAATACGACTACATCGCTGGCACGCAAACGCTTGCGGCGCAACAGCATTCCGTCGTCACAGTCTACGCGCTCGATCACATCGCTGGATGGCTCGGCGCAGCATTCTTTTGTGCCTTTGCCGCCGAGCATCCCGACATCACGCCGAGCTTCATCGAATCGACGGATTGTGGCGCAACCGAAGCGCTCGCACGCGGGCGCGGCGACTTCGCCATCACGACAGAGCCTTTCGACACGACGCGTTTTGTTGCAAAGAAACTCTTTCGCACGCCGTTTTGTCTGCGCATGCACAAGAATCATCCGCTTGCAACAAAAGCCGTCATCACAGTCGAGGATCTCGACGGTGCGGCCGTTGCGGGCAAGGGCCGTGCGTACCAATGCTTCCAAGAAAAAATCGACCGCCATTTCCTTGCAGCGCATATCGACATCCGCATCCTGCTCGAAACGTCAGACGAAACGCTGCTCGCTTCGCTCGCCGCAGCAAACAAAGCCGTCATCCTCGAACACGGCTACACCGCCGCCCTCGTGTCCCCTCCGGATACCATCGTGCGGCCTTTCACCATCGGCGGAGAGGACGGCGCTGACATTTTCCTGCTCCAGCGGCGCGACCAGCTGCCGACGCAAAGCGCCCGCCTGTTCCAAACATTTTTGGTCCGCCACATTTCCATGCATCCCAAGGATCTGCAGGAATCCTGTTTCCAGACAAATCCAGCCACTCTCTGACGCAACACTTTCGTTGCGGCCATGCGCGTTTTTATTTCTTTTCCATGTTGCGATTCCCAGATAAAATGTCTCTAGAAATCAAAAGATGATTGCAGAGAAAGGACATCGCATCATGAAGATCCAGCAGATTCGCAACGCAACAATCCGTATCACGTTCGGGGACAAAACGTTCCTCATCGACCCGTGGCTCGCAGCGAAAGGCACGATGGGATGCTTCGCCGACATTCCGGGACATCCGTATTCATTGCCTGACCCCACGAAGGAACAGATTCTCATGCCGATCTGCCCGCTGCCGATGGAGACGGCGGATGTACTCGCCGGCATCGATGCGTACATCGTCACGCACATCCATCCTGACCACATCGACATGGTGCTGGATGGCACGGTCGGCGCCACACTCGACCATGATCTTCCAATTTTTGTTCAAAATGCGGAAGATGCGGCGGTATTCCAGCGTTCCGGCTTCACCGATGTCCGGATGCTTTCAGTAGGCAGTTCGGTGTTCGGCGATGTGAAGCTCACGAAAACCCCTGCGCGTCACGGCGTCATCGTGCCATGCGGTGATGCGTGTGGCGTCGTATTCGAGGCCGCCGATGAACAAACACTCTATGTCGCAGGCGATACCATCTGGTACGAGGCGGTCAAACAAACGCTCCATGCATATCAGCCACCCGTCATCGTGCTGAACGCTTGCGCGGCAGAAACCATCGAGCACGGCCGCCTCATCATGGGCGACGAGGATGTCGAGGCCGTTGCGCGCACGATGCCAAACAGCCAGCTCGTCCTCACGCATTTTGACAACGTGGCACACGCCACCATCACACGTCACGATATGCGTGCCCGTCTCTTCTGCCGAAATGTCACGAACTACCGCATGCCCGCCGACGGCGAAGTGTTGACCTTCTGATTCCCAGAAAAGCAAACTGCGAAGATGCTTGTCAACTTGACAACTCCCTTTTTTTGTGGTAGCCTTTCTTCCATAAACCAATGAAGCGAAAAGATGGACGATGATTCGCCTGTAGAGAATCCGTGCTGCTGGAATACGGATGACGAGCGCGTGCCGGATGGATCGCCGAGGGCGCACGGAAAAGGAAGGCACGCCTTCCCGAGTATGCTGCGACGCGCAGCCTGCGTGAAAAGGCTGGGGAATCTCTAGATTGATCTGGATGTTCCCTTTGAGTTGCACGGCACGGCCGTGAAGCAGGGTGGCACCGCGAAAGTTTTTCGTCCCTGACAGTATTTTCAAGACTGTCAGGGACTTTTTGATTGCCGATGTTCCTGACACATAGGAGGAATTTTCCATGGCAGAAGAAACGCAGAAAAAAATCATCCTTTCCGGCATCCAGCCGACGGGCGTGTTCACGCTCGGCAATTACCTCGGCGCGGTCAAGGGCTGGAAGGATTTGCAGGACGAATATCTTTGCTACTATTTCATTGCCGACCTGCACTCCATGACAATCCACATCGACCCGCAGAAGCGCCGCGCCCAGACGCGGCAGGCCTTTGCCCTGCTGCTCGCCTGCGGCATCGACCCTGACAAGAGCCTCGTCTTCGTGCAGAGCCACAACAAGGCGCACGCGGAAATGGGCTGGATCATGGATTGCTGCTCGCAGTTCGGTGAGCTGTCGCGCATGACGCAGTTCAAGGACAAGTCGCAGAAGCACCCGGACAACATCAACGCCGGCCTCTTCACGTATCCGGCGCTCATGGCCGGCGACATCCTGCTCTATCAGGCCGACTACGTCCCTGTCGGCGCTGACCAGACGCAGCACCTCGAGTTCACGCGTGACGTCGCGACGCGTTTCAACCACACGTACGGCGAAATCTTCAAGCTGCCCGAGGGCTACTACCCGAAAGCCGGCGCGCGCGTCATGAGCCTGCAAGATCCGACGAGCAAGATGAGCAAGTCCGACCCGAACCCGAAGGCGACGATCTCCATTCTCGACGACCCAAAGGTCATCATGAACAAATTCAAGAGCGCCGTGACGGACAGCGAGGCCGAAGTCGCGTTCCGCGAAGGCAAGGACGGCATCAATAACCTCATGACGATCTACTCCGCCGTCACGAAAAAAACGATGGACGAGATCACGGCTGAATTCGCGGGCAAAGGCTATGGCGACTTCAAGAAAGCCGTCGGCGAGGCGGTCTGCGAAGAGCTCCGCCCCGTGCGCGAGAACTTCGACCGCCTTATGAACGACCGCGCGTACCTCGACGAGCAGATGAAAAAAGGCGCGGAGCGCGCGACGTACATCGCGAACAAGACGCTGACGAAAGCGAAGAAACGCGTCGGCCTGCTGCTCGAAAGCTGATCGTGCCTTTCCATTCACAAAACTAATGTTTTCATAAAAACGAACGACCTCCTGCGTGGCATAATAGAACCATACGTTTGCCACGTCAGGAGGTCTTTTCATGTTCAGCAATTTCATCGTCGCCGTGAGCGCCGTCATCCCGATCTTCGTGCTCATCGGCGTCGGCCTCTTCGTCAAGCACGCAAAGCTTATGACGTCGACGGAACTCAAGCACATGAACAGCATGGTGTTCAAGGTCTTTTTCTTTTGCATGATGTTCTCGAACATCTACCGCGCCGATTTCGAAGACGGTTTCGACCCGAGCCTCGTCGTCTTCGGCATGGCGTCCGTGACGCTCTTGTTCCTCGCGTCTGTCGCGTTTTCCATGTGGTTTGAAAAAGACAACGCGAAGCGCGGCACGATGACGCAGGCGATCTTCCGCAGCAACTTCGTCATCCTCGGCATCCCGATCGTCGTGAACATCTTCGGCGAGGAGGCTGCCGTCATCCCGACGATGATGATCGCGGCCATCGTGCCGCTGTACAACATCTACGCCGTGCTCGAGCTCGAGTCGTTCCGCGGCGGAAAATTCGAACTCGTGCCGATTCTCATCCGCGTGCTCAAGAATCCGATGATCGACGGCATCCTCCTCGGCGCGGTCTGCCGCTTTTTGCCGTTCCCAATCCCCGATCCGATCCTGAAGCCGATTGCGCAGATTGGTGCCTCGACGACGCCCGTCGCTCTGATCATCCTCGGCGCGTCATTTGAAAAAGGCGGCATCGCCGACAGCCGACGCGACCTCTGGGCCTGCACGATTGCGCGCCTCGTCGTCGTGCCGGCCATCATGCTCACCGCCGGCGCTGCGCTTGGCTTCCGTGACGCGGAGTTCGTCACGCTCATCGCCATCTTCGCGACACCGTGCGCCGTCGCGTCCTACGCTATGGCACAACAGATGGGCGGCGACGCGCCGCTCGCCGGCAACTGCGTCGTCTTCACCTCGGCACTCTCGGCATTTACCATGTTCGGGTGGATCTTCGTCACCAAGACGATGGGATTGTTCTGATGAGGTGCTTCGATATGATGGACATCATTGCTCGGCTATCGCACCCTAGTACCCTCCACCGCAAGCGGCATAAGCGACCGCATAGGCGTTGAAGCGCCTTGCGTCTGCTTATCCGCCTCGCATTCGCTCGGCACCTCTCCCAGAGGGAGAGGCTTCTGTAGGAGTGACTTCTATTGACAGAACATCTCTGCGTAGCACCCCGTTACGTTCCCTCTTTCATTTGTCCAGAATCCACATGTCCTCTCGTTCCCACAACAACAAATCACGCCCTCCCGCCACGTTGCCCGGCGCTGCGCGACTTACATATTTCCGGCATCTTCGAACGGTCGCTGCTGCTCGCCTGCCCGGCCGCCTGCGGTCATGTGCTGTTCCAGACCGGTGCGTTCCATTTCCAGACGACGAAGCTGCCCGCGGGCCGTCTGCGCGCGGCAAACCAGCAAGTGCCGACGCTCGGCGAGCCGCTCCCGGAGCTCTCGTACATCCTCGACCTCCAGCGCACGTGCATGAAGATTCTTTCAAACAGACGATATCCTCTCGACGTGCGCCTGATCCTGCTCGGCATCTACCTCGAAGACGCTGTCGATTTCATCGAGCAGGGACAAGGCTACGAGCTCGGCAAGATCATCAAGAGTTACGATTCGCCGATGTTCGAAGCACGCTTCCACGAAGCGCTTCGAAACGTAAAATTCGAACCTTTACAGCATCTCAATTTTCTTTGGGGCATCGTGCGGGACATCGCAAGCGCCCCGCACAGCCCGCTCGCGCGCGAAGACGTCAGCCGCGCCGCCCGCGCCTTCCACCTCGACGGCACGCCCGACCTCCAGCACATCGCGCGCGCCTTCCCCGTCTGCCGCCGCAGCCTCGAAAGCTACGTGACGATCCCGTTCCCGCAGCTCTTCGAAAACTTTTTGCTCCACCAATGGTTCACGGAGCTCTACCCCTGCGCCGTGCACGGCGGCCTCATCCACAACTACTGGGTCTTCGTCATCACTGCGAAACTCTATGAGCTGCTGCTCACCGGCCTCGCCGCCATCGAGCGGCAGATCCTCACAGGCCACCAGATCGCCGCGCTCACGAGCCGCGGCGCCCGCCTGCCGCAGTCGCCCGCCGCGCTCCAATCCATCGAAAAAGCGCTGGCACCGCACGAAGAAGACTCCCTCTGGATGTTCAACGTCCTGTTCCACGTCCAAGAAAAAACGCCCGAACGACAGTCCTAGCCCGTTTCGTCAAAACGTCTTAGGCAAAGATAGATTAAATTTCGTATGAAATCAAAATTGGTTGCAAAAAACACTTCTAACTCAAACTTTTTATGTTATAATAAGAGTGGCCATCAAAAAGCCTCCATGCTTTTTGCCCCGATGGCCACCCGGCGCGCCGCCTGCGGATCGACCCTTTCCTCCGCGGACGGCGCGTCTCTTTGGCATTGTCAACGCCTGGTTTCTGCGATAGAATAAAGAAAAAAGGAGGCGATTTCCGTGGCAGCTGCAACAGTTGACCGTCCCGGCATGCCGGTCGGCATTTCGGATTTCCCGAGCTTGCGGAAAAATCATTATTACTTCGTCGACAAAACTGATATCATCCGCACGCTTCTTCAAAACAAAAAGAAGGTCACGCTCTTCACACGCCCGCGCCGCTTCGGCAAGACGCTGACCATGTCGATGATCGCATCGTTCTTCGACATCACAAAAAAAGATCGTGTTCAAGAATGGTTTGCCGAAACGAAAATTGCAAACGATACGACTGCGATGAAAGAAGCAGGAACATCTCCTGTCGTGATGATCAGTCTCAAAGATGTATCGGGAACGACCACAGCTGAAATTGTCGGAATGCTTCGATATACGGTCAGCGCCCTTTATCAATCCTATTTATTCTTGCAAGAAGCTGACTGCTTGACACCGAACGAAAAACAGATTTTCGACCGAATTTCTTCTGGCACAGCTTCTTTGGAAGATTTAAAAACATCGTTGCGCTCTTTAACGAACTTTCTTTCCCGTTACTATCACAAGAATCCTGTCCTCCTCATCGACGAATATGATGCCCCCATTCAATGTGCATGGGACCACGGTTGTTATGACGAAGTCATTTCTGTCGTCCGTACATTCCTCTCAAGCGCATTCAAAGACAACCCTTTCATCAACTTTGCTGTGGTCACTGGCGTCCTGCGCGTAGCGAAAGAAAGCATTTTCAGCGGATTGAATAACCTTGTCGTCTCGACCGTGCTCCACGGCGGCTGCGGCGATGCCTTCGGCTTCACGCCGCAAGAAGTCGCCGAAATGGCACGCGTGCTTGGCTGTGAGGACAAGCTTCCCGAGCTCGCGCGCTGGTATGACGGCTACCATTTCCAAGGCGCAGACATCTACAATCCCTGGTCCGTGCTGAATTATTTCCAAGAGCACTGCAAAGCGCGTCCCTTCTGGGTCAACACGTCGTCGAACTCCATCCTGCGCACGATGCTCGCGCGTGCCGACGCGCGCACATGGAAAGAGATGCAGGCGCTCCTCGCCGGCAAGAGCATCGCGTCTGCCATCACGGAATCCACGATTTATTCCGACCATATGGGAGCGCAGCGCAATGAGCTTTACTCCGTCCTGCTCTTCTGCGGCTACCTGCAAGGCACGGGCGAAATTTTGGACGAAGACGAAGGAGAAGACGCCGAGCCGCTCTACCAGCTTTCCATCCCGAACAAAGAAATCCGCTTCATCTTCCGCCGCGAAGTCCTGTATTGGATAAACGGCACCGAGGGCACGGACATCGCGCTCTATGACATGCTGCAAGCGATGATCGCGGGCGACACGATAAGCTTCGAAGAAAATCTCCAAGACCTCCTCCTCCGTACCGTCAGCTACCACGACACAGCAAAGCAGCCAGAATGCTTCTACCACGGCCTCATGCTCGGCCTCACGCTCTTCTACGAGCACCGCTACCGCGCGCAGAGCAACCGCGAAAGCGGCTACGGCCGCTTCGACCTCGCCCTGTTCCCGAAAAAGCCGAACCTCCCCGGCATCATCATGGAGTTCAAAGCGTCGGACCAGGCAGACGAACTCCATACCGATGCGAAACAAGCACTCGCACAGATCGACACGAAATCCTACCTCACAGAATTCCAAGCCGAACACATCACGCCCGTATGGAAATACGGCATCGCGTTCTGCGGGAAGCAAGTCACTATTCAAAGCGCATAAAGACATCCCCGTTTGACACGATTTTTTGCTCGTGCCAAACGGGGATGTCTTTTATCTAACATCAACGATCGTGTTTGCCTGCCATCAACTCAACGAGATACGCCAGATTTTAAATATCCTTATTATCCATGCCACCGTTTCTGTAGACCTTTTGGCCATTGATGTACAAATCTTTTGAGAATACGCCCTATGGGTCCGCTATAATTAGCCAATAAATTTTCCATGAATTATCTGCGTCGCGATTAGTCCCCAAGTATCTGCCTGATATGTTGCTCCAACTCTGGGATATTTTGCATTGCCGTCTCCCAAATCACTTCGTAATTCATCGAGTGGTAGTCATGCGCGAACAAATTGCGCATCCCTTTGATAGCTCTCCACGGCGTGCCGCTCACCGCGCTATCGGACTGCACGAACGCATCAGACAAATGTTTCGCAAGCTCGCCGACTTGCATCATCGGCATCGAGCACGCATTTCGAAAGACAGGATTGCGCATGAACTCGTCTTCACTCCGATGAAAGCTTTCGAGCGCCATACGGACTTCTTCGCAATATGTTTGAATGTGTTCGAGAATCTGTCAGTCTTTCCGCTCAAGCTGCATACAACAATACCTCGTCCCTCGTCAGTTCTTTCTGAAATTCCGGATTTTCTGGCAGTTTCGTCACAAGGTCTACTTCCATCTGCAACGCATCAATAAGATCGAGACGGAATGCGCTGAGCGTGAACAAATCACGGACATGACCGAGCTCGACGAAAAAATCAACATCGCTCTTTTCGTGTGCCTCGCCGCGCGCGTACGATCCAAATAACCGGACGGATTTCACTCCATACTTTTTGCAAATCGGCGCAATCTGTTCGCGAATGTTTTCAATCGTGCGCATAGGGCTCAACTCCTTTTATTCAGTATATCACGAGCCACACAAAACCGACAATGATTTCTCCAATGTATACAACTTTACAAATACTTAACGGAACGTTCGTGTTTTTTGTTCAAATCCATGCTATGATGAACGTAGGAAATCAAGATTTCGTAGAAATCCTCCGATTTCTGCCGTAGAGACAACAACATATGGAAGGATGGTACCCATGAAAACGAATGCACGAAAGCAGAAGCTGCTGGATGCCGAGCATGAGAAGATCGGGTGGATCGGGCTCGTGCGGCTCCGGGATGTGTACGATTTCGAGTGCTTCCTCATGCAGCGCGGGTGGAAATCCTGCGTTGCGGATGGCACGTGCCTCCTGCGCGTCATGCGCGACGGCCGCGTCATTGAAGTGCGTTGGGACCCGGGCAAGCGGAAGACGTGCACGTCGCGGTACGGCATGGTCTTGTGGTATGACTTCCAGATTTTCGAGAAAGACAAATGGTTTTGAACACGCATGAAACACGTATGGCGATTGCAGCCTGATGGCTGCAATCGCCATTTTTGTGTTCGTATGCATTTGTATGCCATGCCATAACACCGCACGCTCAGGGATGGAACGCGATGTCCTGCCCTGCCGCCCCGCCTTCGTCGCGGATGAGCGCGATCTCGTCGCAGTTCGGGAACTTCGGGCAGTCGATGCAGTCTTTCCAGACCTTCGGTGGCAGCGTCTCCTTCGTGACCGTGTGGAAGCCGAGCGTTTGGAAAAAGCCGGGCTTGTATGTCAGCGTGAAGAACATCGTCACGCCGAGCGCACGCCCTTCTTCGAGCAGGCGTTTCACAATTTCCGCGCCGATGCCGCGCCGCGTATGCGCAGGCGAGATGGCCATCGTGCGGACTTCGGCCATGCGATCCCAGACGACATGGAGGCCGCCGACGCCGACAACTTCCTTCGTCTCTTCATCGACGGCGACGACCATGTCCCGAAGCGTCTCGAACAGCGTGTTGCGCGAGCGAGCGAGCATGATGCCGTCGCTCGCGTAGTCGTTGACGAGATTGAAGATGGATTCGATATCGTTGAAAGTGGCTTTTCTATAAATCATTTGCTTGCCACCTCCTTTATTTGTTTCTAAACAAGCAGCTCTCAAATAACGCCTCCCCCTCTGGGGGAGGAGGCTGCTGAAAAAGTTCCTCTGACAGGTCGATTCCTTCCGCAACTTCCTGTATAATGGAAGTACCAATTTGCAGGAGGACCGACCGCCATGC
>OMWS01000083.1 GCA_900314825.1 uncultured Veillonellaceae bacterium | reverse complement strand
GAGCGCCGTCATCGTGACGCAGAACATGAAGACCATCGGCACGTAGAGCATCCAACCCTTGCGACCCGTGACCTTGAGGAACACGGCGAGCGCGATGAGAACGAGCGCGGACAGGAGCTGGTTCGCTGCGCCGAAGAGCGGCCAGATGTTCATGTATCCTGCGAGGCAGAGGCCGTACGCGAGGACGAGCGTGACGATCGTCGCGACGTAGTTGTTCATGAGGAACTTCACCGGCGCGCTGGCTTCCTGGCCTTCGCTCGGTTTCAGCATCTCCTGCAGCGACATGCGGCCGATGCGGGCGACGGAGTCGATCGTCGTCATGCCGAGCGCCGAGACGCACATCGTAATGAAGCAAGCGGAGAAGCCACCCGGCAGGCCGAACATCTCGAAGAACCCGGCGATGGCGCCGGCGAAAATCTGGAACGGCGTGCCTTTCGCCATGACGCCATTCGACGCAGCCGCGCAAGCGACGACGAGCGCAACGACGCCGAGCATGCATTCGCAGAGCATCGCGCCGTAGCCGACGGGCAGCATATCGCGTTCGTTCGCGACGGCTTTCGACGACGTGCCGGACGAGACGAGGCTGTGGAAGCCGGAGACCGCGCCGCAGGCGATCGTGATGAAGAGGATCGGGAACAGCGGCTTGCCATTCACCTCGAAGCCGACGAACGCCGGCATATTGATGGAAGGATTCGCAACGAGGACGCCGATGACGCCGCCCGCGACCATGCCGAGGAGCAGGAACGAGCTCAGGTAATCACGCGGCTCCATCAAAAGCCACATGGGAAGGACGGCCGCGATGAAGCAGTAGCCGAACACGACATAGCGCCACGTCGCGACATCGAAGTACAGCGGGAAATTCATGCCGACGGCGAACATCGCCGCGACGAGCGCGACGGCAACGCCGAATTTCAGCGCGCCGGACGGTTTGACTTTGCTGATGAACACGCCGAAGCCCATAGCGACGACGATGTAGAGCATGGAGATCGTCGCGGCCTGCGCGCCCGGCGTATTGAGCGTGCCGCCCGCCGCAAAGCCATTGAACGTCTTTGCGATGATGTCGGAGAACGCCGCGATGATGAGCAGCGTGAACAACCAACAGAAGAGCAAAAACAAGCGGCGGCCCGTTCGGCCGACATACTGCTCGATGAGCATGCCCATCGACTTGCCTTCGTTCTTCACGGAGGCGTAGAGCGCCGTGAAATCCTGCACGCAGCCGAAGAACGCGCCGCCGATGAGGATCCACAGGAGCGCCGGCGCCCAGCCGAACATCGCTGCGATGATCGGGCCGGTCACAGGGCCCGCGCCCGTGATGGACGAAAATTGATGCGCAAAGACCGTGAAGCGCGAGGCCGGCGAATAGTCGCCGCCATCATTTTTGCGCACAGCCGGCGTCTGCGCCTTCGGATCGATGCCCCACGTTTTCGTGAGCCATCGACCGTAAATGAGATACGCACCCGCAAACCAGACGAGAGCGATACCGACCAGCATCAAACCAGTCATGATGATTCCTTCTTTCTGTCAATTACAGATGATTCCCTGATAAACACATGATCCACAGAGCGGTATGAGATATGATGTATTCTGTGTACTGTGTATTATAGGCTGGAGGCAGGTATGTGTCAACCTGTAACATTTAAGAAGTAATTTTCAGAATATTTCCAGACAAATAAAAAGGCTCCCCTTTTGGGGGAGCTGTCGAGCGAAGCGAGACTGAGAGGGTAACGCCGTTACGAGATTCCGTTTCTACTGATAGAATCGAGAATCCCATTCGACGTTACCCTCTCCGACCCCTTCGGGGCCACCTCCCCCAATGGGGAGGCGTATATTTGATTTACTTTTTAGCGGCGGCTCTTGCTTTCTTCCACTGCCACACGCAGCGCATGCCTTTGTGCATTTCGGGGAGTACGAAGCATCGGCAGCAGGAGACGCAGATGGATTTCTCGCCGCCGGAGAGTTCTTTTTGGAGGAAGTCCGGCTCGGCAATGAGCGTGCGGGAAAGCGAGACCATCTCGAAGCCGGCCGCGAGCACCGCCTCCATGTCCGCGAGCGAGCGCACGCCGCCGACGAGGCTCATGGGCTGTTCGGGAACAGCGGCTTTGAGCGCTTTGCCCTCATCGAGGTAATAGAGCGTCGCGTCTTTCGGCTGGTTGATGAAATCAACGCCGGAGAGCTCGACAAGCTCGACGCCGAGGCGATGGAACTCTTTCAGCATATAAATCATCGCGTCATGATAGCCCGCGGCATCTTCATGCTCCGTGTCGAGATTGATCTTCACGAGCACGGGGAAGTCGTCGCCACATTTCGCGTGGATGCCCTCGATGATCTCGCGCACGATGCGGAAGCGGTTCTCTGCGCTGCCGCCGTATGCATCCGTGCGCTCGTTGAACGTCGGATCGAGGAAACGCGAAAGCAGGTACGAATGCGCCGCATGCAGCTGCACGCCGTCGACGCCAGCGTATTTCAGGCGCGCGGCCGCGAGCACGAAGTGCGTGACGATGTGATGGATTTCATCGACGGTCAGTTCACGCGCATGACGGTTTTTCTTCAGCGCACGCGCCGAGACGTCCGCGAGGTCATCGACGCCGATCGCGCGCGGGCCGGCATGCGAAATCTGCGGCACGAACGCCGCGCCTTCCACATGCGCGATGGCAGCCGCCCGCTTGAACTGGTCGATGTAGCTGTCGTCGAAAATGTTGACCTGCTGCTTGTTCGCGCGGCCGAGCGGATCGACGCAGCAATGGCCCGTGATGATGAGGCCGATGCCGTTTTTCGCGAGCGTCTCATACATAGCAAATTCTTCGTCCGTCATGCGACCGTCTTCCGATGGCAGGAAGCTGTGCGTCGCCGAGCGGATGATGCGGTTTTTCAGCTTGAGGTGTGAAAGCTCCAATGGCTGTTCGATGGGGCTCATGAGGTATTTGCTCCTTCCCTGTATTTTGCGATTTGTTCAACAAATATTTTCGTATGAAGAAAGCTCCCGACAAAGGGAGCTTCAATTCAAAAGAAATCAGCGGTCGACGCGCTGGATGTCGGCGCCGAGGCCTACGAGCTTGCCGACGAGGTCGTCGTAGCCGCGGTCGATGTGGTGGATGTAGCCGACTTGTGTCTCGCCTTCGGCGACGAGGCCGGCGAGCACCATGGCGGCGCCGGCACGGAGATCCGTCGCCTTGACCTGGCAGCCCGTGAGACGTTCGACCCCCTCGACGACGGACGTGCGGCCATCAATGCGGATGTTCGCGCCCATGCGCTTGAGTTCGTCGACGTGCATGAAGCGGTTTTCGAACACCGTCTCCGTCACGCAGCCCGTGCCCTCCGAGACCGTCAGCATCGCCATGAATTGCGCCTGCATATCCGTCGGAAAGCCCGGGTACGGCATCGTCTTGATGTCGACGGCTTTCGTCTTTTTGTCGCAATGCACGCGGATGCCGTCGACATCCTCTTCGATCTGGACGCCGGCTTCTTTGAGCTTTGCGATGACGGGCTTCAAGTGCTCGCTGATTGCGTTTTCGACATAGATGTCCCCCTGCGTCATGGCCGCGGCGACCATGTACGTGCCGGCCTCGATGCGGTCGGGGATGATCGTGTAGTCGCGGCCGACAAGCTTCTTCATGCCGTCGATCTTGATGACATTCGTACCCGCGCCACGGATCTTCGCACCCATGACGTTCAGATAATTCGCGAGATCGACGATCTCCGGCTCCTGCGCCGGATTCTCGAGAATCGTCTGCCCTTCGGCCATCGAAGCGGCCATGAGGATGTTTTCCGTCGCGCCGACGCTCGGGAAATCGAGATAGATGCGCGTGCCCTTGAGCCCCTCGGGTGCCGAGGCTTCGATGAATCCGTGGCCGATCTCGATCTTTGCGCCGAGCGCCTCGAACCCTTTGAGATGCAAATCAATCGGGCGCGTGCCGATGGCGCAGCCGCCGGGGAGCGAAATCTTCGCCTTGCCGCAACGCGCGAGGAGCGGTCCCATGATGAGGAACGACGCGCGCATCTTGCGCACGAGGTCATACGGCGCCTCGCAGCTGCCGATCGTGCGCGCATCGACGCGGAGCTGATGCTTCGTCGCATCGAACGTCGCCGCGACGCCGAGGCGGCAGAGCACCTCGGTGATCGTCGTGACGTCTTCGAGCGCCGGCACTTCATCGAGGACGCTTTCCGTGTCCTGTCCGAGGAGCGTCGCTGCGATGATCGGCAGCACGGCATTCTTCGCCCCGCTGATCTTCACGCGCCCCTCGAGCCTGCGCCCGCCATGTATAATCAATTTTTCCATTTACCGTCGAATATCCCCCTAAAAGGCTGAAAACCTTGCGTGAGCATCCTTGCCCCATGGCCTTCGAAAATCAGAATTATATCATATATTATCATTCCGCGCGTGCTCGCGCAAGTGTCAGCGAAACGTGAAGCATAGGGCTTTCGCCTTATTTCGCTTTGTGGTCGACGTGGAGCGCCGTGTGGATGACGTTGTCGATGATGTAATTCGTCTCGAACTTCGCCTGGCCTTCGGGCTGGGCTTTCTTTTCGTCTTTCAAAAGCTCGATCTTCTTTGGATGCTGCTTTGCTTCCGCTGCGGCGCGCTCCGCTGCTGCTTTCGTCTCGCGCAGGACGCGTTTCTGCTCCTTCTCGGAGAGCGGCTGCGCCGCCGCGCCCGGCGCGATGATGATTTCATTGTTGCGGCCGGCTTCGCCGAGCGCTTTGAGCTTGCCCTCGGTCGTCTGCGTCTTTTCGTCATCGGCCTGAATCGCGATGCCCGTCGTCTGCTGCAAAAGCAGGAGCGGCGAAACCGGCACCATGCCGCCGCCGCGGACGTCGAGGTTCATGAGGCCATCGCGCTGCGCTTTCGGCACAGTGAACGGGATCGTGAGCGTTTCCTTGTCCTTGCGGTACGGCTGGATCGTCGTCTTGATGTTCACCGTCTCGCCCGGGCGCACCGTCGTTTTCTCCGGGATGGCTGAGAGGAGCGTCGCCGTCTGGCGGCCACCCTGGATCGTGGCATCGACCTGCACGTCGATGATGTCCGCCTCTTTCGTCGTGTCCGCGCAGACCGTGCCGACGGCCTGCATGAGCTCGCCGACGGCGACTTGGCCGACATCCGTCGTGTTGTAGAACATATTCTTGCGCTCGAACGTGCCGCCCGCTGCCGCATTCGTGCGGATCTTGAAGCCGAGCGTCGCCGTACTCTCGCCGAGCGTGTCGCTCGTCTTCGAGAGCGCCGCGTAAGCAAGGCCGGCCGCGAGCTGCGGCAGGTAGTCCTCATCATAGGCGATGCGCACGGCATACGACTGCTCGCGGCCGAGCGCTTCATCCTTGACGTGGAGCTTCATCGGCACGACGGACGGGAATTCGCCGATCGTACCAGCGATGCCCGTCTCACGATCCTGATTGATGCGGCCGATGATGTTGCCGACGTTCGCGATTTTCATGCCGTTGCTAGCACCTGCGATCGTGCCGACGATCGAGGCATCCGTCATGAAATAATTCACGTTGCCCTTGTGCAAAAATGGATGGCCAAATGCGAGGATGCGATTGCCGTCCGTCGCCGTCACCGTGCCCGTCGCACCGACCGTGAAGTCGCCGCAGACGATGGCGACACCGACAGCGCTGCCCGGCTGGAGCTCGGCATCATAGCGCGTTGCATTGTCATCCGCGCCACCGAGCGCCGAGAGCTGCGTCGCATCCCGGAAGCCGAGCGTCTTGCCGAGGAAGGCCAGGCTTTCTGCATTGAAGCCCGTAGCAAAGAGTTTCCCCTTCGGCACATACGTCGGCGCTGGGACATGGATCTTACTGAAGGCCGTGACATCTGCCGACTGCGGCGCATCCGCGATGGCAGCAGCGATGATGTCTTCAAACGCCTCTTCGCGATGGACGCGTTCGGCCTCTTCGACTTCTTCCTTTGCTTCTTCGCGCTGCTCTTCGGCGGTTTCTTCCGCCGTTTTGTCCGCGTCGTCCTTCTTGTCGTCCGAAGCTTTCTCCGCGTCCTTCTTCTCTTTTTCCTCGGCTTCCTGTTTTTCCTTTTCCTTGTCCGCCGCGTACTTCTTGAGGTCAAACGTCTGGATGTGCGTCTTGTTCTTCGTGTCCGGCATGGACCAGAGCGGCAGCATTTCTTCGATCGGCGTGATGAAGAACGTGTAGGGCGTCATGTCTTTGAGCCCCATGGCGACGGCGCCGACGAGCTTGCCGTCCACGTAGACTGGGCTGCCGCTCATGCCTTGCAAAATGCCGCCTGCTGCTTCGACGACGGGGCCTGAGGCTTTCGCCATGATCATCGGCGTCGAGCCCTTGCCGTTCTCGACCGTACCGACGATGTCGACGGCAAAATCCTGGATCGCGCCAGAGTTGTCGACGACCGTGTACGCCGTGCCGGACATGCCGGGCGTGATCTCGCTCGTGTGCCAAATCTCGTCCATGGCGGACACTGGAAGCAGCGAACTGCCCCAGAGTGCCACCGTGATGCCGAACGCGACAGCCTTCTTCCAATACTTATGCAAAATTCCACCTCATTCGCAGATGCGATGCAACCATATTTTTCAGATAAAGTCCATTATATCATACTCTGTGCACCATGGCACAGCGCACACGATTTTATTTTCAGCGCGGCAAAATCACAATCGCGAGGCCGATGCCGCGCTCGCGGCCATCCGATGGATTGTTCAGCACGCGGCCGCCTGCGAGGAGCTCCGACGAGCCACCGCCGTCGAGGTTCAACGCGTCTTTCGCGCCAAACGCGATGAGGAGGTTCGCCCATTCTGTGAGCGTCTGGCCATGCGAGTCCGCCTGGCGGCCATCCGCGACCGCGAGGAGATACGTGCCGCGCTTCGTCACGGCGAACGCGCTGCGCGGTTCGCGATGACGGTCGAGGTCACCGAGTTGCTCTGCCGCCGTCGTGACATTCACGCGGCCATCCGCGACGAGACGCGGGCCGACGCTGACGATCTCCGTCGCGCCCGCCCAGCGCTGTCCAAGATTCTGCTCGATTTTCACCGCGTCGCCGACGCGCAGGCCGGAGAAAATATCCGCCGCCGTGCCATGCATGGAAAGCACCCAGCCATTCGTGGGGATCGGCGAGTTGCCGCCCGCGCGCACAGCCGTCACCTTGCCGTCCACAACCGTGACCTCGCGGCCATAATTATTCGTGCGCGTCGTCTTGCCATAATATTTGTTGTAAAGCACGAGGCTATCCGTGCCGCGCTCGGCATCGACGCCGCCAACGAACTGCGTGACGCCGCCCGCCGTGACCTTGCCGGCATACGTGATCGTGCCGAAGCGCGTCTCGCCGTCTCTCGTGCGGCCGACAGCGCTGCGTTCGATATACGTCGTGCCGACGATGGCATCATCAATCTTCGTCACGCCGATGAGGTCGCCGTTCCAGTTGAAAAACGACGCATTGATCGCAGCGACGGCATTTTTGCTGTCAGAAATCGCCGAGAGCTTCGCGAGCCCCGGCACCTGCCCGCCGCCGAGCGCCGGCTGCCACGTGTAGCGCGACGGATCGACATCGAGAAAATACGCCGTGAGCCAGCCGTTATCCTGCCACGTTTTGTACTCGTATTCCATGAGGCCCGGCGCGAGCTGCCAAGCGATCGTGCCATCCGGCAGGCCGACCTTTTTCGCTGCTTCTTTGGCTGCCGCGATCTCCGCGTCGGTTTTCGTCGACGACGTCGGCTTTCCAATCTTGCCAGTATTGGCTGTTTGCGTTCCCGCGGCTGCAGAACTGGAAACAGTATCGATAAAGATACGCGCCGGTTTCGAAAGCTGTCCCGCCGTCGCCTTGCAGCCGGGCGCAAGCTGGAGCGTCACATAGACCTCGCTGCCCTTCGCCGTCCATTTGACGGACTGCACGCGAGAACCCTTAAATGACGGTTCCTGCACATTCGACTTCACCGTCACGCCTTTCAGCATGAGCGTGACCGTGCGGCCGTCGTCCGACGTCGTGAGCTCATAGTCCGCCGTCTCCGAAAGATCGAGCACGACGCGGTCATGCTGCGAGCCCGTGTGGAAACGAAGGGACGAGAGAGCCGGAGCTGCGCTCGCATATGTCGGGAACGTTAGAAGCATACAAAGGACAAAAAGCGTCACGAAACGCTGAAGTATACGCATGATGATTCCTCCAACCTGATGATACAGAATAGGATTGTTTCAATATGAGCAGGCTCTCCCTCTGGGAAAAGCAGACGCAAGGCGCTTTAGCGCCTATGCGGTCGCTTTATCCTTTCGATAGAGCTGGCACGCGAAGCGTGACTGAGAGGGTACAAGGGTGCGATTTGTCCCGAACAAGAAGAAAACTCCAAAGCACCACGTTTGAGCTCAAACAGCTTGATGCTTTGGAGAAAATTTATTTTTGTTTGGCTAGCGCACCCAAGTACCCTCTCCACCGCTGACGCGGTCCCCCTCTCCCAAAGGGAGAGGCTGCTGTATCCGCTACGTTTGGCAATAGTTCAACAAACATTAGCCGTTATGATTCTGTTGTTTTTGCTGTTCAAGAACGGCCGCTGCCGTCTGCGCTTCGGCCTGGGCGCGTTTCGTGGCTTGCGGGGCGAGCTGCCGGTAGAGCATATCACCGAGGCCGATGCCGCCGGCTTCGGCCATCTGCTTCGCCATCTCAGAGTCGCGCATATCCTCGAAGATCTTCATGGCGTTGCTCTCGCCGAAGAGGCCGCCTTCGTGGACGGTCTGGCGCATTTCGCGGTACATCATATTGAGGAACATCGCCTCGAAGCCCTTGCACGCTTCCTTGAGCGCCTTGTCCTCTTTCGCGGCGGCCGCCGCGCTGTCGCCTGCAGCCGCGGCATTCTTCGCGAGCTGCGAAGCGCGCTTGGCTTCTTGGAGCATGGAGTCAAACGAAGCAGACGAGGCCGCAGCCTGTGCGGCTTCTGCGGTCATGTTTTGCTGGAGATTTGGCTGTGCTGCAAGTGGATTTATCTGCATATGAAGACACTCCTTTAGGCTTCAAACTACGTCTCCCCCTCTGGGGGAGGTGGCCCCGAAGGGGTCGGAGAGGATAGCGGCTGATGACGTTCTCGATTCTATTGAAAGGGTATGGAATCTCTTAGGGCGTTACCCTCTCCGCCTCGCATCCGCTCGGCACCTCCCCCAGAGGGGGAGGCTTTCAATATGCGCTTTTAAATCAGCTCAAGGTCGGCGTGGAGCGCGCCGCTTGCTTTCATCGCTTGCAGGATGGAGATCGTGTCGCGCGGCGTGGCGCCGACGGCGTTCAGCGCGCCGACGATGTCGCTGACGTTTGCCGTCGCGGGCAGGACGATCGTGTTGCCCTGACCTTCTTTGACATTGACATTCGTGTTGTTCGCGACAATCGTGCTGCCGTACGACAGCGGGTCGGGCTGGCTGACTTCCGTCGATTTCTCGACGCGGATCGACAGGCCGCCCTGCGTGATGGCGCATTCATCGACCGAGACGTTGCCCCCCATGACGATTGTGCCCGTGCGCTCGTTCATGACGATCTTCGCGATGGCGTCCGGCACGACGGGGAGTTCTTCGAGGCTGGCGATGAAGCCGACGACATTGCCGCGATAATAGGCCGGGATCGAAATGTCGATGCGTCCGGGATTCGCGGCGCGCGCGATGGCGCCGAACTGGCTGTTGATCGTCTGCACCATGCGCGAGGCCGTCGTGAAATCAGGCTGCGCGATCGACAGCGACAGCGTGCCGTCCTGCCCGAGGTCATCCTCGACGCTCTTTTCGACAATAGCGCCGTTCGGCGTCATGCCGACCGTCGGGAAGTTTTTCTGCGCCTTGTTGCCGGAATTGCCGACGATAAAGCCGCCCGTCGAGACCGGACCTTGTGCGACAGCGTACACTTCGCCATTGCCTGCCTGCAGCGGCGTCTGGATCAGCGTACCGCCCTGGATGCTGTCCGCATCGCCGATGGACGAGACCGTGACGTCAATCGTATCGCCTTCGCGCGAGAATGGCGGCAGCGTCGCCGTGACCATGACGGCCGCGACGTTGTCCGGCTTCAAGCTGCTCGGATTAATCGAGACGCCGAACGCCTTCAGCATATTGCCGATGCTCTGGACCGTCTCGAGCGCCTTGTTCGAGTCGCCCGTGCCCGCAAGACCGACGACGAGGCCGTAGCCGACGAGCTGGTTCGAGCGCACGCCTTGGACTTTCGCAATGTCCTTGATGCGCGTGACAGACGAGGCTGCATCTGCCGGTGCCGGCACCATCGAGACGGTGAACGCCGCCAATGCGAGTGCCGCCAAGATTTTTTTCATTCGAAACATATGGAACTTCCTCCGAAAAGGGGGTTGCACGTCCTCAAGCCTCCCACTCTGGGGGCAATGTCATTAAGTTAAGAGACAGCCCTCCTCCTTGGAGGAGGGACAGGGCCGGCAGGCCCAGGGAGGATAAGCAGGCTCTTAGCGCTTTAGC
>OMWS01000123.1 GCA_900314825.1 uncultured Veillonellaceae bacterium | reverse complement strand
GGCAAGGTGCCTTTGTGTTGTCAAGAAGACAATCTATTGGTGGCAAAGCCTTGTGTCACGCCGATTCGCACAACTTTTTGGGGTGGGAAAGTTGAGTAAGTAACATCTGGATTGCAATATGCACGATTTTCCCAACCATCCATTGATAGGCTGATGATGTGATCCTCTGGAACGCCTTTTGCGAGCAGTTCGTTCCGGAACAAATGGAACAGCAGATACGATTTCCCGCTGCGCCGGATGCCGGTGATGATCTTGATCATGCCATTGTGCATACGGTCACGGAGCATTTGCAGATAATGTTCTCGTTTGATTTCCATGGTGTACCTCACTGAAAAATCTAGTTGATTTCAATCAAATTTTTCAATATTATACCACATAGTGAAAAATCTAGTTGAAATTAATCAGATTATTCACTTTCCACCGTGATCTCCCGCTCCCCGTGGCACGTCCTGAGCCTCGCGATGTCGCCGTCGTACGCGGGACCTGCGATGTTGTCGGCCGGATTGATCTCATGCGGCGGCGTGAGGCCGAGGAGCGTGGCCATGAGCTCGTAGGCGAGGTCGTTCGTCCAGGGCTTCGCTGCGTTCGCGCGGAGCGCCTGATAAAGCGCGGGGCGGGCGGCGGCGGCTTCCGGCGAATAGAAGATATAGAACGGGATGTACGTCATGTCGGGCTCGTAGCGGGCGGGGTCGTGCATCGCCGCGTTCGTGAGGTTTTCGCTGTGGTCGGAGAAATACGTGAGCTCCCGGAACGCCGGGAGCTGTTTCGCGTGCTCGTAAAGCGATTGCATGACGGTATCGTTGTAGCGGATGGCGTTCTCGTACGCGCCCTCGGGCGTCGTGCCGTCGAATGGGGCGTCAAACGTGCCATCCCGGGGATAGCGCGTGTCATAGCTGTCGTGGCAGTCCATGAGATGGAGGACGATGAGCGCGTTTGCATCCGCCGCATCGAGGCCGAGCGCTTGCACGGCGTCGTCGAACGCGGCCACGAGCTCACCGTCGAGGTGATGGTTGTCGCGATACTGGTGCTCGTTCGTGAAATGCGCGAGATCGGCGTCCGCCGCGATGACGCTCACCGGCGTGTCGGCGAAGCCGTTCTTCCCCTGGTTGCTGATCCAGGCCGTCTGGTAGCCGGCCGCCTTCGCGACCTCGAGGAGCGAGATCGCCTGCGTCTCGTCGATGTCATTGTACTGGCTTTTCTCCGTCAGCGCGTAGGCGAGCGCCGGCACGGTGTACGTGTGGTTGCTGTAGGCGTGCGTGAAAAGGATGCACGCGTCATCGTCCTTCATCGTATCGAGCCACGGCGTCGTATCGTCCGCGCCGCCGTACGCGTGCATAAACTGCCGGTTGTGCGACTCGCCGATCACGAGCACGTGGACGCCGCCGGCGGGCGGCGCGATGGGCGGCACAGCGGCGAGCGCGTCCGCGTGCTGCGCATGGTGCGTGCGGAATGCGGCGAGCTGCGTCACGGCATAGTATCCTTCGCCGCCGATGCGGCTGTAGTACGTGTCCTCTTTCGGCAAGCAGAAAAAACCGAAGACGGCGAGGTCGAGAAGGGCGAGCGCGAGCGCCCCGGCTCGCGCTTGTTTCGTGCGCGGCGGGACGCTCTCGAAATGCGCGAGCCATCTGCCGCAAAGCACGACGGCGGCGATGAGCGCGAGCGCGAAGAGCGTGCCAAGAGCGCCCATCTGGTCGCCCCAGAACGCGGCCGCCTCCGCTGGATGCGTCTGGAAGACCGCGACGACCGTGTCGGCCGTCGCCCAGCGGTGCGCGAGGAAGAAGTAGCCCCAGAGGAAGACGATCGGCAGCGCGACGAGCGCATACGTCACGGCAAAAAAAATTTTGCGCGCGCGTCCGCCCAAAAACAATGCGCAGGCGAGCGGCACGTACGCCATCGCGACGCAGCCGTAGACCGAGCGCCGCAGGAGCCCCGTGCCGCCGAGCCGCGCGTCCGCCGGCACGCAGAGGTTGATGAGCGCGACGGAGAGCAGCGCGAGCGAAAAAATGAGGATGCGCAGGTAAAACGCAACCATTCCCCCACGCCTCCCCCATGGGGGGAGGCTTTGGGCACCCGGCAGAAACCGCCGGCTCAGCACGAGCACGAACGCCAGCAGGACGATCGCCATCGTATCTTCCGTCGCCTGCATGAGGCCGTAGTACGTGAGGCCCGCGACGGCGGCGAGGAAAAGCGCGGCGAGGACGTTCTTCGGCGTCAGCTGCGGGCGTCGGAAGCATTTTTTTATTGGAAGGAAACGAGAAAAATTCATGACAGACCTCGCAAAAACGGGAGAAATGTGATATACCATTAGTATACCATAGCCAAAGAATATTTTTTATCTTCTCAAAGATAAAGAAGGAATTTCGTTCCCACGTATCGAACTCTATCAAAAACGATGCAATCGAAAGGATGGGAGATTCGTCCATGGCGCTGCCAAAAATCAAATTGCCGTCCGGCCTTTCAGGCGGGCTCAAAAAACTCAGCTACCGCCAGATGCTGATGCTCTCCGCGCTCGCGGCGCTCCTCTGCGGCGCGCTCGTGCTGTTTTTGCTGCCGGGCGGCGACGAGGAGCAGCAGGCGCAGGAGGAAGCCGCCGCGCCGGCGCGCGTGAAGGTCGTCGTCGCGAAGCAGGACATCCAGCCGCGCACGCTCGTGAAAGAGACGATGCTCGAAGTCGTCGAGATGCCGCCGGACATCTTGCCGGAGGGCGCGGTGACGGACATGGTCGCCGTCATCGACCGTCCCGCGAGCGTGCCGATCCAAAAGGGCGACATCCTCACGGACAAAAAAGTCCTCGTCGATCCGCGCATGGCCGGCTTCACCGGGCTCATCCCGGAGAACTGCCGCGCCATGTCCGTGCCGATCACGGACGTCACCGGCATCGCGGGCTTCGCGCGGCCGGGCGACTACGTCGACGTCATGGTCGTGTCGAAAGGGCAGAACCGCATCGAGGGCGAGATCGTCCTGCAGAACGTGCTGCTGCTCGGCATCAACAAGACGGGCGGCGACGGCACGCAGGCCGCGCAGTCCGCGAGCGGCGACAAGGACAAGGAAAAGAAGGACGACAAGGACAGCAAGGACAAAGACAAAGAACAGTCGAATCCATCGGAAGTCAAGGCCTCATCCGACGCCATGGCCACGGCGACGCTCGCCGTCACGCCGGACGACGCGCTGAAGCTCGCCGTCGCCTCGCAGAAAGGCACGGTCTACCTCGTCCTGCGCCCGTTCCACCCGAAAGACGTCTTCACCGTCAATACGGACTACTTCATGCTGACGGATAAAGGCCAGCAGGCGCAAAGCCAGCCCGCCGCCGCTCCCGCGCCCTCGTACACGCCGCCGGCACAAACGCAAAGCGCCGCGCCAAGCTACACGCCGTCGCCCGCAGCGAGCGCCCCGGCGCCCGCGCCCGTCGAGGCCGGCAACGGTATCGAAGTCTTCCGCGGCACGAAATCATCGGTCGAATAAGCCCGCTCTCAAGCCTCCCCCTCTGGGGGAGATGGCATTAAGTTAAGCGCGAAAGGCTCACAACCCCCAGCCTCCCTCCTTGGAGGGAGGACAGACGCGGAGCGAAGCGCAGCGTCAGGAGGGAGCGGCCTGTA
>OMWS01000001.1 GCA_900314825.1 uncultured Veillonellaceae bacterium | reverse complement strand
TTGTATTCTTCAGCAGGTAGACCGTATCGCCCGGCTGAAGCTTGCTGCCGTTCGCGACCGTGAGGTCCAGATCATAGATCTTTGTCGTTCCCGTGTTCGTGGACGTGAGGAACGTATCGTTGTTTTTCGCATCGGCGGAAAGGTTGAACGCATACGTCTGCTCATCAATGTTCAGCTTGAGGTCGTTGCCGTCCGCCTTCACCGTGCCGGTCGTCGCGACCGTGGCCGTGCCGGCGTCGGTTGTCGCCTCGTAGTTGTGCGTCCATGTGTTCGAACCGGTATACGCGAGCTTGCCTGTGTCGGTGGTGTTCTCCAGCAAATAGAATGTATCGCCTTTGTTGATGTTGAGCAGCGTGTTTTGGTTGCCAGTGATGTCCACGTTCTTCGCGGCGATCGTCGTTGTCCCCGCATTTTGGGATGTGAGGAAGGCAGCGTCGCCCGTCTTCGCCGTTGTGAGGTCGAACGCATACTTCACGTCGCTGACGCTCAGCACGAGGTCGTTGTCGACTTGATTTACCGCGCTGGTCGTCGTGACCGTGGCCTTTTCATTCTTGTAGGTATTCACCCATTTTTGTGCGTCGTCCGTCGCAGTATACTCGAGCTTGCCCATGGCTTCGTCATTCTTCAGCAGATAGATCTTGTCGCCTTCGCTGAGGAGAAGCTTGCCGTTTTGGAACGTCACTTGATCGGATGAGACCTTCAGCGTTCCCTTCCTCTTGAACGTGAAGAACGCATCTCCATTCTTCAGCGCGTTGGCATTGTCGGAGATCGCGAACTTGTACGCCACGTCCGCGACCTTCAATTTGAGGACCGTGTTGTTGTCCGTCGTGTCGAATGTTCCCGCCGTCGTGATGGAGGCGGTTTTTGCCTCGTTTTCGTAAGGCACAAGCTTCAGGCCGTCGCTGGAAATTCCGCTACTATAGGGAGTAACTTTCATCAAGGAGATCGTGTCGTCGGCATTGGCATACGCCACGCACGCCTCAGCATTTCTCCCCATTGTTCTATCTGTGAGACTATCTGTGAGATTGAGAAACACATCCGTATCGTTGAAATCATCGCCGAGGAGGAATTGGTACTTGTCAAAATAGTTCACTTTGCCAGCCTCAACGTTTTTCACCCCCTGGAAGATGAGCGCATTGTCGCTGCCAGTTCCGGAGCCGCTGTAGCCGTCGAGTATGGTGTGTTTGCCGAACGTCGCCGTTTCCCCATTTTCGCCTGCTCGGATGATGATCTTATTGCCGGTCGCATCGCCGTCGGAGCTTTCTCCGCCGTACACACGTCCCGAGACCGTTCCGCCGGAGATCATGACCGTGTTGCCGGTCGCATCGCCTTTGTTGACGCTTTTTCCGCCGAACACATTTCCCGAAGCCGTTCCGCTGGAGATCATGACCGTGTTGCCGGTCGCATCGCCGAAGGCGCTATACCCACCGTACATCCACAGGTTTACCTTTCCATTCTTATCGGCCAAGAAATTGACAGTATTATTCGTCGCATTATAGTCGCCCGAAGCATATCCACCGTACACATACACGATTTCGTCCGTGGTGCCAGTGACCGTGGCGTTGACGCCGGTCACATCGCCACCAGACGACTCGTCGCCGTAGTACCAATCTTTGCCGTCAATAATATCGATCGTCACATCTTTCGCCATCACCGGCGTCACCGTCGCGCCTGCGAGCAGCGCCGTGAGGATGGCGAGCGTCATGGCGCGTTCAGATGTCCTTTGACGGCGGACGATGGGGGGGGGGTAATTGTGTCATGCTGTTTCATCTCCATGTCAATCCACTCCTTTGAACCAGAGAATGAAATCTTCCACTACGGGCGCATCTTACCACAAAACACCCCGCCGCTGTTCAAATGTGGCACGAAATGCAGATTTTTGGCACGAAATGCACAAAAAAATTCGGAGGAACTTCCGAATGGGAAGTTCTTCCGAATTTATCGTGTGTTTTCGTATTTACAGCAGCGCCGTTCCTTTCGATGTCAGCAGATGCCCGTGAGCAGATAAAACACGACGCACAGATACGGCACGAAGAATTTCAGCGCCATGCAGACGGCGATGTCGTAGTAGGAATCGTTGTGCGTGAGGCCGCAGATGGCAAGGAGCGTGACGAGCGCGCCGCAGTGCGGCACGGGGTCGATACCGACGGACGCGATGGCGACGATGCGGTGGAGCGCCTCGAGCGGGATGCCCTGCGCGAGCGCCATCTGCATCCACTGGTCGCCAAGCGCGGAGAGCGCGATCGTCAGGCCGCCCGAGGCCGAGCCCGTGATGCCGCACATGATGTTCGTCGTGACGACGGCCGAGACGAGAGGGCCGAACGATGTCGCGAGATCCATGAGGCCCGTCGTGACGGGCGCGAAGCCCGGCAGCGTCGTCAGCACGCAGCCGAACGCATAGCCGGACGCGACGTTGAGCGCGGCGGCCGCCGACGAGAGCGCGCCGTAGTTGATGGGCGCTAGGAAGCCATCCATGACCATGAAGCGCTTGCGGCCGATGTACGCCGCCGCGACGGAGCTGACGATGAGCGCGACGCTGATGGACCAGATCGCCGAAATCTTGCCGACCTTCGCCGCGAGCAGCGACAGATGGAGCGGTGCAAAGACGTCGAGCGCGCCGTCATCCCAATGATAGCCCCACGACCAGTTGAAAGGATTCGAGAGGATCACGTTGATGACGATGACCATGACGAGCGGCAGCATCGCCCAGTACCAGGGAATCTTGATCTTCGGCTCGCGGCGCTTGCGCCCTTCCTTGTGCGCACCATAGCCTTCGCCGGCCGCCTGGAGCTTTTTCGCGCGATGCGTAATCCAGCCCCAGCCGATGGCGAGGAACAAAATCGAAGCGAACACGCCGATGCCTGGGCCTGCCCACGTCGACGTCTGGAAATACGACGACGGGATGATGTTCTGGATCTGCGGCGTGCCGGGCAGCGAGACCATGGCAAAGGAGAAAATGCCCATCCAGAGCGCGGCCGGCAGCAGCTTCTTCGGGATGTCGGCGCGGCGGAACACGTACGCGCCAAACGGATACATGACGAACGCGACGACGAACACGGAGAGGCCGCCGTACGTCAATGCGCCGCAACCGAGGAGCACGGCGAGCACGGCGCGCTTCTCGCCGAGCACCTCGACGATCTTGCCCGCGACGGCCGCCGCGAGGCCGCCCTTTTCCATGAGGCGCGCGAACACCGCACCAAACAGGAACACGGGATAATACGTTTTGACGTATTCCGCCATGCGCGTCATGTAGAGCTCCGTGTACGTCGGCAAGATGCCGAACGCGCTCGCGAGCGCTGCCAGCCCGGCAAACATCGGCGCGATCAAAATGATCGACCAGCCGCGATACGCAAAATACATGAGGCCGACCAGGGCCACGGCAATACAGAATGCCTCCATGAGTTCTAAGTGTCTCCTCTCCTATAGGAAGCACTGATTTATTCCGCCCGCCCTATTCCGCCCGCCCATCTTACCGCATCTTTTCTGTCCTCTCGTCGTCGACAAATCCTCGACGTAGCGCTGCTACGCCTCCGGTTTGTCTCCTAGATAGGGACAGAAAATCTACGGCAATCTGGACGACCGTCTTAAATCATCGCTTCCTACAATCCACCAGATACGAATGAAGAAATACAAAACACGATATTTCGTGTTAGCAACACAAGAAAAAACAGCCGGTGTTGGCCCTCCGACTGTCTTTTTTGTTCCGTTTTTGCTCCGGAGTTGCAAGTGTTTTATTATGCCTGCAAGTTATCAAAAACTTACGATGATTATGTTATCATTGAACCCGTATATTGTCAACGACTGCAACCTGCTTTTTTCAACGATTGTCCGTCAAAGTCCATCATGCAGGACGTTTGCGAGCACCCAAGGGATGAGATCCTCTTCGACGCGGCAACCAACGACATCGGCCGCCGCTTTCGTCGCTGCGTGCGCATTGCCGGATGCGACGCCGATGTCCGCCGCCGCAAGCATCTCATTGTCATTGAGATAATCGCCGAGCGCGATGATGTGGACATGTTCGTACGCAGGCAAGCGGCGAATCTCTTCGATCATCGCGCCTTTCGAGACGCCGTTCGCCACGAACTCATAGTAATTCGCCTCGGAATAAAAACTGTTGGCGAGCTTCCCGATGCCGAATGCATCTTTTTCCCGCTCGAGGACCGCGAGCCGCGCGGGATCGTCGGAGACGAAAAACTTCAGCCACGGCGTGCGCTCCGTGTCAGCGACCTCATCGAGCGGCACATGGCAGTAACGGTAATATTCGAGCGGCAGGCGCGGGTCGTCATTCGCTGGGTCGCTGACGATGTTGCAGTTGTCTGCCGTATAGACTTCGACGCACGCCTCTGGAAAATGCGCGAGGCACTGCGCCGCAAAGCGCGGCCAAATCGCGCCGCCCGGCAGCGGCTTTGCGGCGAGCACGCACTTTGATTGCCAATCGTAGAGCATCGCGCCATTGAAGAAAATGCTCGGCGCCGTGATCGCGAGCACGTGGACGTAGCCATCTGCAGCCTCGGGCGTGCGCCCCGTCGCAATGCCGAAGCGCCCGCCGCCCGCGACAAAGCGCTCGATTGCGTTGCGATTCGCTTCCGACACCTGCCCGCCGCGCGGGATCAGCGTCCCATCGAGGTCGCTGATGATCATGGTATTTTCATATGGTTTCATGCAAAACTCCTTCCTGTGACAGCCACGTGCGCGGCGAAGTATGCAGATATTTCTTGAAGACCTGGCTGAACGTCTTGTAATCGGCAAAGCCGGCTGCTTCCGCCACTTCATACACGCGCAAGCGGCCGGCTTTGAGGAGCGGCAAACTCTGGGTGATGCGATAGCGCGCGAGCAATCCGCTGAACGTATGGCCGGTCGTTTCCTTCAACTTGCGCGACAGATAACTGGCGGAAACGCCCGCTTCTTCCGCGAGTATTTCGATGCTGAGACGTTCGCGGTAACGCTTTTGAATCGCCATGAGCACATCCGCGACGTAAGGTTGCTTCATCGCGTTCTCCGTCGACCAATCCGTCAACGCCGCTTGCTGTCCGTCCTTCTTTTTCCTCCGAGATTCCGCAATCCCCAACAGGACGCGCGCAAGTTCAGATTCATCTACCGGCTTCAACAGATAATCCGCCGCGCCGAGCCGCACGGCGCGCTGCGCATACGAAAATTCTGCATAGCTCGTGAGAAAGACGATGGCCGTGCGGCTGCCCTCCTCGTGCAAGCGCTCCGCGAGGTCGAGGCCGGACAGCCGCGGCATGCGAATGTCGGCCAGCAGCACATCCGGCTGTTTTTCATGAATGACTTCGAGCGCCGCCACGCCATCCGCCGCTTCGCCGACGACCTCGGCATGCATCGCCGCCCAATCCATCGTCTCGACGAGGCCGCGCCGGATCATGGCTTCATCTTCCGCGATCACGATGCGAAGCATCTTTTATTCCCTCGCTTTCTTTTTCTTCGGACATCAGCGTCGTCTGCCACGGCAACGTCATGGTGACACATGTGCCGCCGTGTTCCCGCCTTCTCATCGATACGCCGAACATGCTGCCAAACAGCAGTTGCAACCGCCGATGTACGTTGTAAAGCCCCGTATGCGTCGCGGGGTCTTCTTCGCTTGCAAGCATCGCACGCAGGCGATTCAATTCTTCCGCTTCCATGCCGCCCCCGTCATCACAAACGTCAAGAACGAGTCGTTCGTCCTCGTGCCGTGCAGTCACAACGACATGAATCGTCCCGTCGTCCGACTCGCCATACTTGATGGCATTCTCGAGAATCGGCTGAAGAATCAACCGCGGCACGAAGCAGTGAGACGCGCTCTCCAATCCTTTCTCTTCATAGAGAAAACGCTCTCCGAACCGGCAGCGCTGAATCTCGATAAAGCCATGCGTGTACGCCAGATCTTCTGAAAACCGCACGAGGCGTTCCTGCCCATGGATGCTGTAGCGCAAGAGCTTTGACAGCGCCATGACCATGCGGACGGCGCTCTCCGGCTCGAGCTTGATCATGTACTTGATGTTTTCGAGCGTGTTGAAAAGGAAATGCGGCTGGAACTGGCTTTCGAGGCGACGGATGTCCGCGATGGCTGTCGCGCGTGCCGCCTGCTCATGCACGGCACGCGCCCGCGCATCGCCTTCGCGCCGCGCGCTCTGCCAGAGGAGCGGCAGAAAGATCAATAGAACGACGAAAAAGCTCCCCATGCCCATCGCATAGCGCGTCAATAGATCGGTCACAGGCAATGCCGTGGTCACGCGCCAGCCCGTCGATAATACGTCGCTCGTCACATAAAAGCGTTCCCCAGCAGACGTGGCAAGACCGCGCGTCATGTGAAACGGCGTGGCGAGTTTGCGCGGCGCACGACCGTCCGTTTCGAGGTAGCGACCGTCTGTCGCAAGCACGACATTATCATATTCGTCCGTCACAACGATGTCGAGATATGGCGAGTAGAGTTCCTGCATGAGGAATCGCCCCGGCAGCAAAAAGAACACCATGCCTTGCGACAGCCGCCGCCCGATGGCGAGGTCGGGCGCCGTCTCGCTCACGCCATCGAGCCATTCGTCGAGGCGCTCCGCTTCTGCACGGTGCAGGCGAGAGAGATAGCCGAGATCCGCAGGCGTTTGGTCGAGTGATGCCGGCAGATACTTCCAGCTGCCGAGCACAATGCGACGCTCATCGTCAAGCAAAAAGAACAGCGCACCGGAGCGCGATTCATTCGCCGCACGATAGAGCTTCGACGATAGCTCTGCCCGCGCATTCGCGTCGTTCCGAAGCGCAGGGACGAGGCCGCCATGCGTCTCCGCGTCTTCCGCAACGACCGCCGCCGTCGCCTCGTCGTACAGCGAAAGCCACGCTTCCATGCGTCCAGTGGCCGCCATGCGCACATCATCGCTGCGCGTCACGACGTAATGCTGCCAGCTCGCCGCGATCAGCACGATGCCGAGCACGAGGAACAAGAGCACCGGGCCGCAGGCGTAAAGCATCAGCGTTTTCTGCGCGTCGCGCTGGAACGATGTCATGCCATTCCCTCCCCGTTTGTTTCAGTATACCAGAGGCCGCCAAAAAAATCAGCAGGCAGCTCGTTGCCGCCTGCGGATGGATGGAACGAACGTTGCTTACTGCACGCTCGTGAAGATGTCTTTGAACTTGTCGAGCCACGCCTTCTTGTTCTGGTTCACGACGGTCTCGTCATCCGTGATGATGTGGATCTCGGATTTCTCGAGAAGGCCCTGCGGCGCCGGCACGTCATCGCGGACGCTGCGACGATGGAGCTGCTGCGTGATGAGCGTCTGCGCTTCCTTGCTCGTGATGAAGTCAATGAACTTCTTCGCGTTCTCCATGTGCTTCGCGTTCTTGATGATGTAGATGCCGTCCGGCTTCGAGATGACGCCCTCTTTCATGTAAACGAGCTTGACCGGCGCGCCATCGGCGACATATTTCGCGCCGCCTTCTTCGAACGTGCAGCCGACCGTGTACTCGCCATCGGCAACGCCTTTATAGACGGCCGACGAACCGGAGAGCAGCTTGCCGTCGAGGTTCTTGCAGAATTTCTCGACATAATCCCAGCCCTGGTCCGGGTTGCCGTTGCCCATGGCATAGAGCATATTGATGAGGTGCTCGTACGACGACGAGGACTTCGACGGGTCAGCCATAGCAATCTTGCCTTTGAGCGCCGGGTTCAAGAGGTCTTCATAGCCTTCGACCTTGATGTCGCCGATGAGATCCGTGTTCACCATGATGACGCTCGGGATGTCCGTAAAGCGTGTCATCGAGCCTTCCTCGTTCTTGAAGGCCGCCTGCACGTGCTCCTCGTTCGCCGACTTGTACGGCTCGAAGAGATCAGCTTTCGGCTTCATCGTCGAGAGCGAGCCGCCCCAGAAGATATCGCCGAGCGGGTTTGCCTTTTCCGACTCGACGCGCTTCAGGAGCTCGCCCGTGCCGGCCGCAACGACGTCGACCTTGACGCCGCTCTGCTTCTCGAATTCCTCGACGAGCGGATTGATGAACGCCAAGGGATGCGGGCAGTAGACGACGAGCGTGTCCTCGTCGCTCCCGCCACTCCCCGATGACGCGGCTTGCTGGTCACCGCCGCCGCAGCCGGCAAATGACATCGTGATCATGGCAGCGCCTAAAAGCGATGCCATCAGTTTCTTGAACTTCATTTGTCTGTTCCTCCTTTGAAACACCCGTGAAACATATCAAAGCGTGACATCATGGCGTCCGGAGACCTTGAAAAAGATCACCATGGCCGTGATGGTCGTGAGCGTGAGGATCGTCGAGAGCGCCGCCGCCGTGCCGTAGCTTGCGCGGATGACCTCCGTGTAGATGGCGACGGACATCGTCTTCGTCGCGCCCGTGAACAGGATGACGGAGCTCGAGAGCTCGTTGATGGCCGTGATCCACGAGAGGATCGCGCCGCTCATGACGCCTGGCAGCATCATGACGGCCGTGACCTTGAAAAAGGTCTTCAAGGGCGACGCACCGAGGCTGATGGATGCTTCTTCGAGGCTCGGACTCAATTGATAAAGAATGGCCGAGCTCGAGCGCAGCGTGTACGGCAGACGCCGGATGACGAGCGAGATGATGATGATGGCCGCCGTGCCCGAGAGCAGCAGCGGACGATCATTGAACGCGAGGAGCAGCGTGATGCCGAGCACGGAGCCCGGGATGATGTACGGGAACATCGACAGCGTATCGATGACTTCCGTAAGCCAGCTTTTCTTGCGCGTCGTCAGGTACGCGATCGTCATGCCGAGGAAGATAATGGCGGCGATGGCTGTCGTACTGTAGAGATACGTGTTCGAAATCGCCGTGCCGAGGCTCGAGAAGATCGTGCGATAGCTGTCAAGCGAATAGCCGTCAACAAAGATCGAGCCGCTCGTCTTCAAAAACGACGTGTAGATGACGACGAGCTGCGGGATCAGCGACAGCGCGACGAGCGCGTAGATGCCGGCGTGGAGCACGACGTTTTTCCAGCCAGAAAGCTTCCCCATCTGCATGGGGCGCAGCGAGCTCATCGTGAACGACTTGCGGTTTACGATGTATTTCTGCACCATGAAGATGCTCGACGTGATGAGCACCATGAGCGCCGCCATCGCTGCCGCGAAATTCGCTTGGTCGCCGACCTCGTTGATGAACTCGGAGTAAATCATGACCGGCATGACATTGAATCCCTCGCCGATCAGCATCGGCGTGCCGAAGTCCGCCATGGCATTCATGAAGACCATGAGCGCGCCTGCGAGGATCGTCGGCGTGATGAGCGGCACGATGATCGTCACGACCTTGCGGATGCCGCTGCAGCCGAGGCTTTCCGCCGCCTCGATGAGCGCCGAGTCGATATTTTTCATGGCGCCAGCGACATAGAGGTAGATGAAAGGATAGAGCTTCAGCGTCAAGACGAGCAAGATGCCCGCAAATCCGTAAATCGACGGGAAATCAATGCCGTACTGCGCGAGGAATTTCGTGATGTAGCCGTTGCGCCCGCCGATGAGGATCCACGAGTACGCGCCGATGAACGGCGGCGACAGGAGCGAGATGACGATGCAGATCTCCACGGCATTCTTGAAGTGCACGCGGTAGAGCGTCATGAAATACGCGACCGCCGTGCCGATGATGACGGCAAGCACGGTCACGCACGTCGTAACGGAGAAGCTGTTGATCATCGACTGATAGTAGTATTTGCGCTGGAAGAAATGCGCGAAATTCGCCAAGCTCCACGCGCCCGTCTCCGCGTCCTGGAACGCACTGACGAACAGCGAGAACAGCGGATAGATGAGGAACAGCGCGAAGACCGCGATGGAGAGGAGCGTGATGCCGGACCAAAAATCCCAATGGAATCGTTTATTCATCGCGCACAACCCCTTCCATGAGGCTGTGGTCGCCGTCGGCTGTGAAGAGGTTCACCTTCGCCGGGTTCGGATGGAGCGTGACGGTGTCATGGGCTTCGAGGATGTGCTCGGCATGGCCGACATCCTGGCTGTACTCGATGGACGGCTGGCCCGGCACGAGCATATCGTCAGGGAACGTCAGACCGTACTGGATGTACTTGCCGAGGAACACCTTGCTCTTCACGGTGCAGCGGATGCCGTCGCCGTCCTTGATGGAAAATTCCTCGGGACGCACGGCGATGATGACGTCCATGCCCTCGGCGGCCTCCGAAGACAGCCCTTGCATTGGCAGCACATAGCCATCGGCGAATGCCGCTGCGAGGCCGTCCCCGTGGTGCACGAGCCGCCCGCGGAACAGATTCGAATGGCCGATGAACGTCGCGACGAACGTGTTGTATGGGCGCGCGTAGATCGTATGCGGCCGTGCCGTCTGCTGGATGACGCCTTTTTTCATGACAGCGATGCGGTCGGAAATGGAGAGCGCCTCCTCCTGGTCGTGCGTGACGTAGACCGTCGTGATGCCGACCTGCTTCTGCACTTCGCGGATGGCCGAACGCATCTCGATGCGGAGCTTCGCGTCGAGGTTCGAGAGCGGCTCGTCCATGAGCAGCACGCTCGGATGAATCACGATGGCGCGCGCGAGCGCAACGCGCTGCTGCTGGCCGCCTGACAGGCGCTCCGGCAGACGGTCCTGATATTCCGTGATCTGCACGACATCGAGGATCTTGTCGACTTTTTCCTTCATCTCCGCTTTCGGCAGCTTGCGGAGCTTCAAGCCGTATTCGACGTTCTCACGCACTGTGAGATGCGGGAAAATCGCATAGCTTTGGAACACCATGCCGATGTTGCGCTTGTGCGCAGGGATATCGTTGATGACCCGGTCATTGAAGCGGATCTCGCCGCCCTCGATCGTATTGAAGCCCGCAATCATGCGCAGGAGCGTCGTCTTTCCACAGCCCGACGGCCCCAAGAGCGTGAAGAACTCCCCGTTTTTGATATGCTCCGTGAGTCCCGGGATGATCGTCAGATCCCCGTACCGTTTGATGACGTTGTCGACTTCGATGGCAACACTCACGTCTTCCACCTCTTTCAGAATTTTGCTTTAGTATCAGTATAATGACAAAAGCAGGATGGAACAATCCACAATCCTGCTTTTTTATCCGAAATTCTGAACGGAAAACGTTTGTTTTTATTTTTCTTCCGCGTGCTTGGTCTTTTTTCATGATGTTGTCGCACAGCGCTTGCAATCGGAGCGCGAACCACCTACAATGAGGGTGTCTCATCCGCAAACCATCGCATCACAAAGGAGCTTGTTCATGAAATCTTTTCATCTCACGACGCGGCAGATCGTTTTCGCCGCGCTCATGATCGCCGCGACGCTCGTCCTCGAGCAGCTGCGCATCTTCCATATGCCGCAAGGCGGCAGCGTCACGCTCGGCGGCATGGTGCCGCTCATCCTGCTCGCGTACCTCGAAGGGCCGGTCGTCGGCGCGATCGGCGGTTGCCTCTACGGCTTCCTCAACATGATGCAGGATCCGTTCATCCTGCATCCCGTGCAAGTGCTGTTCGACTATCCGTTGCCGTACATGTGCATGGGACTCGCAGGACTCTGGGCGTCGCATCGCGTTGCAGCGACGGCGCTTGCTTTCGCTGCGCGCTTCCTCTGCCACTTCATCTCCGGCGTCGTCTTCTTCGCAAGCTACGCACCCGAAGGGATGAATCCTGCCATCTACTCGATCATCTTCAATGCAACGTATCTGATTCCGGACTTCATCATCTGCTGCATCATCTTGAAACTCCTGCCCGTCAAACGGCTCTTTGCTACACTGCAAAAATAAAACAATCCCATCGTTCGTCAATCATCGAACGATGGGATTGCTTTTTATCGATATCATTTCACAAGATGGAATCCCGCCCGCAGGCGATGTACGCGCTCGGGATCGGCAGGCGTCGCAGCGGCAGCCGCTTCGTTCGCCGCGCTGACAAGCGAAAGCGCGGGGCGGCCCCAGTACATCGTCTGGATGTGCTGGTGGCGCATGAGGAGGTCGAGCATGTGGACCTCCGCGAGATAACTCCGCAGATACCCTTTGCGACGCGCGAGGCAGATGCGCGCTTCGAGGAGGTCGGCGGCTGCTTTTTCGAGTGGCAGGAGCTTCCCCTGCATGGTCTCGGGGTCCAGCGCCGGCGCCAGATGGATTTCTTTCAGATATTCCTCGGCACGTCCGCGGAAAAACGCGAAGCGCAGCCGCTCCATGAGGCGCACACGCGCCGCACGCAAGATGCCGTCGAGCCGTTTGTCAAACCGTTTTCCCATGGCACAGCCGCCTCCTTTCCGCTGGATTTGCAAAAAGTCTGAACCTTCTACTCTTTTGTATACCTATTCGATAAACACGAAAAATTTCCTGCCGCGATGCAAATTAAATTTCCCGATTCAAATTTTTTCCTGCGACTGTCTCCCCACATTCCTGAAAGTATGCTAGAATGAACGTACCGAAAAGAACGAGGCACACAGATCGCGTGTCTCAAAGGAGGAATCCTCTCATGAAAATGCATTGGATGACAGCTGTCCTCGCGGCAGCTGTGGCACTCACGCCAGTGCTGTCCACGACGGTTGCCGCCGAAAACACGACGGCCGAATCGTCCGCTGTCCTCACGGAAACGTCGAACGATTCCATGAACGCATCAGAAGCCGCCACGTCCAGCAGCGTACAACTCCCGAACCCCATGGTGCCGTACACATCATACAGCGAAATGACGGCCGCGCTCGGCTTCCGTCCGCTCGCGCTGCCGCGCGCCGAAGGCTATGAGCTCACGAACGCTTTCGTCATCGGCGGCACCGTCGGCGACCTGCGCTACACATCGCGCTACGGCGATCCCGCAAAGCGCAGCCAGCTCACGCTGCGCACAACGCTCCTTGCGAGCCTCGAAGATTCGGGGAGTGACGCTTGGACGACGCTCTCCGGCATCTACTCCGTCGAGTGGCAACCGCTCCGCCTCGGCGAGAACACCATCCTCATCGCACAAATCGATGCAACATCGTTCGTAGCCGCCTGGGCCGAGGGCGACTTCATCTTCACCTGCCAAGGCGAAAACTTCAATCGCTGGGACTTCACGCACCGCATCGTGTATGATCTCATCGATATCACGGAGCACTATTATACGGCGGACGAATGAACAAACGCGCGGCTATTTTTTCCATGTTTCCACGAGTTCTTTTGCCGCTTCCCCTGGCCGCTCCGCGCCAGCGACGGCAGAGATGACAAAAAATCCAGCGACTCCTGCCTGCTTCACGGCAGGCAAGTCGCTTTTTTTGACCCCGCCGCCTACGACGACGGGCACGGGGCTTTCTGCCGCGAGCGTCCGGAGTTCGTCGAGCGTCCGCAGATGGCGTGTGCCGTCGGAGAGCAGGCCGGCGTCCGGCTTTGATAGTGTCGGATGCAGCGGCCCTGCGCCGAGGTAATCAACGCTCGTCAAATCGCCTTCGCGGATATAGCGTAGAAGTTCCTCGCGCGGCGCGGAGAGACCGACGATGGCCTCTGGACCGAGGAGCTTGCGGCAAATCTCCGGCGGCACGTCCGTCTGGCCGACATGGATGCCGTCGACGGCGATGCCGAGCTCCCGCGCTGCGAGCACGAGGTCGAGGCGGTCGTCGATGAGGAGCGCGACACGCGACGCCTGCTGCAATTCTTCGCGGACATCGGCACATGCACGAGCGAGCGCGAGCATATCCCGCGCCGTCGCCACTTTCGAGCGCAGCTGCACGCACGTGAAGCCAGAGGCCAGCGCCGCCCGCACGATGCCCGGCACGGACCGCCCTTTTGTATTTTCCGGCCCGACGATGAAATACGACGAGATGTCGAGCGCCTTGCGTCCGATCATGATGTTCGCTTCCCTTCCCAATTCATGTGTTTTCCGTGATGAAAAAAGGAGGCTCCCTCCTGCGAGGAAACCTCCTTCTTTATGGAAATGCTGATAGTCAGCAAATGGCGCAGAATTACAGCTGCGGGCCGGCGGCGACGAGTGCCTTGCCGTGCTCGTTGCTCTCGAACTTGTGGAAGTTTTCGATGAACATGCCAGCCAGTTTCTTGGCAGCCTTATCCCACTCCGCCGGATCTTTATGCGTATCCTTCGGATCGAGGATGCCCGTGTCGACACCTTCGAGCTTCGTCGGCACCGTGAAGTTGAAGTACGGGATTGTCTTCGTCGGAGCCTTGTCGATGGCGCCGCTCAAGATCGCATCGATGATGCCGCGCGTATCCTTGATGGAAATACGCTTGCCCGTGCCGTTCCAGCCCGTGTTGACGAGATAAGCGCGCGAGCCATTGGCCTTCATCTTCTTCGTGAGTTCCATCGCGTACTTCGTCGGATGGAGTTCGAGGAACGCCTGCCCAAAGCATGCGGAGAACGTCGGAACCGGCTCCGTGATGCCGCGTTCCGTGCCCGGAATCTTGGACGTGAAGCCCGAGAGGAAGTAGTACTCCGTCTGTTCCGGCGTCAGGATTGAGACCGGCGGAAGCACCTGGAAAGCATCGGCAGACAGGAAGATGACGCTCTTCGCTGCCGGGCCATGGGAAACCGGCTTGACGATATTCTTGATGTGGTAGATCGGATAGGACACGCGCGTGTTCTGCGTACGCGAAGCATCCGAGAAGTCAATCTTGCCGTCTTTGTCACAGATGACGTTCTCAAGCAGCGCGTCGCGCTTGATGGCGCCGTAGATGTCCGGCTCGGAATCTTTATCCAGGTCGATGACTTTTGCATAGCAGCCGCCCTCGAAGTTGAAGACGCCTTCGTCATCCCAGCCGTGCTCGTCGTCGCCGATGAGGAGGCGCTTCGGATCCGTGGAGAGCGTCATCCCAGCCGTGCTCGTCGTCGCCGATGAGGAGGCGCTTCGGATCCGTGGAGAGCGTCGTCTTGCCCGTGCCGGAGAGGCCGAAGAAGATGGCCGTGTTCTCGCCATTCTTGTCCGTGTTCGCGGAGCAATGCATGGAAGCAATGCCCTGCAGCGGGAGGAAGTAGTTCATCATGGAGAACATGCCCTTCTTCATCTCGCCGCCGTACCACGTATTGATGATGACCTGCTCTCTCTCCGTGACGTTGAAGAGAACTGCCGTGTCCGAACGGAAGCCCTTCTCTTTCCAGCCGTCGATGATGCCCTTGGATGCATTATAAACAACGAAATTCGGCTGGAAGTTCTCAAGCTCTTCTTTCGTCGGACGGATGAACATATTCGTCACGAAATGCGCCTGCCAAGCAACTTCAACGATGAAGCGGACAGCCATGCGCGTGTCTTTGTTCGCACCGCAGAAGCCATCGACGACATACAGCTTATCCTTGTTGGACAGCTCTTTCTTCGCCGTCTCCTTGGCAGCCTGCCACATCTCCTGGGTCGCTGGATGGTTATCATTCGGATACTCTTCCGAGTTCCACCAAACCGTGTCCTTGGACTTCTCATCCATCACGATGTACTTGTCTTTCGGGGAACGGCCCGTGAACTTGCCCGTCTGCACATCGACAGCACCGAGTTCGGAAACCTGGCCGACTTCATAGCCCGTCAAACCTTCCTTCGTCTCTTCCTTGAAGAGCACGTCGTAGGACGGATTGTGGAGGACTTCCTTGACGCCAGTGATACCGTACTGGCTGAGATCGACGTTTGCCATTTGCTTTCAACCTCTTTCGTCAAAATAACATTTTCTCTAGTGCGATGTCACGATATTTCGTATCGCACCATAAATAATAATAGCCTATCCTACCATAAAAGTCAACAATTCATTTATCCGCAAACGCGCGCGCGAACGCTCTCATTTCTTCGCGTTCGCAAACATCTTTGTGGCGGACGGTCTTCGTCTTGAGCGCCGCGAGTCCGACAGGCGTCGGATCGCTGTTCAGAGATTCGAGCGCATCCAAGAGCGCAAACTCGTCCTTGCCCGCCGTCTCCTGGCCGAGCGCCGCGAGCACGCTGCCGTTGAACTTGTACGGGCTCGCCGTCGAGACGATGACCATTGGACGCTGGTCGCCCGTCTTCTTCTGATATTCCTCGGCTACGCGCCAGGCGACCGCCGTATGCGTGTCGGGGATATAAGATTCCGTGTCGTAGGCGGATTTAATCGCTGCTTTCGTCGCGTCCTCGTCGGCCCAGCCGGCCGCGAACGTCTCCTGGATTTTCGCGAGCAGCGCCTGCGGGATCGTGTACTTGCCCGTCTCGCGCAGTTCCTTCATCCAGCCCGCGACCGCGTCCGTGCTGCCGCTCATGTGGTAGAGCAGGCGCTCGAGATTGCTGGAAATCAAAATGTCCATCGACGGCGTGATCGTCTGGAAAAATGCGCGGTTGCGGTCATACGTGCCGGTCGTGAGGAAATCCGTCAGCACGTTGTTCTTGTTCGACGCGCAGACGAGGCGGCCGATGGGGAGGCCCATGCACTTCGTGTAGTAGCCCGCGAGGATGTCGCCGAAATTGCCCGTCGGCACGCAGAAGTCGATGGCATCGCCCATCTGGATGCGCTTCGCCGCCAAGAGATCGGCGTAGGCGCTGAAATAGTAGACGATCTGCGGCACGAGGCGGCCCCAGTTGATCGAATTCGCCGATGAGAGCTTCACGCCCGCCTGCGCGAGCTCCGCGCCAAACGCTTTGTCGCCAAAAATCTCTTTCACGCCCGTCTGCGCGTCATCGAAATTGCCGCGCACGGCCGTGACATTGACATTGCCGCCCTCTTGCGTCGCCATCTGGAGGTGCTGGATGCGGCTGACGCCGCCGTCCGGATAGAAGACCATGATCTTCGTCTGCGGCACATCTCGGAACCCCTCGAGCGCCGCCTTGCCCGTGTCGCCCGATGTCGCGACGAGGATGAGCACATCGTCCGTCTCGCCCGTCTTTTTCAGCGCCGTCGATAAAAGCTGCGGCAACAGCTGCAGCGCCATGTCCTTGAACGCGCTCGTCGGCCCGTGCCAAAGTTCGAGCACGTTATGGCTTTTCAAAAGCTTCGTCGGCGCGCGGCGCTCCGTGTCGAATTTTCCGTCCCCATAGGCGCGCGTCACGCAGCCGCGGATCTCATCCTCCGTGTAATCCGTGAGGAACTCTTTGAGGACGCGGACGGCGCGCTCCTCATACGCGAGCGGCACGAGCCCTTCGATGAACGCCTGCGACACCTCGGGCATCGTCTCCGGCACGAAGAGCCCGCCATTTTCCGACAACCCTTTCAAAATCGCCTCGGCCGACGTCAAATGCTCGGCTCCGCCGCGCGTGCTGATGTACTTCAAAATCCGATCGCCTCTCTTTTATATGGATGGAAAATATGCTAGAATGAACCCAAGTGCTTCGCCCATCGCATACACAAATGTACGTGCGTGTGCGACATTGATGCGAAAACACATTCATTATAGCATAAAATTGGCAAGAGGTGGAACCCTATGTTGAAAATTGCCATGGCACAGATGAAAGTGTCCCCTGGCCATCCCGATGTCAACGCGACGACCATGCTGCGGCAGATCGACGAGGCGAAAGCGCAAGGCGCGGACGTCATCGTCTTCCCCGAGATGTGCATCCCGGGTTATCTTTTAGGTGACGCATGGGAGCAGTCCGCGTTTTTGCGCGACTGCGAAAGCTATGGCCGCGACATCATCGCCGCGTCGCAGGGCATCGTCGTGCTGTTCGGCAACGTCGCCGTCGATTGGGAAAAGAAAAACAACGACGGCCGCGTGCGCAAGTACAACGCGCTGTTCTGCGCGCAGGAAGGAAAGCTCGTCTCGCCCGACTCCATGCCGTATCCCTTCATCATCAAGACGCTCTTGCCGAACTATCGCGAATTCGACGACACGCGCCATTTCTTTTCCCTGCAAAAGCTCGCGCGCGAGCTCGGCACGACAGCCGAGCGCCTGCTCTCGCCGCTCACGCTCGACATCAAAGGCCAGCGCTATCGCATTGGCGGCCTGCTCTGCGAAGACGGCTGGAGCGACGACTACAGCCTCACGCCGCTTGCCGTGCTGAACCGCCACCACGACATCGACTTTTTCGTCAACGTCTCCGCCTCGCCGTACACGCTCGGCAAAAATGACAAACGCAACCGCGTCTTTGGCGCGCAAGCGAAAGCCGCGCACACGCCGCTCTTTTACGTCAACAACATCGGCCTGCAAAACAACGGCAAAACGATCTACACGTTCGACGGCTCGAGTACGGTCTACAGCGCGACGGGTCGCGTCGTGCGCGTCTGCACGCCATACGAGGAAATGGTCGTCACGACCGATCTCGACCGCATCGACGCCATGAGCGCCGCGCCGCAGCCCGCCGAGCCGCCGATTGCCGCCATCTATCGCGCGCTTTCTTATGGCATCAAAGAATTCCTCGCGAGCATCCACATGAATCGCGTCGTCATCGGCATCTCGGGCGGCATCGACTCCGCCGTCGCCGCCGCGCTCTACGCGCACGTCATCGGGCCAGAAAACCTCCTGCTCGTCAACATGCCGAGCGTCTTCAACTCCGCGACGACGAAAGGCCTCTCGGCCGAGCTGGCCAAAAATCTCGGCTGCAACTACATGATCGTGCCGATCCAAGAGGCCGTCGATCTCACAAAGAAACAACTGGAAACGCTGCCCGTCACGCACCTCGCCAACGGCACGGAATCGCATCTCACGGTTTCCTCGTTCGTCCTCGAAAACATCCAGGCGCGCGACCGCAGCGCACGCGTGCTCGCTGGCGCCGCGGCCGCGTTTGGCGGCGGCTTCACGTGCAATGCAAACAAAGCCGAGACGACCGTCGGCTACTCGACGCTCTACGGCGACCAGTCCGGCTTCCTCGCCGCGCTCGCCGACCTCTGGAAATACCAAGTCTACGACCTCGCGCGCTATCTTAACAACGAAGTTTACCACCACGAAGTCGTGCCGCAAGGCATCATCGACCTCGTGCCGAGCGCCGAGCTCTCGAGCGCGCAAAACGTCGACGAAGGCAAAGGCGACCCGATCAAATATCCCTATCACGACTACCTCTTCCGCTCGTTCATCGAACGCTGGCAGAAAGCCACGCCGGAAGACGTGCTCTCGTGGTATCAAGAAGGCACGGTCGAAGCGAACCTTGGCTGCGCCCCCGGCCTCGTCGCAAAATACTTCCCGACCGCCAAAGCATTCATCGCCGACCTCGAACGCTGGTGGAACCTCTTTTCGGGCATGGCCATCGCCAAGCGCATCCAAGCGCCCCCGATCCTCGCCGTCAGCCGCCGCGCCTACGGCTTCGACCACCGCGAAGCCCAAGACGGGCCGTACTATACACGGCGGTATAAAGAACTGAAAGCGGAATTGCTGGGAAAGTGAAAATACAAAGAGGCTGTGACAATTATTGATTTCTTACTTAAGATTGCGACTGTAACTTCTACAGCAGCCTCTCCCTCTGGGAGAGGTGCCGAGCGTTAGCGAGGCGGAGAGGGTACAAGGGTGCGATTTGTCTCAAATACAAAGAAGTCTTCATAGCATTACGTCTTAACAACTCGATGCTATGAAGACTTCTTGTTTTTTGCTTGGCTATCGCACCCAAGTACCGTCGACTTCGTCGACATAAGCGAACTCTAAGCGCTAAAGCGCTAAGAGCCTGCTTACCTCTCCACCGCTTCGCGGTCCCCCTCTCCCAAAGGGAGAGGCTGTCGTAATTGCAAAGTTCAGCAATAGATCTACAAGAAATCGGCCTAGTAACGATTCTCCCTTTCACATCATAGACTCACGCTTCGTATTCGATTTCATTCTCTTCGCAGAACGTCCGCGCGACCTCGCGCACGTAGTCCTGCAAGAACGCCTTCCACTTGGCCTCGAGCAGCAGCCGCCGCACCTGCTGGCGAAAGCGCGGTGCCGCGCCGGGGGCGTCGAGGATGGGAAGCAGCCGCGCTTTCATCGCCGCCGATTGCGCCTCGGCAAACGCGCGCATGGCGTCGGGCTCGACGCCATCGTAGAGATTTGCGAGCGGGAGATAGCGCTCGTAGTCTTCCTCGAGCTGCATCGCGTAATCAAACGCCGCCGCATCATCCTCCGCATCCGCCGGCGCATCCGGCAGCGCGATCACGCGCCCTTCTTTGAGATCGACGTAGGACTGGACGACATCGGAACGGGCGATGGCATGCGCGAGGTCCGTCAAAGAAATTTTCATGGGAATTATCCTTTCCAAAACCTCTCCCAAAGGCAATGTCATTAAATTAAGAGTTTGCGGCTCTCAAACCAAGCCTCTCCCTTAGGGAGAGGTGCCGAGCGATAGCGAGGCGGAGCGGGTCGCTTGTAGTTTTGATGAACGTGCAAGCATTTTGACTTCGCCGGTGCGCGCAGACACCCCAAACGGTTTCGTGCGCGCACCCGCGAAGAGTTACGACCTACGAATTCACAAAACGTACAGGGGACCCTTTCCACCGCTTCGCGGTCCCCCTTCCCCTGAGGGGAAGGCGAAAGAACCGATCAGTTCGGATCGATCTTCTCCTGCGCTGCATGTTCGAGCAAGCCGTCGCGGATTGTCTTCGACTCCGTGAAATAATCGTGGATATACTGCCGGTCATGCGTCTCGCAGGCCGTGATGACTTCGCCGAGGATGCCTTGGAGGGCGCGCAGATTGTCGGCGATCGCCGGGCCGTTCGTCATGCAGATGTCCGCCCACATGTCGGCATTCGACGAGGCGATGCGCGTCGTGTCTTTGAAGCCGCCGCCGATGAGGCGCGTGCAGGCTTCGCGGTCGCCGCCCGTGCGCGCGAGGAGCGTGACGAGCGCGGCAGCCGTGACGTGCGGCACATGGCTGATGACGGCCGCGCAACGATCATGCGTGGCGAGGTCGAGCGTCGTGAAATTCGCTTCCGTATATTGCAGCACGCTCATCAATTTGTCGACGGCGGCTTTCGGCGCGCCCGTCGGCACGATGACATAGGCCTTGCCACGGAAGAGATCGGCATCGGCCGCCGCAACGCCGCTTTTTTCCTTGCCCGTCATGGGGTGGCCGGCGATGTACGTCACACCGTCGGGCAGCAGCGGCTTCAAATGCTGATAGACATAGTTTTTCGTGCTGCCCGCGTCCGTGAGGATCGCGCCTGGTTTGAGGAACGGGCAGATTTTTTCCACCATCGGCACAATCTGCAGCACGGGCGGCGAGAGAAAGACGATGTCCGCGCTGCCGACGACTTTCGCGAGATCATCGCCCGCGAAATCGACTGCCCCGCGCTCCATCGCGCGCTGCATGGACGATTGCGTGCGGCAGAGACCCGTGATGAAAATCTGGTCGCCCATGTGTTTTTTCAGGCAAAGGCCGAGCGAGCCGCCGATGAGGCCGACGCCGATGATCGCGAGCTTCAGCGTCGCCTGCTGCGGCTGGTTCGGCTGCGTAAAGTCCGCGCCGCTCATAATGTCTTCCCCATCAGCGCGCCAAACTGGCGGACTTCGTCCATGAGCGCGTTGAAATTCTTCGGCGTGAGGCTCTGGTCGCCATCGGAGAGCGCGACCTCTGGGTGCGGGTGCACTTCGATGATGAGGCCGTCGCAGCCCGCCGCCACGGCCGCGCGCGCCATCGGACGCACCATTTCCCAGCGGCCCGTGCCATGCGACGGATCGACGATGATCGGCAGATGCGATAGCTCTTTGATCGCAGCGACCGCCGAGAGGTCGAGCGTGTTGCGCGTGAACGTCTCGTACGTGCGGATGCCGCGCTCGCAAAGGATGATGTTTTCATTGCCGCCCGCCGCGATGTACTCAGCGGCATTCAGCCACTCACGAATCGTCGCCGAGAGGCCGCGCTTCAGCATGACCGGCTTTTTCGCTTTGCCAAGGGCTTTCAAAAGCTGGAAGTTTTGCATATTGCGCGCGCCAACCTGGTAGATGTCGGCGTATTCGCCAATGAGGTCCATATCGTCCTTGTCGACGATTTCCGTGACAACTTTCAGGCCATTGTGATCGGCGGCCGTGCGCAGCATCTTGAGCCCCTGCTCGGCGAGGCCTTGGAAATCATACGGACTCGTGCGCGGCTTGAACGCACCGCCGCGCAGGAACTGCGCGCCGCCTTTCGCGACGGCTTCGGCGGCTTCTTCGAGCTGCTCGACGGACTCGACAGCGCACGGGCCGGCCATGATGGCGAGGTGCTTGCCGCCGACCGGCACGCCTGCGACGTCAATGACGCTGTCCTCCGGGTGGAATTCGCGGCTGACGATCTTGTATTTTTCCGTGATGCGGACGGTCTTCTCGACACCCGGCATCATGTTCATTTCGAGATTTGCAATGATCTTCTTGTCGCCGATGACACCGACAATCGTGCGATCGTCGCCGACAGAGAGATGCGTCTTGAGGCCGGCATTCTTGATCTTCTTCTCGACATTGGCGAGTTCGGCTTCCGTGGACGTGGGTTTCATAACAATAATCATGGATAAGTCCTCCTTAATTTCGTGGTCGCGAAGTTTGGTTCTCGTTCGCAGTCGGGTGGGGACTTCCTCTCTGAAAAAAGTACCCCCTTCGGGGCTAAAAATTTTCAGAGGGAACGTCCCCGCCCTCCCGAAGTTACAGACGGGTCGCGAAGATACAACGAAATGTGCTTGCAAGGTTCAGGGTACGAAAAAAGCCCGTCCCTGTTTTTGTCACAGGGGCGGGCTTTGTGTAAGCTCGTGGTACCACCCTGCTTGCTTTCGCAAGCCGCTTTGTTCGGATACGTGCACATATCCTAGTCCATGGTAACGGGGGCGTCCGGCACAGCCTACTTTCGTTCAGCCTGCAGCTCAAGAGTGTATTTCGCATTCCTTCCTCTGTTGCTTTCCACCACACAGCAACTCTCTTTGAGATTTCAGAACGTTACTTTTCTCTGTCATTGCTTTTGTTGTATGTGTCAAAGTGTAACACGGGAACCGTGGATTGTCAAGAAAATTTGCTCGCGAAGCTTTCTTCTTGTTCGCAGTCAGGCGGGGGCTTCCCCTCTGAAAAAAGTTCCCCTTCGGGGCTAAAAATTTTCAGAGGGAAAGTCCCCGCCCTCCCTAGGCAGGCTCTTAGCGCTTTAGCGCTTAGAGGTCGCCTATGTCTCGGCAGAAGTTACAACGTTGCACGCGGATTCGTTACTGCAAGCGATTCATCAACTCATCAAGAAACGCCCGCGCTACTTGGTCGCTGATGTGTGCTTCTGTTTCGTGACGAACGATGTCCTGCCGCGCGGCTTCGATCGGCGCGAGGTCTGGCGTTTCTCCTGCCATACGATGGCGAAGAAGCTCCACCCCCAGACGGTCGGCTTCAACGATGCGAGCAAGTTGCGCGAGTTGCGGCTGGCATTCCGCGCGTGTTGCGGGATCGAGTTGCTGCTCTAACGCCCGAACGGCTTCTTCGGTCTTGGCGAGTTCCCAGTCAAGTTCATGCAACCGTCCAAAGATGACGGGCTCCGGCGCGTCTTGTTCGATGGCCGCCCAGAGCGCATCCATCTCCTGCCGTAGCTGCGGCGCGTCGGCGCGGCCGATGTCGGCCCAGCTGTTTTCGAGGTGCGTGCTGTGATCGGCGAACGTCTGCATGGCGGGCGCGAGGTCGCCGTATTGTTCGCGGATTGCGCGATGCCACGACGCTTCCGCATCATAATGCGCCGGATCGCGCACGAGGTCGGCGCCAGTTGCCAGTGCGATTTTTGACAGGCGCTCGTATTTCATGGGATTGTATAAGACCACGGGCACGCCATCGAGCGGCAGCGTGTCCATAGGGCCGAGCGCGAGCTTTGTTTCGTCGTAGTCGTTGACGGGATAATTCCACCAGAAGCCAAGCTTACGGCCATAGATCGCGTTCGCCGCGTCAAGCTGCGCTTGCGTCAATCCGCCTTTCGCGACGCCTTCGCCCGTGTAGAGGACCGTGATGTCCTTCGTTAACGCCTGGGCGAACGCTACAGTGTAAGCCGTGGCCATGCCGTCGGCATCCGTCATAACGCTGCGATCGTATTCCGTCGGCACGGTCAGCAGCGCACCGATGTCCTTATGGCGATGACGAAGTTCTTTCGAAATTGCGTTGAGGAACGCGGCCTGCCCTGCCCCGTCCTTGTTTTCGATGTCGTCAAAGAAAATGGCGAAGTCCCGCACGCCGAGCGCATAAAGGCTTTCGAGCTTCGCGAACATCGCCGCACGGTCCTTCTTGGATGCTTCGCCGTCCAGTTGCAAGCTCAACCCTGGGGAAACCGCGAAAACAAAACGCACGTTGTTCACCTGCGCCGCATGAATGAGTTTTGCGAGATCATCGAGCTGCGCTTTCGGATACGGCTCGCGCCAGCGGTCGCGGTGATACGGATCATCTTTCGGCGCGTAGACGTACGCGTTGAGCCCGTGCGCACCGCAAAACGCGATCATGTCGAGGCGCTCGTCCTCCGTCCATGGCGTCCCATAGAAGCCCTCGATGACGCCGGCGACCGGCACGGGTGCGGCCTTCGCGGGACAAGAAAAAGCGCTCCACGCAAGGCCGCAGAGGAGCGCCACAGAAGCCGCTTTCAAAAACATGTTCATGCTTCCCAATTCACCTGATTGTATTTCATGCGGAAAAAGCGCGCGTTCGTGTCACGCGGCTGCCGTTCCCAAAGCGCGAGGCGGCCGAGGCCTTTTTTGATTTCGCCGTCCAACAGTTCCGTCGCCGCGATCTTCGTGAGCTCGGGCTGGCCCGTCGCATTGCGGATGTCTTGGAGCAACGTGTCATTCATGCCGTTTTGCGTGTAGTCCAGCAGCATCGTGCGGCATTCCTGGACATAGTAGCTCGTATTTTTCAGCGCGTTGTCGCAGAGCCAGACCGCGAGCTTTTTGCAGGTCTCATCCTCGAGCGGATACGTGATGTCCTCCGACATGGGTTCTGCCTCCTTTGATAAATTTTATAACGTGGAATATTCCATGAGGCGCGGGCGGTTGCCGTACATTTTCTCGTAATAGTTCTGGTAGTCCCCGCTGATGATGGCTTCCCACCACGCGCGGTTGTCGAGATACCACTGGATCGTCCGCTGGATGCCGTCTTCGAATTTCGTCTCCGGCAGCCAGCCGAGCGCGTCGTGGATCTTCGTCGGGTCGATGGCATAGCGGCGGTCGTGGCCCTTGCGGTCGGCAACGTGCTCGATGAGCGACTCCGGCTTGCCGAGGGCTGCGAGGATCGTCTTGACGACATCGATGTTGCGGCGCTCATTGTGGCCGCCAATGTTGTAGACTTCGCCAGGCCTCCCCTTGCGGATGATGAGATCGATGGCCGCGCAATGATCTTCGACATAGAGCCAGTCGCGCACATTTTCGCCCGTGCCATAGACTGGCAGCTTCTTGTCCGCGAGCGCATTGATGATCATGAGCGGGATGAGCTTTTCGGGGAAATGATACGGGCCATAGTTGTTCGAGCAGCGCGAGATCGTCGTGGGGAGCTTGTACGTCCGATGATACGCCATGACCAAGAGGTCCGCCGAGGCTTTCGAGGCGCTATACGGGCTCGACGTGTGGAGCGGCGTCTCCTCCGTGAAAAAGAGATCTGGCCGGTCGAGCGGCAAGTCGCCATAGACTTCGTCCGTCGAGACCTGATGATAGCGGTCGATGCTGTACTTGCGGCAAGCGTCCAAGAGCACGCTCGTGCCGATGACATTCGTCTGCAGGAAAATTTCCGGATTCTCAATGGAACGATCGACATGACTCTCCGCCGCGAAGTTCACGACGATGTCCGGCTTTTCCGTCTCGAAAATGCGATAGACCGCACGGCGATCCGCGATGTCGGCGCGAATGAATTTGAAGTGATCCTTCTTCATCGCGCGGTCGAGCGTCTGCAGGTTGCCAGCATACGTCAGCTTGTCGAGGCAGATGATGTTGTCTGCGGGATGGTTTTTGAGTTCGTAATAGATGAAGTTGCTGCCAATGAAACCGGCACCGCCGGTCACGAGAATGTTCATGAAATGTAGATCCTTTCGAGATTGGCTCGCGATGTTATCTTCTCGCTCGCAGTCGGTCCGGGGCTTCCCCTCGAAAAAGTAAATCTTCGATTTAAAAATTTTCGAGGGAAAGTCCCAGACCTCCCGAAGTTACAACGTGACTCGCGCGCCCAAACAATCCTTATTCCCTCGCCAGCTGAATGAGATACTTTCCGTATTCATTCTTTTTCAAAGGTTCTGCGAGGCGCAACAATTGTTCCTTGTCAATGTGCCCCATACGATACGCGATCTCCTCGATGCACGCGACCTTGAGGCCTTGGCGGGCTTGGATGGTCGCGACGAAGCTCGCAGCCGCGAGGAGGCTGTCATGCGTTCCCGTGTCGAGCCAGGCATAGCCGCGGCGCATCTTCTCCACGTGGAGCTTTCCCGCTTCGAGATAGCGCTTGTTCACGTCGGTGATCTCGAGCTCGCCGCGCTCCGACGGGCAGATGGTCTTCGCGATGTCGACGATGTCCTTGTCATAGAAATAGAGGCCGGTCACGGCATAATTCGAGCGCGGCTGCTTCGGCTTTTCTGCAAGCGACAGCGCCTTTCCAGATTTGTCAAACTCGACGACGCCATAACGTTCGGGGTCGCGGACGTAATAGGCAAACACCGTCGCGCCATCTTCCTGTGCCGTCGCACGCTGCACGAGCTGGGCGAGGTCGGAGCCGTAGAAAATATTGTCGCCCAAGATCAGCGCGCACGCATCGCCTGCGATGAAGTCCGCACCAATGAGGAACGCCTGCGCGAGACCTTCCGGCCGCGGCTGGACGGCGTATTGGATCGAGATGCCGAGCTGGCTGCCATCGCCGAGGAGCGCAGAAAACAGCTGCGAATCCTCCGGCGTCGTGATGATGAGGATATCGTCGATCCCCGCCAAGAGCAGTGTCGACAGCGGATAATAGATCATCGGCTTGTCGTAAATCGGCATAAGCTGCTTCGAAACGACGCGCGTCAAGGGATACAAACGTGTCCCCGAACCACCTGCAAGGATGATTCCCTTCTTTATCATAAGAAACCTTCTTTCAAGCGCAAACATACCGAGAGGGCGGGGCTTGGGGACGGTGAGCGCAGCGTGAAAATCCGTAGCGGACATTCTGGCCCTCCATCGTCTACACCTTATTCGCGAGGGCAGATTCACGCGGAGCGAACCGGCCCGAAGCCCCCGTCCTCCGCTGCATTACGCTTCTTTTTTGTCGAACGGAACATGATTCAAAATCAAATCCGGATTATTGTCCGTGATCCACCCGAGCGCCCATTCATTGTTGACGAGCAGCACGGGATTCTGGTGGCGGTCGTAGACGAACATGCCGCGGTCGGCGCCGTGGAGGCTCGCGGGCGTGACCTCGCGGCCGTCTTCGTACGCCATCCAGCGCGCGACTTCGTACGGCTGCATCTGCATCTCGATGTCCACGTTGTACTCATTTGTGAGGCGGTACTCGAGCACTTCAAACTGCAGCGTGCCGACCGTGCCGACGATGTAGCTTTCCGTGCCGGCGCCAGCCTGCTGGAACAGCTGGATCGCGCCTTCCTGCGTCAGCTGCTCGATGCCCTTGACGAACTGTTTGCGCTTCATCGTGTCTTTTGCCTGCACGCGCGCAAATTTTTCCGGTGGGAACACGGGGAAATCCGCATACTTAAACTTGTGCCCCGCATCGCAGATCGTGTCGCCGATGCCAAAGATGCCCGGGTCAAAGAGACCGATGATGTCCCCAGGGTACGCCGTCTCGACGATCTGGCGATCCTGCGCGAGGAACTGCTGCGGCTGCGCGAGCTTGATCGGTCGATCGCTGCGCTCATGCCAGACTTCCATATTGCGCTCGAACTTGCCCGAGCAGATGCGGATGAACGCGAGGCGGTCGCGATGCGCGGGATTCATGTTCGCCTGGATTTTGAAGACGAAGCCCGAGAATTTTTCATCGTCTGGCGCAATGAGGCCGTCGCTCGATTTTCTGGGCTGTGGCGTCGGCGCCATGCGGATGTAGCCTTCGAGGAAATCCTGCACGCCGAAGTTCGTCATGGCCGAGCCGAAGAACATCGGCGTGAGCTCACCCGCGTTGACCTTGTCCATATCAAACGCTTCGCCGGCCTCGTCGAGAAGCTCGATGTCCATCATGAGCTGATCGTACGTGTCCTGCCCCATGCGCGCGATGGCCTCCGGGTCGTCCGGCTCATAGACATCGGCGACGCGCGCCTCTTGCCCATGCGTCGTGTCCGCGGCGAACAGCAAGATTTTCTTTTCGCGGCGGTCATACACGCCCATGTACTGCCCGTCCTGCCCGATCGGCCAATTCATCGGATACGAACGGATGCCGAGGACGTTCTCGATTTCGTCCATGAGGTCCAAGGGCGCCTTGCCGTAGTGGTCGAGCTTGTTGACGAACGTGAAAATGGGGATGCCGCGGTCGCTGCACACCTTGAACAGCTTTTTCGTCTGCGCCTCGACGCCCTTCGCGACATCGATGACCATGACGGCGCTGTCGACGGCCATGAGCGTGCGGTACGTATCTTCGGAAAAGTCCTGATGGCCCGGCGTGTCGAGGATGTTGATGCGGCAGCCCGCATAGTCGAACTGCAAAACGGAGCTCGTGACGGAAATGCCGCGCTGCTTCTCGATCTCCATCCAGTCCGAGACGGCATGACGCTGCGTCTTGCGGGACTTGATCGAGCCCGCGAGATGGATGGCGCCTCCGTAGAGGAGCAGCTTCTCCGTCAGCGTCGTCTTGCCGGCATCTGGATGTGAAATGATGGCAAACGTGCGGCGCTTCGCGATTTCGCTCTGCAATTCTTTCTGTAATTCTGACAACTTGTGTTCCTCCTGAGATGTTCTGCCACTATCATAGCAAATATTTTTCATTATGGCTAGAGCGTTTTGTAGCAAAGCGCGGCACAATTCGGTATAATAGAAAGAGACTCGTAGCCAAGCAAGACAAAAGGAGGCACCCAACATGTCCGATATGTATGAAGCATTTTTGAAGCGCCGCAGCGTCCGCGTCTACACCGACGAGCCGATCGCAGACGATGACCTCAAGAAAATCCTCGCGGCCGGCCTCATGGCGCCGACGGGCAAATCGAAGTACCCGTGGGAATTCATCGTCGTCAAAGACCGCGCGATGCTCGAGAAACTCTCGCTCTGCCGCGTCGGCGTCGCGCGCATGCTCGCGAAAGCCGCCTGCGCGATCGTCGTCGTCGGCGATCCCGAAAAGACGGACACGCTCGTCGAAGACTGCACAATCGCGACGGCGTACATGCACCTCGAGGCGAGCACGCTCGGCCTCGGCAGCTGCTACATCCAAGGCCGCGATCGCAAGGCCGAAGACGGTCAGACGACGGAAGACTACGTCCGCAGCCTGCTCGGCTTCCCCGCCTCGTACAAGATGCAAGCCGTCCTCTCGCTCGGCCACATCGGCAAAGCCATGCGCCCGCACGCGGAAGAAAAAATCATGTGGGACAAGGTGCACGAAGAGACATTCTGAAGCCTCTGCCACGAAAATTTTACACAAGCAAACGAAAGCGCCCGGATGATTCCGAGCGCTTTTGCTTGTCTGGATGTTCTGTTTTACTGCAACAGGCTCAAGACGCTGCTGCTGTTCTGATTCGCCTGCGCCAGCATGAGCTGGGCAGATTGCGTCAGCACGCTGCTTTTCGTGTACTGCACCATGGCCTTCGCCATATCGGTATCCATGATGGCGCTCTTCGACGCTACGGTGTTTTCGTCGCTCGTCACGAGGTTGCTTTCCGTCTGCGTCAGCCGGCTCTGATACGCGCCCATGCGCGTCGCTTCATTGAGCGAATAATCAATCGCAGCATCGATGATTCCCAAAGACTCCAACGCCTTGTCCCGCGTGACGATCGTCGCACGATTGATGCCCAAGGCAATGGGGTGCATGCTGTTGATAAAGACGCGCAGATGCTGATTCGCCTTCGGGCCGGTATGGATGATCAGAGGCTTGCCTTCGTGATGAACTTCCTCTTGCTTATACGTATACGTCACATCGGTAACAGTTTGCGTAACGGGATTCTGGATCGCATACGTCCCCGGCTTGCCATCGAACCCTTTCAGCATCTTTTTTAAATCATCTTCCGACGCTTCACCAGCCACCTTGCCCGAATCCATCAATGCAATATAAAGCGACTGTTCCCCCTTCACGAGATAATAATCTGTTCCATCGGTCTCAAGATGCAAACTATGATTTGTATCAACCCGAACGCCTGTCACGGAGCCAGACCCCGTTTCACATCCTGCCGTATCAAACGTTTTTGTGCCATTCTGACTGGAAATCCCATCGTAGATCGCTTTGGGCAAATCACTCAAGCTTGTGACATTCTTGACACCGATCGTATAGGTCATATCCTGATAAAAAGAGCCCTCGAGCGTCGTTGCCGTTGTACTATCGTCGAAAACGATATTGATATATTGATCGCATCCACTACAGCCAATGCAAAATCCTTGTTGATTCAAGGCAGATGGCACGGTGCCGCCATTCAAATTCGCCGCAGTGAAATCCATTTTCACCCGGATGCCGGTGCTCGTACCAGACGATGGCAAAAAGCCGTTCTGTACCGTTTCATTTAACCGAACAAATCTTACAGAGCCCGACACCGTATTCGTCGCCGCCGAAAATCCTTTTGTCAAGTCTGTCACTGCATTATCTTGTACAATCACAAATCGCGTCGTAGTGCCACCTGCGGGCGAATACCCCGACGTCGCCGGCTTTACCGTCACGCTTGGAGGGCCGACGGTAATGGTTTTCTGTGTATAATGTGGAACCGGCACGCTCTCCACACGATCAAAATCCATTCCAAAGTCGCCATTGAGCAACAACCGCCCATTGTAATTCGTCGTCGCCGCGATATCCGTGATCGTCCCCATGCGGCTGGAAAATTCTTTTTCGAGCGTCGCGCGATCCGCGTCCGTGTTGTGATCGTTCGCCGAATTGATCGCCATCGCCTTCATGTCGCGAAGATTGTTGACGATCTCCTGGATGCCGCCTTCCGCCGTCGCCACGAGATTGCGGCCCGTCTTCGAGTTGTCGATGTCCTGATCGAGCGAGCGGATCATGACATCCATCTTCTTGCCGATGGAATATTCCGACGCGCCGTCCTCCGCGCTATTGATCTTCTGCCCGGAAGAAATTTTCTTCAAGTCCTTGGCCAGCTGCTTGTCATTCGCCCGGAGCTGGTTGCGGCTCCGGATCGCATCCATGTTGCTTTTAATAATCATAGCGCATCCACCCCTGCTTCCCTTGTCAAGCACCAAATTCGAACCAGTATCATTATATCATAAACAACTTATAACCTCAATCAGCAACAAAATATCTGTGAAATCTTCACCGTCTTGCAGTTATGCGCTGCGCCCGTCGTCAGCAATCTGGCGGCGGATCATTTCTTGCATGAGCTCAATAGCGCCTTTGCCCATGCCCGTCTCGCGCGCCACGTCCTCGACCGTCCAGCCGGAAAGGAGCAGCGCGCGCACGCGCGCGGCGCTGCGAGTGCTGTCGTCTTCCTCCGTACTCGATGATGCTTCCATCTCTTGTGCAGAAGCCGCAGAAACCTCCGCTTGTTCTTCCGTTGACACCGTCCGTCCCGGAGCTGGTGCTTGAACCGACGGAGAGGAATCATTCAGCGGGATAGAAGGCTCCGGCATCATCACACTTGCCTCCTTGCCCCCCATCACAGGATGCGGCACCGTCGTTCCCTTTCGTTCTGCAAGTTCTTGCGCCTGGCTCCGTCCTTGCATAGTTTGTGCGACCGTCGAAGCCGTGCGGACGGCATCGGCTGTCGGGACATAGGCAGGTACGGTGCCTACTTGGCGCAGATCATCGCGTGCCATCGATTGCTCGAGGACACGCGTGAAATCCTGCACATCGACGCGCTCGATGGGAGGCGGGGTCGGCTGCGTCATCGGCACGGCCTGACGCATGGCCGCAGCGCCCGCAGCCGCCGCGCGGAGCTCGCCGAGGAGCTGCGAGGCCAGCTGCTGCTCGCGCCTGGCGTCCTGCTCGGCAGCACGGAGCTCGTCAATTTCCTTGTCAATCGTCTGCGAGAGCGTGTGGAGCTCCGTGAGCTGCGCGTCGAGGCTGTCCGCGCGGCGGTCGCTTTCCGCGATGAGCGACTCGAGCCGCTCGACATGGCCGCCCATGCGGCGCACGATCTCGCCGCCCGAGCGCTCGAGCTCGCGCCTCAATTGCTCCGTCGAGCGGGCCATATCTTCATGCGCTCGCCGGGGAGCTGTCCGCTGTCGCGTGATGTATTTCGCGAGGAAAACGAGGCCGGCGCCGACCACGATGAGCAACGCCATGAAATAAGTCATCAAAGGATATCAAACTCCCATCATCAAATTTTTGCCAAAAGAAACACCATCGGACAGGTCACAATCTCCATCCGATGGCACACATAAAATCGTCAAAAAGAAATATCGAGGTGATGGCCGCGGGTCGGATCGACAGCCATCGTATCTTCTTCCATCTCTTCGTCCTGCCCGTTCTTGCGTTTCCGCCCGCCGCCTTCATATCCGCCTTGTCCATGGCGGTTCGGGTCATCTTTGATGCGGCCGTCTTCGGGATTGTCCTTCGTGCGGACCTGCGTCTCCTTGAGCTTCGCATCCTCGTTTTCGCGGATGGCTTCGAAATCCTGCTGCATTGCCGCCGCCTGGTTGAGGTTCTGCTGGACTTGAGCCGCGTCCGAAACGCGTGGCACGACCATCTGCATGCTCATCGGTGTGACATCCATGAGGAACTCCTCCTTTGCAAACACTCAAATTTTACTCAATACGGGCCGATTGACACCTCGTCGTCATCGACGGAGAGCGTGCAGCCGCGCACTTCCGAATGAAAATTGCGCAGCACGGAATTGATCGACACGCTGACCCCCGGATAAAGGATGTCCTGCACGCGGATCTTGCCGCCCTCCATCTTTGAAAGCTCGTCCTGGAGCTTCTTGAGCTCCGCCTCCGTGCGCTTGATCTTGCCGGCGAGCGGGAACTGCGAACGCGTGAGCGCATTGATCTGGTCGATGCGATTCTGTGGCAAAAGCGTCACGTCGATTTTCGAGAACGTGTTCAGCACGTTCGTGATCTGCTCGAGGCGCTGCTTGTCTTCCTTGTATTCGCGGCACGCTTTCTGATACTTCTGCGCGAGCGCCGGATTGACGCCGACGATGAGGCGCGTCGCGACGAACGCCTGATTGCCGACGCACTTCGCACGGATCTCCTCGCCAGCTGCGAGGTATCCGCCCGTCACAAGCCCACGTCCATCTTCGATGATGATCTTCTTGCCGGCCTTCAGCGTCGAATGCAGCACGACATCAGAAATGTAGATGTCGCGGTCGGCTTCGATGAGGCCGTTTTCAACAAAAGCTGCGCGCACATCTTCCTTCGCCGCAATCTTGCCGCGTCCCTGGCCTGTGATGCCGCCCGAGATGAAAACGTTGCGTCCCATGACCTCAGCGCCGGCCACGCCATCGCCAATCTGGATGTCGCCGGTCGCATGGACGATGAAGCCCGCCTCGACACCGCCCGTGATCTCAACGCTGCCAGCAAACTCGATGTTGCCCGTGCCGACACCGACGGAGCCCGAAATCTTGAGGTGCGGGTCGATGGAGATGCGCTTGCCTTCTTCCACAATCTGTCCGTCAATGAGCGCATACAGCTTGTTCTCGTCACGAATCTCCGTATTTTTGCCCGCCGTGAAGGGAATCGGCCGGCCATTGCGCGCCGCTATCGTCTTGCCGAGCACGTTCGTCCCCGGCTGCCCTTGTGTCTGCAGCACGCGCACGGCGATGAGCTGTCCTGCTCTCGCGAGGACGAAAAGATTCATGTCCTTGTAGTCGACACGGTCATACTCGACGACTTTCGGATGGCCTTTATGGGAAAGATCGAATTTCTTGTCGATATAGGCGTTTTGCCCCGGCACGGCTGGCGTGCCCTTTGCCGCGACGAAGGATTCCAGCGCCTTCGAGCCTTTCTCAATCGCTTCATCGTCAATGCCGTAGACGACGCCTTTCGCTTCAAGTGCATCGCGGATGAGCTGCGGTGCAGGCGGGCGCGTGCCCTTCGTGACATCATAGCGGACCGTCGCCGTAAGCTTGTCCGAGCTGATGTCCACCGTGATGCCGGCGAATTCCGTCGGTGCTGCTGATGCGAACGGCAACACGGCCGCATCAAGATCGGCAAGCCCTGACTCTGTGGGGGCCGTGAAATGATCCGAGAGCTTCACGGGCTCGCCGTCCGCCTTGCGCACGGTCTTCGCGAGCGTCAGGATATCATAGTCATTGACGCCATAATCATAGAGAATCTGCCGCATGTCAGAAAGTTCGTAGAGGATTGTGTTGCCCGCCGTCGGGTAAACGGTCAGGAACACGCCATCCTTCTTGAACTCAAAGAGATATCCGGCTTCCTGCCCGCCGACGCTGGTTTCTTTTGCTTCCTCTTCCATGGCCTGGGGCTCCTTCCGGTTTCAAAACACGTTCAAAACAGGCTCGCTTTCATGCGCGCGAGCGAGCCGCGCAGACGAAAAACCGCCTTCGTATGCAACTGGGAAATGCGCGCTTCCGTCAAATGGAGGATCTGCGCGATTTCCTTGAGCGTCAGTTCATCGTAATAATAGAGGGAAACGACCATCCGTTCTTTTTCCGGCAGCTTGTCGATAGCTTTCGCGAGCGTTTTTTTGAGTTCCTCTGCTTCCATGGACGCAGACGGACTCGGCGCGGATGCCTCAAGCTCTATTCCCATATCGTCGATCGGCAGCATCGTCGCCATGGCAAGCTGCGCCTGAAGCTGGCGAAACTCCTTGTCATCGAGCGCCATGTCTTTTTGAATTTCTTCATCCGTCGGCGCACGCCCGAGCTCGTTCGTGAGCTTCGCCATCGTGTCGCCGTACTTGCGCACGCGCGAGCGCGCCGTGACCGGCATCCAGTCTTTTGCGCGCAGGTAATCCACCATCGCGCCGCGGATGCGGACGCTCGCATATGTCTCAAACTTGATATTCCGCGCAGCATCAAAGCGCTCAATGGCATCGAGCAAGCCAAAAAAGCCGCTCGAGAGGAGGTCGTCGCGATCCACATGCGACGGCAGGCTGATGGCGAGGCGGCCAGCCGTATAGCGCACGAGCGGGAGGTAGTATTCTGCCAGGTCGTTGCGCGATGCATTGTCGCGCACCTTTTCATACGCTTCCCACATCCGGGAAACGTCCTCTTCAGACACTTCATCGCGTTCCATGCGCTGCCGCCTCCCCTCTTTTTCACATCACGCGCTTCTTGCTAAAAGCTCTTCTGCCAGAGGTCACGCGTTCCCCGACGTATCCATATGCTTCAAGTTGTCGGTCGAAAGCGGTTGGAATCCTCCTTCGGTTTCTTCCGCTTCGCCTTCCGTCCCGTGCTCTGCCGCATCTGCGTCCTCTCCAGCTTCTGCCTCATCCGCAAGGGCTTTGAGTTCCTCATCCGTCGGCTCCGCATCTTCATCCGCGAGGAGTTCGAGGTTTTTGTCGAATCCCACGACGCCTTTCGCTTCGAGCAAGAAGAGCACGAGCCAACAAGCCACCCACGTGACGACAAATGCGAGAAACGCGCGCAAAAAGACGGTCAAGAGGCGTGGCGAACCGAGAACGCCTGCGATGATGACGACGAGAGCAGCGATGACGGCAAAGACGAGCGCCATGCCAATCTTGAACATCAGATTTCTTTTTCTCCCTTGTCGATGGTCTTGACCCGGTACATGCCGTTCTCCAAGTTAATCGAGACTGTGCGGCCATACGTGCCGCCCGTGTCCTCCGCGAGGATGCGGATGCCGAGCTTCTGGAGCATCTTCTTCGCTGCTTCTGCGTTGCGTGCACCGACACGCATGATGTCCGTCGCATTCGCGAAGGCAAACATCTGTGCACCGCCTGCCATCTTCGCGACGAGGCGCGATTTCGACGCGCCGAGCGCGAGGACGTCCTTCAGCATGAGCGGCAGGCCTGTGTCCGCAAATTTTGCGGGGTTGTCCGACGGGCGCGCCTGCGTGCTGTCCGGCAGCATGATGTGCAAGAGGCCGCCGACTTTGAGCTGCGGGTCGTACAGGGAGATGCCGACGCAGGAGCCAAGTCCATAACTTATAATGGTAGCTGGGCTTTTGCCGACCTTGTAATCAGCCATCCCAACTCTGATCAGTTCGGCCATTTCATTCAACTCCTACTGCTTTGATCAGCGTCTCGAGGGAACCCGGATCCGGCACGAGGAAGAAATGGCCGTTGATGCCGTCATCCTCAGCAAGGAATTCCGTCTCCATGACGAGCGCCTGATCGCCCATCTGTCCGAGCTGGACGAGCACGACGTTGAGGATGGCTCCAGCCATGTCCATCGCAAGCGCCGGGATCGAGGGCAGCATGGAAATCTGCGTGAACGTGTAGAATGCATTGAGGTACGCGCCCGACAGGATGTTGCCGATTTCCATGAGTGCGGACTCGTCCATGTAATCGAGCTTGTCCGTCTCCCCGTGTTTCTTCCCCATGAGCGTGTCCACGAGGTAGTAAGCGCTCTTCTGCGGCAGGAGGAAGAGGATGTTGCCGGGAGCTTTGCCGTAGACGCGCAGGAAGATGCCGACGACGATGGCATCCGGGCCGCCGACGAGCTCCGGCACTTGTTCCAAAGGAACCATCGAAACGCGCGGCACATTCATGTCGATGCGGCGGTTGATGATCTGCGAGAGAGCCGTCGCCGAATTGCCTGCGCCGATGTTGCCGATTTCGCGCAGGGCGTCAATCTGTGCCGGCGATAATTTCATTTCTTCACACATAAGATGACTCCTCACCTACGAAAGTCTTTTGTCTTCCGATTTTAAAGCGTCATTTCCCCTCGGGGGGAAGCCCGATGATCTCTTCGAGGTTCAGCATGATGATGAGGCGGCCGTCGATGTTGCCAATGCCGCTCAAAAACTTCGTGAGGTCTTTGCCATTGATGGCTTTCTTCGGATCGAGCGGCTTTGCCGTGAGCGTGAGGACTTCCGTGACGGCATCGACGAGCATGCCGACATGGAGGTCGCCGATGTTGACCGTCACGATGCGCGTGTCATCCGTGTACGGCGTTTCCTCGAGGCCGAGGCGCTGCTTGAGATCGATGACGGGCAGCACGCTGCCGCGCAGGTTGATGACTCCTTTGATGAAATCCTGCGCGAACGGGACGCGCGTGATATCGGTGAGGTTGCGGATCTCCTGGACGTTCAGGATGCTGACGCCGTATTCCTCATTGCGGAGCTTGAAAGCGACGACCTGCAGATTTTCCTCGGTCGTGACTGCATTTTCGTTGTTAGCCATGGTCTGGTTACCTCCCCTTACTGCATCATCGTGGCGACATCAAGGATGAGCGCGACGCGGCCGTCGCCGAGGACGGTGGCGCCGGAGAACATCTTGAGTCCGGTGAACAGGCTGCCGAGCGTCTTGATGACGATTTCCTGCTGGCCGATGAGGCTGTCGACGACGATGCCGGCCTTTGCCTCGCCCGTGTGGACGACGACGACGAACGTCTCGTCGGAATCTTTCACGTGCGGCACCTGGAGCATCTTCTCCATGCGGATGATCGGGATGATCTCGCCGCGCAGGACGATGACTTCCTTGTTCTGGACCGTCTTGATCTCGTCCGGCTGGATATTGATCGTGCTGTCGATGGAGCCGAGAGGAATGGCGTACATTTCTTCCTGCACGCGCACGAGCATGGCCTGGATGATGGCGAGCGTCAGCGGCAGCTTGATCTTGAAGACGGAGCCTTCGTCGATCTTCGTCTCGACATCGACGTGACCGGAGAGCGCTTCAATCTTGCTGCGCACGACATCCATGCCGACGCCGCGGCCCGAGATGTCAGAGATCTTTTCCGCCGTGGAGAAGCCCGGCGCGAAGATGATGCGCACGGCATCGGCATCGTCCATCTTGTCGGCTTCTTCCTGCGTGAGCATGCCTTTCTCGATGGCCTTGTTTTTGATTTTCGTCGCATCGATGCCGGCGCCGTCATCCGTGACCATGATGACGACGTTGTTGCCTTCGTGGCGCGCGATGAGGCCAACTTCGCCGGCGCGCGGCTTGCCTTTCTTCTCGCGGACGTCCGGTTCCTCGACGCCGTGGTCGCAGGAGTTGCGGAGAAGATGCATGATCGGGTCGCCGATCTCGTCGATGACGGTACGATCGAGCTCGGTTTCCTCGCCTTCGATGGTCAGGTTGATTTCCTTATTCAGTTCTTTCGCGATATCGCGGACCATGCGCGGGAAGCGGTTGAAGACGGAGCTCACAGGGACCATGCGGACTTTCATGACGATGTTCTGGAGATCCGTCGTCACGCGATCCATCTGCTCGAGCGTCTCGGTGAGGTCGGCAAGGCGGTGCGTCTGGCCGATCTGCTCGAGGCGGACCTTGTTGATGACAAGCTCGCCCATGAGGTTCATGAGGTTGTCGAGCTTCTCAATGTCGACGCGGACGGACTGGCTGTGATGGACTTTCTGCTTCGCGGCAGGAGCTGCTGCTGGCTTCTTCGCGGGGGCCGGCGCCGCTTTCTTCGCGGGCGCTGGAGCCGCTGCAGCCGGTGCCGGTGCAGGCGCAGCTGCCGGAGCAGGCGCTGGTTTCGGTTCTTCTTTCTTCGGTGCGTCGAGGTTTACGATGTTCGTCTCGACTTTCGAGATTTCCGAAATGGAGTTGATGGCATCTTGGACGCCTTTTTCCTCTTGCGACGTCACGACGATGACATCAAAGCTCTTGTCGAATTTCTCCTGCTCGAGGTCTTCGGAGCTCGGCACGGATTTCACGACATCACCGATTTCATCGAGCGCGTTCATGACCATGTAGGAACGCGCGGACTTCAGGAGACACGTATCTGCGAGCGTCACGCGCGCGTGGATGGCCTGGAGGCCTTGCGCCGTCGCCTGCTTGATGACGTCTTTGTCGACATCCGTGAGCTCGATAGAGATGCCAGCAGGCGCTGCTGCTGGCGCCGCACCTGCAGCGGGCGCGGCTGGAGCCGCTGCTGCGGCCGCCTGATCCGGTTTCGAGATGGAGCTGAGTTTTTTCACGAGGTCCGAGACGTCGACGACATCTTCCGCCTCGCCATTGCCGACGCTGTCGACCATCTGCGTCAGCGAGTCGACGCATTTGAACAACGTATCGATGATGTCTTCGTTGAGCTTCAGCTGCTCTTTGCGGATGAGGTCGAGGACGTCCTCCATCTCATGCGTGAGCTCCGCGATCTTGTTGAAGCCCATCGTCGCCGACATGCCTTTCAGCGTGTGCGCGTTGCGGAAGATCTCGTTGACGACTGACGTGTCTTCCATGTTGTCCTCGAGGCTCAGCAGGCCATCGTTCAGCGACTGCAGATGCTCATGCGACTCGTCGAGGAACATGTCCATGTACTGATTCGTATCCATATTGGTGTCCTCCCCTTTGCTTCCCTTTATTTCTCAACCGCAACCACGATGGCGCGTGCGATGTCTGTGACTGGCCGGACCTCATCAGCGAGGCCGGCGTCGACGACGGATTTCGGCATACCGTAGACGACGCAGGTGCTTTCGTCCTGCGCGATGGAATATCCGCCCTGCGCTTTGATCTTCTTCATGCCTTCCGTGCCGTCGCTGCCCATACCCGTCATGATGACGGCCACAAGATTCTTCCCGACGGGCGCGACAGAATCATAAAGCACGTTGACCGCTGGGCGATGATTGCCGACCGGCGGGTCCTGCCCGAGCACGATCTTCCGCGTGCCGCCCGACGAGGTGACGCGCATGTGATAGTTGCCCGGCGCGATGTAGACGTGCCCGGGCTTTATGATATCGCCGTCTTCCGCTTCCTTGACCTCCACTTTCGAAAGCGTATTCAAGCGGTTCGCGAGGGACTTCGTGAAGCCTGCCGGCATATGCTGCACGACGACGACGCCGCACGGCAGGTCGCCGGGCAGGCGCGTGATGACATTCTGCAGCGCTTGCGGGCCGCCCGTCGATGTGCCGATGGCGACGAGCTTGCTGCTGCCATGACCGGAAGCGGCTGGCGCCGCCGCAGGCGACGGGGTCGCATGGGGCGTGAGCGTCGGCTTGCGGCGGGCGAGCAATGGATTTTCACGCTTGGCGAAGGGGCTTGCGGCCTTTGGCTGCGGCTCCGGCAAACCGGACTTCTGAGGGAACTTCAGGCCCGTGCGCTTCGGAAGCGCGACATGGCGCACACCGAGCGGTGCGGATTTTTCCTTCGCGAGCCGTTCCGACTCCGCCTTCTCTGCCGCCCGCGTGCCCGTGAGCGCGCGTTTGACGTTTGCCTTCGCGGCTGCCCGGCATTTTGCGAGGATGTCGCTCTCGATCGTGTCAATGCGCGAAATCGAGCCGCCCGCCTTGCTGATGAAATCAATGGCGCCGAGCGACAGCGCGCGGATCGTCTCGTCCGTGCCTTCCTGCGTGAGGCTCGAAAGCATCACGACCGGCATCGGCGCCGTCTCCATGATGACGGCGAGCGCGTTGAGCCCGTCCATGACGGGCATCTGCACGTCGAGCGTCAAGAGATCAGGATGCAGCGCTTTGACTTTTTCCACGGCATCACGGCCATTCACTGCCGTACCCACGACCTCGAAATCGGGCTGTTTTTTGAACAAGTCCGTCAAAACTTTCCGCATGAACGCGGAATCGTCGGCAATCAGGATACGAATCATCCTGCTACCCCCTCTAAAAACGCAATCACAAGTTCCCGGAGATGCCCTTGGCGATGGCCTTTCGCTGCACGGTGAAGAGATAGCGCACGACCTGGTTCATCGTGCGGCGGTCAAGATGCTCTAAAAGCGCGCCGACGTGATACACCGCGTGCTCTTCATCGATCATGACCTGCTGGCAGCGTGCGACGCGCGCCATGATTTCCAAGGTTCCCACTTCTGGAATATCGAAGATCTCGAGCGCCATCTGGCTGTCCACTTTGACGGGCTTTTTGAGGACGATGGCGACGCCGTTGCCGGAAAGATCGATCGTCCGCGTTTCGATCGCGTCGCCGATCGACCCATCGTCGCCGACGAGCCGTGCCCGCACGCGCAGGTCGACGCGCACGCGTACGAACTCGCGGTTCTGGTGACGCTCGACGGTCTCGGGGCGCGTGATCCTCCAGACGGGGATGCGCCCATCGACTTTCGACGTGCCGAGATACGTGGAGAAAAACCGGTAGCGGCATTGATCGCCGACGGCGAGCGCGTAAATGCGCGAGCCTGTGCGCGGGATGATCGGCACGCGCTGCCGGTTCACAGGCAGGGCGGCGACGATCTCTTTCTTCGTCATGTCCTCGATGCGGCTCGCGTAGCGATTGTCATCATTCTCGACATAGAACTCGATGCGCTGGCCGATCTTCAATACAGTTCCTGCTTTTAGTAATTCGCCTGCCATAGAAAAGTTCCTCCATGTTTAACGTGAAAAATGGAAAATCCTTTGTAAAAATCCGCGCCAGCCGCGTTCGACTACGACCGGAGTCCCATAAAGAAGGCTTTGTGCCATCGCGCGGACGCAACGCGAAGCGATGGCGTCCGGCGTGGCGACGTAAAACGGCGTCTGCCTCCGCACGGCGCGCATGACGCTCGTATCCTCATAGAGGTAGCCGAGGCAGCCGACTTCCATGTGCAGGAAGCGCTCGGCGGTCTGCTGGAGCTTTGCCGTGACGTCGCGGCTCTCGCGATCGTCATAGACGCGGTTGACGACGAGCTGCAAGTCCGGGTGCTCCGCATAGCGGCTGTACGCTTTCATGACGGCATACGCATCCGTCAGCGACGTCGGCTCCGGCGTCGTGACGAGCAGCACTTCGCCGGCCGCAAGGATGAAATCCATGACGTTCTTGCCGAGGCCTGCGCCCGTGTCGATGAGGATGATGTCCGCGAGGCTGCCGACGCCTGCGAGTTTTTCCAAAAGGATCCGGCGCTCGTCATCATGGAGCGTCTGCGCTTTCTCCAGTCCGGAGCCGCCGGGGATGAATTCGACGCCGTACGGCCCGTGCACGAGGACGTCCGCGAGCTCGACGCCGTCGTCGAGGAGGTTCAGCAAAAATTTTTTTGATGACGAGCCGATGACGATGTCGACATTCGCCATGCCGAGGTCGGCATCGAGGATCAGCACGCGGCTCCCCGCCTCTCGGAGCGCGATGGCGAGATTCACCGTGAAATTCGTCTTGCCGACGCCGCCCTTGCCGCTCGTGACGGCGATGACGCGCGTGCCCTTACCAAAGGCAGCCGTTGGTGCGGAGGACTGCGGTGCATGCACGACTTCCGGCGGCGGCGTGATATACGAGACGCCCGCCGCAGCAGGTTCCTGTGGCGGGCGGTTTTTTGCGAGCTCACGCAAACGTTCTGCTTGATCCATGCTCATTCCCTCAACAGAAGATCCGCGAGCGCATCCGGCGTCGCGGGCACGATGTCATCTGGGACGCTCTGCCCGTTCGTCAAAAACGCGAGACGGATGTCTTTCTCGTAGAGCAAATTCAAAATGAGGCCGACGCTCGCTGTCTCGTCCGTTTTCGTGAAGATGACATGATCTGGATTGCAGACGGAGAATTTTTCGAGGATATCCGCCGCGTCGCGGTTCTTCGTCGTCGCGCTCATGACGAGATAACGCGCGATGCGCGAATGGACAGCGAGGAAATCGCTCAGTTCCTTCATCTGGAACTCATTGTGCTGGCTGCGGCCGGCCGTGTCGATGAGGATGAGGTCCTTCTTGCGGAACTTGTGAATCGCCGTCTTGAGTTCCTGCGGCGAATAGACGATCTCGAGCGGCAGGCCGATGATATCGGAATACGTCTTGAGTTGCTCGACCGCCGAGATACGATACGTGTCCGCCGTGATGAGCGCGGCGTCGATGCCCTGCTCGAGCACGAAACGCGCGGCGATCTTCGCAAGCGTCGTCGTCTTGCCGACGCCCGTTGCGCCGATGAGCGCGACGATTTCCGGCTGGCGTTCGTCCGCGCGCGGTTCGAGACCGGCGGAAAACTGCACTTTTTTCGAAAGGTAATCCGCAAGCGCGTCATGCGCTTCCTGCGTCAGGCTGTCGCGCACGGTATCGCCGGCAGCCGCTGTCGCGGCCAGATCCTTCTGGATGTCTTCCGTGACCTCCTGCTCTTTGAGTGCTTCCGCGAGCGTGCGGACGCCTTTCGGCTGGTCTTTCACCATCACTTGCGCGAGCAGCGTTTTCATCTGCGCGAGTTCTTCTTGCAGTGCTTGGATTTTCTTGGCATCCGCTTCGTTCATGGCATCACGGTCTCCTGCTGGTTGCGACTCCGGGGCTGCTTGCAATGGCTGTGCTCCCATCTGCGGTTGCTGTAACGGTGCGGCTTGCGCGGCCTGTGGCGGAACCGCCGGTCCCGGTTGTTGAACGGCTTCCGCCTTGATGATATGCGGATTCGGTGCAGCATCTACGCCGCCTTTCGCAAGAGTCTCCACCATAGCGTCAAAACGCGCCTGCGCCGCCTGGCGCTCCGCCTCTGCCGCTGCATCCGTCTCTTGTTGCTGCGTGCCGTACGTGCGCAGTCCCTGGCTGCGCTGCGCCGTCGTCACGGGCGGGACGACGGATGATTCCGGCTCGGACACGACATCGATCCGGCTTGCCGGTTTCGCCGGTTTCTTTGCCGGCATCTTTTTCTTTGGCGGCTCCGGCGTATCCTCGATGGCCGCCGTCACTTCGACGACTTCCTTCGCATTGAAGCCGAGGATGCCGCCCTCTCGGTATTTTTTCGTATGCAAGATGACGGCATCCGCGCCGAGGTCGTCTTTGACCTGCTGCATGGCTTCCTTCATCGTCGCTGCTTTATAGACTTTGATCTGCAATTAGATCTTCACCACCCCTAGGATCTGGATTTCGACGCTCGACTCGATTTCCGCCTGCGACAGCACGATGATGCCGGGCACGCTGCGTTCGACGAGCTTGCGGAAATAGAGGCGCACCGCCGGGCTCGTGAGCACGATGGGCTGGTAGCCCATGTTCGTGAGCTTCTGGAGCTCCGTATCGAGCGCCGCCACGAGCTTCTTCATCGAGTCGGGATCGAAGCTGACATACGAGCCGCGATCCGTGCGCTGCACGGCGCCTGCGATGCGGTTCTCGAGCGCGGCATCGAGCGTGATGCACGGCAGCTGGCCGTTTTGCACGTTCGCCTGCGTGATCTGTCGCGCCATCGCGTGGCGCACGTATTCCGTGAGAATTTCCGTGTCCTTCGTCGCGCGCGCATAGTCCGACAGCACTTCGAAGATCGTCTCCATGTCGCGGATGGAAATGCGCTCCGCGAGGAGGTTCTGCAAGACTTTCTGCACTTCGCCGATTGTGACGAGGTCGGGCACGACCTCCTTGGCGAGCGCCTCGTTCGCCTTGCTGAGGTTGTCGACGAGGTTCTGCGTCTCCTGACGGCCGAGGATCTCGGCGGCATGGCTCTTGATGACTTCCGTGAGGTGCGTCGCGAGCACGGAGACCGCATCGACGACCGTGTAGCCGTTGAGCTCCGCCTGCTCGCGTTCGCTGTCAGGAATCCAGAGCGCCGGCAGGCCGAACGCCGGCTCCGTCGTCTCGATGCCCGGCACTTCCTCGAAGACCGTGCCGGAATTCATCGCGAGATAATGATCGAGCATGAGTTCACCTTTTGCGATCTCGACGCCCTTCAATTTAATGATATATGCATTCGGCTTGATCTGGATGTTGTCGCGGATGCGGATCGTCGGCACGACGAGGCCGAGCTCGAGCGCGCACTGGCGGCGGATCATGACGATACGGTCGAGGAGGTCGCCGCCCTGCCCCGTATCGACGAGCGGGATGAGGCTGTAGCCGATCTCGAGCTCCATCGGATCGACTTGGAGGAGCGAGACGATGTTCTCGGGGCTCGTCGCCTTCTTCTTCTGGACTTTCGCCTGTGTTTCCTCCGGTTTTGCCGCTTCCTCCATGATCGCCGTCGTCTGCTTCTTGAGCTCGCGCCCGATGAAAAAGCAGAGCACGGCAAGCACGGTGAACGGAATGCCAGGAAGGCCCGGCACGAGTGCGAAGAACGCGAGCACGCCTGCCAAAATGTAGAAGATGCGGTCGTTGTGGAACAGCTGCGACACGAGATCCATGCCGAGGTTGCCCTCCGCGCCCGCACGCGTGACGATGAGGCCCGTCGCCGTTGAAATGAGCAACGCCGGAATCTGCGAGACGAGGCCCTCGCCGACGGTGAGCAGCGTGTACTGCTGGAGTGCTTGCACCGCCGTGAGGTTGCGCTGCAGCATGCCGATGACGAAGCCGCCCGTAATATTGATGAACATGATGACGATCGCCGCCATGGCATCGCCTTTGACGAACTTCGAAGCACCATCCATCGCGCCGAAGAAATCTGCTTCGCGCTGGATCTTGATGCGGCGCTCCTTCGCCTGCTCATCCGTGATGGCGCCTTGGTTGAGGTCGGCATCGATGGCCATCTGTTTGCCTGGCATCGCGTCGAGGGTGAAACGTGCCGAGACTTCTGCGACACGCTCCGAACCTTTTGTGATGACGATGAAGTTGATGCCGACGAGGATCATGAACATGATGAAGCCGACGACGGCATTACCGCCGACAACGAAGTTGCCGAATGCCGTGATGACTTCGCCGGCAAAGCCGTCCAAGAGGATGAGTCGCGTCGAAGAAATGTTCAGCGCGAGGCGGAACAGCGTCGTGATCAAGAGCAGGGACGGGAAAATGGAAAGATCGAGCGCTTCCTTGTTGTAGATGACGGACATGACGACGAGGAGCGCGATCGTGATATTCAGGCAAATCAAAAGATCGAGCAAGAGCGTCGGCAGCGGGATGATCATCATCACGACGATGATGACGATCACCACGGCGATCATGACGTCGCTGTACTTCTGGACAAAGCTGCCCTTGCCGAACATGCCGGCCGATGCGGCGATGGGTGAAGCCATACGTTCCTCCTTGTCTTTTGAGAAAATCTATAGGGTGCGCCGTCACGCCTGGCGCCGGCGATGTTTCAGACGATAGACGTACGCGAGCACTTCCGCCACGGACTGGTAGAGCTCGCGCGGCACGTAGTCGCCGACCTCCGCCGACGCATACAGCGCGCGCGCGAGCGGCCGGTTCTCGACGAGCGGCACATCGTGCTCGCGCCCGACGCTCTTGATCTTCTGCGCGACGAAATCCGCGCCCTTTGCGAGCACCTGCGGCGCCATCATGCCTTTTTCGTACTTGAGCGCGACCGCGAAATGTGTCGGGTTCGTGACGATGACATCCGCTTTTGGCACTTCCTGCATCATGCGGCTCATGGCCATCTGACGCTGTTTCTGGCGGATCTTGCCCTTGATCTGCGGATCGCCTTCTGTTTGCTTGAACTCGTCCTTGACTTCCTGCTTCGTCATCTTGAGGTCCTGCGTCGTCTGCCATTTTTGATATGCGAGATCGGCAAAAGCCAAAATCATAATGACGCCGATGATCTGAAACACCAGTCCGAAGATGATATCGGAAATCTTCTGGAGCGATGTTCCGAGGTCATAAAAAATGAACTGCGGCATCGTCAGGATTTCACCTTTGAGGTAATTGTATATGAAAAAGCCGATGATCGCAATTTTTAAGAGCGACTTCACAAGCTCGACGAGCGCACGCTTGGAAAAAAAGCGGCCAAAGCCATTGATCGGATTCAATTTCGTAATATCGAAATTGATCTTTTCCGTACTGAAAATGAAGCCACCTTGTGCGATGTTGATGGCGAGACCGACGATCATGACGGAAAGCATAATGGGAAACGCGGTCCGTGCCAGAATGATGATCATGCCGAGAAAAAGCTGCAACACGGTCTCGACATCGACGGTCTGATTCAGATGGCCGAAGATGTAAACCGCGTACTCCGCTAGATTCGCATAGATGCGCTCCCAAAGCACTTTGATGACAATAAACGCGATGAGCAGCACGAACGCCGTGCTGACTTCCTGACTCTTGCCGACCTGCCCTTTTTTCGCGGCGTCTGCGCGCTTCTTGGCCGTCGGCTCCTCGGTCTTGTTGTCATCCGCAAATCGCTGGAGCGAAAAGCGGAACCGACGCTTTGTGATATCGTCGTCCCTATTGCAATGCCTGCAAAGCGATCGAGATTTTTCCATGCATCTCATCGAACATGCCTCCCAGGAACATCACATAGAACGGCAAGAGCATCGCAAGCACGCCGACGCCGACCATGAGCTGCATCGGGATGCCGACGACGAAGATGTTAAGCTGCGGCATCGTGCGCGCGAGGATTCCGAGCGACACATTCACGAGCAAGATGGCAAACGTCACCGGCATTGCGACCTTCATCCCTGTCACGAAAACGCCATAGACGAAATTCACCATGATCATCGAGAGTGACAGGTTTGGCTGCATCGTCATGAGCGGCACAAGATGGAAGCTTTCCGCGAGTGCCGTGATGAGCATATGGTGGCCATTCGTCACAAGGAAGACGATGATGGAGAGATTATAAAGAAAACTTCCGATGAGCGGAATCTGCTGACCGGAAGTCGGATCCATGACATTGACGACGGCGAATCCCACCTGCATATCCATGACCTTGCCTGCCATGTGGATGGCAGAAAAGCAGACATAAGCCACGAAGCCGATGAGCCAGCCGACAAAAAGTTCTGCGATAACCGCCGCCGTATAAGCAAGGAGCGTCGTCGGTGCCGCAACAGTACTGAGACCGTCCACAACAGGAAACAACACGACAGCAAAGGCAAGCGAGGCGCCTGCGCGGACTTGCATCGGGATGTTCATGCTGCCGAAAAACGGCGCAATCATGAAGAGCCCGCTCGTGCGCGTGAGCAGGAGCAGGAAGACAGCTGCATGGTCTTGCAACAATGTAAAAAGATCCATGCATGCTTCCCCTCTCTCTGTTTCAGCCAATATAATATGGCAAATTGATGAAGATATTGCGGCAATACTCCACCATGATGCTGAGCATCCACGGACCGAAAATCAAGATAGCCACGAAAACAGCGATGATTTTCGGGATGAACGCGAGCGTCTGCTCTTGGATGGACGTCGTCGCCTGGAACACGCTGACAGCCAGGCCAACCGCGAGGCCAAGGCCGAGCATCGGCGCAGCCACGAGGATGACCGTCATGAGCGCTTGCTGCCCGAGCTGGATGACAAGATCACCTGACATGAAGCAGCCTCCCCTACTTGAAACTCATGACGAGCGACTGGATGAGGAGATGCCACCCGTCGACCATGACGAAGAGCAAAATCTTGAACGGCAACGAAATCATGACCGGCGGCAGCATCATCATGCCCATAGACATCAGCGTGCTTGCAACGATCATGTCGATGACGATGAACGGAATGTAAATCATGAAGCCGAGCTGGAACGCCGTCTTGAGCTCGCTGATGATGAACGCCGGGACGAGCGTCACCGTCGAGACGTCTTCCTGCGTCTCCGGCCGTTCCGCATCTGAGAGATTCACAAAGAGCGCAAGATCCGACTCACGCGTCTGCTTGAACATGAATTCGCGGATCGGTGCTGCCACGTTGTCGATAGCCTGCTCCTGCGTGATCTGTCCCGCGAGATACGGCTGGATGCCCTGCTCGTTCGCCTGGCCCCAGTAAGGCGCCATAATGTAAAACGTCAAGAACAACGACAGCGCGATGACGACCTGGTTCGGTGGGACGTTCTGCGTCGACAGCGCATTGCGCAGGAAACCAATTACCACGACGATGCGCACGAAAGACGTCGTCATCATGAGAATGCCCGGAGCCAGCGAGAGCACGGTGAGGAGCGCGAGGATCTGGAGCGTCACGGAGACATCCTGCGGGCCTTGCGCCTGTCCGATGCTGAGATTGACATTCGGAACCGCAGGCGCTGCGGACGCCACGCCGCCGCAGACGGCAAGCAAAACGGCGATGGCCAGGCCGGCCATGCCGAGCAGCATGCGTTTCCTTCTCAAGCTTTCCCACTCCATCCTATGATGCCTAGCGGTCACATCAAACACTATGGTTTCCGGAACCTTGCCACGAAATCCGCCAACGTACCGAGCTGTGACGTGAACAGCGTGCCCACGTCTTTTTCCGGCCGCAGCGGCATCGTTGCGCTCGCACGCTCCAGTGCCTCCACCTCTTCGGGATCCGTGATTTCCGCAAGCATCGTGACGCTTGCTTCCGTCACGCCCAAGAGGAACGTGCGTCCCGCCATCTCGACGACGCAAGCCGAGCTCTTCGGGCCCAAAGGCAGCTGCACGAGCAGGCGTCCGCCATGACGCGAAACCGACTTTCCAAAATGGCCGCCCAGGAAGCGCGCAGCAAAATAAGCCATCACCACAACGAATCCGAAGATGACCAGCAAGCTCGCAAAATATGCGAGCGTGGACCACCAGGAAACTGGGGACGGCCTAGGATCCGGATTCTCATATCCTGAAAGATAGCCGGACGAGCCGGCCGCATCGGCCGCCCATCCGGTATCCGGCAGGACAAAGAGACTAAAGCCACAAAGGGCGGCAACCGCCGCCACTTCGAGCATCCTTTTCTTATTCATCAGCCAACAGCTTTGCGCACAGCCTCAAGCACTCGGTCTGCCTGGAACGGCTTCACGATGAAGTCGCGGGCGCCCGCCTGGATCGCTTCGATGACCATGGCCTGCTGGCCCATGGCGCTGCACATGACGATCTTCGCGTTCGGATCGACCTTCTTGATCTCCTTGACCGCGCTGATGCCATCCATCTCCGGCATCGTGATGTCCATCGTGACCAGGTCCGGCTTGAGCTCCTGATATTTCTCGAGAGCCTTCATGCCGTTTTCCGCCTCACCGACGACTTCATAGCCGTTCTTCGTGAGGATATCCTTCACCATCATTCTCATAAATGCTGCGTCATCGACGACCAAAACACGTACTGCCATGTTTCATCTCTCCTCATTGCTTTTGGAAAAAAATCCAATATAGGTTGCTAGATTCATATTTGGCTCTATTATACCGAAAATCGCGGCACTTGCCAACAAGTTTTCTCACATCACCGCAAGTTCGCAGCGCGTTCGGCCGGGCTCGCGATATCCGTGATGCGCACGCCGAAGTTTTCGTCGATGACGACGACTTCGCCTTTTGCGAGATATTTGCCATTGACCATGATGTCGACCGGCTCGCCTGCGAGGCGGTCAAGCTCGATGATCGAGCCGTTCGTGAGCTCGAGGACCTCCTTGATCGACTTACGCGTGCGGCCGAGCTCGACGGTGATTTCGAGCGGGACATCGAGGATGAGGCCGATGTTCGCATCATTGACCGGCACAGGGCCTGTCGCGAGCGGCGTGAACTGCGCCGGCTGAACGGGCACGCTCTGCATCGGCGGCGCCGCGTACATGGGCTGCGGTGCATATTGCGGCTGCGGCGCGGCGTACTGCGGCGGCGGGGCCATCTGCGGCTGCGGCATCGGAGCCGGCTGCGGAGCTGGCGTTGGAGCCGGCATGGGCGCAGGCGCTGGCGTCGGTGCGGGTGCCGGAGCCGGTGCGGGCGTCGGCGCAGGGGCCGGAGCAGGCACAGGCTCGGAGGACGTCGCGCCGCCCATGAGCGACTCGACCATTTCCTTTGCCACGTCCACGGGCAGGATCTGCATGATCTCGCTGTCGATGAGACCATCGACCTCCATGCGGAACGAGATACGCACGATCGGCTCGTTCTGATCGACGATCTCCGTGACCTTGTCTTCCGCCCCGAGGTCGATCAAATTGACCTTCGGGGGCGAGATGTCGATCTTCTTGTTGAACATCGTCGAGAGCGACGTCGCGACGGTGCCCATCATCTGGTTCATGGACTCGCCGACGGCGCTCATGGCGATTTCGCCGATCTCCGTATCCGGATTCGTGCCGTCGCCGCCCATCATGAGGTCGGCGATGATCGCGGCGTCCTGCGCCTGGATGGCGAGGACGTTGTTGCCGTCGATGCCGATTGTGTACCCAACCTCGACAATCAGGTACGGCATCGGATAATGCTCGCGGATCAGCGACATCGTCGAGACGGCCACAGAAGGCGTCGTGATGTTTACCTTGTGACCCAAGAGGACGGACAGTGTCGTCGCGGCGCTGCCCATCGAGATGTTGCCGATCTCGCCGAGCGCGTCTTTCTCCGTATCGGAGAGGACGCCTTCAAACTGAGATGAATCGTCGGAGGTCTCCTCCGCAGCGGGTGCAGCAGCATCTGCTGCGGGAGCGGCATCGGCTGCGGGCGCATCACCGCCGCCATTCGCAAGGCCGCCGTTCAGGAGGGCATCGATCTCCTCCTGTGAGATCATACCATCATCACTCATCCGTTTCTTCATCTCCTTCAACGCTATTATTTAGGATTCTCGTGACCTGGACGGCCATGGTCTTCCCGGCCGTGCCTGGCCGGCAAAGGAATTTCGGCCGTCGGCCGACAAGGACTGGCATTTCGTCCTTCACTTTCGTATCAAGCTGCAGCACATCGCCGAAACCGAGATTCAAGAACTCGGAAATCGAAATCTGGATGCGGCCGAGCTCGACGATGAGCGGCACGCGCGTGCGCTCGATCTTCTTCTGGAGCATCGCGACCTGATCCGGGTTCGCATCGTCCTTCGAGACGGAAGACGCCACCCAGAACGTCGTCGTGAGTTTCGACATGATCGGTTCGAGCACGAGGTACGGGATGCAGATGTTCATCATGCCTTCGACATCGCCGATCTTCATCTGGATCGTGACGATGACGACCATGTCGCTCGGCGGGACGATCTGCGTGAACTGTGGATTTGACTCCGTCGCTTCGAGCTTCGGATGGAATTCGCAGACATTCTTCCACGCTTCGCGGAGCTCGTCCATCGCGGTATCCACGAACCGCTTCATGACGGTCTCCTCAATCTCGGTCAGCACGCGGGTCTTGATGCCCGCCTTGCCCTCGCCGCCGAAGACGCGGTCAATGAAGGCGAATGCGATCTCCGTGTTGACCTCCATGATGATGTTGCCTTTGAGGGGCGGCACTGCGAGGATGCTGATGACGCTCGGATTCAGCAAGGACTGGACGAATTCCTGATACGTCTGCTGCTCGACCGACGCCACCTCGACATTGACGATCGTCCGCAGATGCGTGGAAAGGTACGTATTGAGCATGCGCGCAAAACTTTCATGGAGCATCTGCAGCGTGCGGATCTGGTCTTTCGAGAACTTGTCCGGTCGCTTGAAGTCATAGACCTTGATCTTCTTTTGTTCTTCATCGGCCTTGACTTCCTCTGCGGACACCGTACCATCAGAAAGCGCGGACAGCAGCTTATCTATCTCGGATTGAGATAGGACTTCATCTGCCACTCTTCGTCCCCCTTTCTGTCTTGTTGCGGCATCTCATCACTGGAGCAGGAAGCTCGTGAAATACACGTCATATACGGAACCCGGGCCAAGCTTGTCATTGAGCTCGTCCTTGATCTTTTTCTTCAAATCATCCTGCTTCGTCGCGTCGAACTCGTCGAGTTTCGCACTGCGGAGGATCTGCATCGTCGTATCGAGGACTTTCGTCTCCGCCATCGGCTGGAGCTTGCCCTCCTCCGTGACGTTGTCCTTCTTGCCGGGGTTCATCTCGAGGACGATGCCCGCCTTCAGGAACTTGCCGGCTTTCACGCCGCCGACATTGACGAGGATGCCTTCTTTCGCATCGCCGAGCTTGATGAACATGCCCGGATCATGATGTTCCGACACGCCCGCTTCGGTCGCCGTGTCCGCCATCATCTTCGTCGTGATGAAGAAAGAGATGCCGCCCGCGAGGAGCAGGCCGATGATGACGAGGACCACGACGAGGATGATCGGAGATTTCTTCTTCTTTTCCTCGGGTGGTGCCGCAGGCGCGGCATCTGCTTTCTTTTCGTCAGCCATTGAGTGATCCCTCCATTACATTCTTTGCCAATCCGTCAGAACTGGTGCATCGCGCGCCGGTACTTCATGACGCGGCGGACGATTTCGTCCATCGGTTCTTCGACGATGAGCTTCTTGCCGTTCGTGAGCGTCACGACCGTATCGGGCGTCTCCTCGATCGTCTCGATGATCTCTGCATTCAGCACGAACTCGCCTTTCTTGTTCGTCTTCGAATTGAACTTTGTCAGCTTGATCAAGATACCATCTCCCAAACTTCTCTTGTCAGGATTCCCATACAGTATCTCTATTCGTCATGCGTGCATGATTTTCCTTTTTTCTCGTCGAAAAAAAGACACAGATTTCTTCGAATTTTTGTTTTCAACGCTTTCAAGCATACCGCACGCACGCCGATTCGTCAAGCCGTGCGGGACAATAAGACTAGAAAAAACATACGTGCGCAAAAAAGAAGGCGCTCCGAAAAAAACGGAGAGCCTTCCAAAAAATTTTTGCTGCGCGGAAAACACTCATCTCTTATTTTTCCAAGCCGCTGCGATTTTGGCAACTTCTTCCACCGACGTGTTCGCCAGCTTGGCAATTTTTTCATATTCCATTTCTCCATCGGCGAGAAGATTTTGCACAAAACTAGTCGTTATTTTTTTTCTTGCTTCCTCACGGCCTTCCTCACGGCCTTCCTCTCGACCTTCCTCTCGACTACCAAGTATGTCATTGTTATAATCCCAAATCGCCGCTTCCCTCTGAAGATACTCCCGATACGACCGTTCATCTCTAATAAATTCATTCGAAGCATCGAAGGCTTCCGCAAGTGCTGTGTCCTGCATGGCGAGTTCCTCCTTTTCCTCCGGGTTCAATCTGTTGGCAAAATACGCCAGCCAACGCTCCATCCGATTGAGGTCCTTGATTGGTTTATCTTTGTATTTTGGAACTTCCAAAAAATCGATTTCCAAATCCCCTGTCAATTGATGGCCTGTTTCGGGATTGTAAATGCCGTAGCGAGAGAATGGTTCTTTCTGCGGAAGAAACGGGAACCGCAAGATATTGATGGCGATTGCAGGTTTGATCCTGCGGTAATCGTCCCCTCTCTTGAGTGACTTGTAATGCAGATACATTTGTGCCCAATAAAAAAGTGTTCTCTTTTCCATGTTACGACGGTTGATAACCTGCATTTCGACGTCAATGCGTGTTCCTGTATCAAGCACGCCAAATACGTCCAGCCGCCCAAGTTTTTCGTCCTGCAACTCTGGCACGAATTCGACACTTTCAAAATCGATATCGACAAACGCATTTTTTCCTTGACGACCTGTCATGTCGTTGATGAATTGCAAGGTAATGTTCTTTCGTTCTTCCTTGCCAAAGACAAATTTGAAAAGCACGTCATTCGTCGGATCATACGGTGGTCGCTGCTTCATGAAACCATCTCCTCGCTTTGATTTTATTTTATCTCAAAGGCTAGGACATGACAAGCAGATATCATATTGATGATGCAAATTCTGACAACAAAAAAGCAGCTGTACCTCTGAGGATACAGCTGCCAAGCTGTTAACCGCTAAAATCAGCGCTTCATGTTGATGACCGTCTCGAGCATCTCGTCGCCGACGGTGATGATCTTCGAGTTCGACTGGAAGCCGCGCTGCGTGATGATCATGTCGGAGAATTCGTTCGCGATATCGACGTTCGACATCTCGAGCGCGGACGGCGTGATCGTGACGCCGAGATCGGCAGCCGACTTGACGTTCGCAACACCAGAGTTATTCGACTCCTGATAGAGACTATTGCCCGTCTTCGTGAGACCAGAAGCATTTGTGAACTGTGCAACAGCGACCTGTGCTTCCTGCTGCTTGACACCATTCGTATATGTCCCGGTGATGATGCCTGAACTGTCAACAGAGACGCTTGAGAGCGTGCCCGCTGCATTGCCATCCGGAGTCGCATTGATCGTGCTGCTGCCAGCGTACTGTGTGAGCTGTGAGAGATTCAGCGTCACCTTCTGGGAATCTTGCGCACCATTTGCACCTTTACCTTTAACAACCGTATTGACGTTGCTGTATTTCAAAGTAAGGACAACCGCGCCGCTCTTATACTTGCCTGTATCATCAAAATTCACCGTTGTCGTCGTACTTCCTGTACCCGGCGCCATCGAAACTTCCGTGTAGCTGCCATCCGACTCTTGAATCGCCGTCTTGCCAAGCGATATCAGCCACTCATTATCCGTTCCATCTTTTTCAAAAAGGACTGGGATATTATGCGCTGTTCCAAGGCTGTCATGGACGGTAATTGTCGTCGTCACAGGCATACTGTGGCCCACCGTGTAGGATCCGGACGTATATGTAGCTTGCGTTCCATCGCTCATGGTAACCGTCACAGGACTTGTCGGGCTTGCTGTTGCAGCTGTTGTCACCGTCGCGGTTGCCGTTGTACCACCGGAAAGAGCTGTAATGATTCCCGTATACGCACCGCTCGTATACGTGTCGCCGACTTTAAACGTACGCGACGTCTCCGTTGCCGTGCCAGTTTGCGTCTGCCCCTGCGCATCAGCATATTGGTATGTAATTGTTACTGGGGCTGCCGGAGTTGCGGTATAAGTCGTCACGCTCTTCGTTGCAGTCGCATTGCCGCCTGTCAACTCTGCAATCGTCAATGCACTCGCGTTGAGATTATTGGCATATGTCGCAGTCGTCGTTGCTTTCGACGGCATACTCTTGCCCGCTGCGATCTTAATATTCGTGACCGCCCCTGTCGTATCGACTGTTTCCGCACCCTCTTTCCGCATCCATCCTTGAACAAAAAGGCCGGAACTCGGCAGAACATAATTGCCATCCGCATCAAATGAAAATGCGCCGTCACGAGTATAATACGTCTGATTACCTTGCTTTACAACGAAGAGCCCATTGCCCGAAAGGCAGAGATCCGTGTTCTTGCCCGTAGACTGGACGGAGCCGTCCGTGAAAAGCAAGTCGATGCTCGCGACGCCGACGCCAAGCCCAATCTGTTTCGGGTTCGTGCCACCGAGATTGCCCTGCGGCGAGGACGCGCCCGTGAGCGTCTGGGAAAGCGTGTCCGCGAACGTCGTGCGGCTCGATTTGAAGCCCGTCGTGTTGACGTTCGCGATGTTGTTGCCGATGACATCCATGCGGCTCTGATGGGATTTCAGACCGGAGACACCGGAGAAAAGAGAACGCATCATAGTGCATGCTTCCTTTCAATCAAGGAACGAAGACATGCAGCAATTTGTTTTGGAACGCTTCTGTCAGTCCGCGTCCCGGAATCTCCCGTAGGTCCGATTCTCTTTATAAAATTGCTGCGCTGTCAATGTTCGTAATAATATTTTCCTGCGGCCTGCTGCCATCCATGGCCGTGATCACCGTGCGGTTGCGGACGCTCACGACGAACGCCGTGCCGTCCATGTACACGAGGGATTCACGTGCGCCCTTCTTCTCGAGATCGCTGACGGCCGTGTCGAGCTTCTGGAGGTCTTGCTCCGTCAGCTGGATGCCGCGCTCTTTCATGCGGTTTTCCGCGTGCGCCGAGAAAAGGACTTTGTCCTGTGCGGCCGAGAGCAGTGCGCCGAAGTCGCCGGAGCTTGTCTGCGCCGTGCTGGTCGCTCGCCGGGACGGTGCCCCGGTATTCGTCTGGATGGGCAGGATGGGCTGCGGATGGAAAAAAATGCGATCCGCCACGTTTCCGTCCCTCCTATGTGGTCGTTTTTAGCTGCCGGTGCCGACGCGCGTGATGTCGCTGATCGCGACCTTATACGTCTGGCCGTCCGTGCCTTTCGCGATGATGCTCGGGCTGCCGTCCGAAATGCTGACGCCCGTGACCGTACCTTCGTACGTCGTGGTCGTCGTCTTGGCCTTGCCATTGCTGTCCGTGACCGCCGTGCCATCGCTGTTCGTGACCGCGACTGTCGACGTCCACTGCAAATCTTTCCCGATCATGCCGCTGAGCTGGCCGACGAGCATACTCGTATCGATGTTGCTGACGAGCGTATTCGTCTTTTCGAGCGCCGTCGCGACATTCGACATCTGCTCGAGGGCCGAGAACTGCGCGAGCTGCGAGAGATATTCGCTGTTGTCCTGCGGATCGAGCGGATCCTGATACTGCATCTGCGTCACGAGCAGCTGCAAAAATGCATCTTTGCCGAGCGCGCTGTTCGCATTTACTGCCGAGGACGCTGCCGCTGTCTGCTGCTTCGCATAGTCTTCGGCGCTGTACGTCACGCCATCGACCGTGACCGTGTTGAGCGTATTTGCCATGTTCCAAGCCTCCTTTTCGGGCTTTCTACTTTTTACACCCGATAATCGACGCCGTCCGTGGCTGCGTTTTCCTTTTGCGCGGCGAGCGCTGCCGCGAGCTCCTGCCCGTCCTCGAACGCCTCAGCGCTTTCCTGCGTCGAGTGATGACGCTGGCTGCCTTGCTGGAACGCCTGCTGCTGGCCGCCATCCTGCTGCGGCAAGCCGCCATCGGCGAGACCGGCATAGACGCCGACGTTGTCGACTTTCAATCCCTGATTGTTGAGTTCCTGCTTGAGCTGGACGAGCGTGTTCTCGATGATTGTGCGGACCTCTGCGTTGTTCGAATGGAACGACGCATTGACTGCGCCATTCGCACCGACGGACACGCGGAGTGTGAGGTCGCCGAGATGCTCCGGCTTCAGGTGGATGACCATCTCGGTCTCCTGCCCGCGCTGGATGAGGCGCGCCTGGTCGACGATCTGCTGCGGGATATCATAATCCGTCTGGGGCTGCTGTGGCGCCTGCGTGGACGACGCCTGCTGCGTCCCGTCAAGGTTCTGGGGCGTCTGCGCGAAGCTCGTGATGCCAGCAGGCTGCGAGGGGACCGCTTCCTGCGTCGTGGGCGCTTTGTCGAAGGCTGCTTCTTCCGGCAGCTGCGTGACCGCCTGCTCGCCATCCTGCGTCATCAGCAGTTCCGTCATCGCCTGCTGCTGTGCGCCTTGCTGATTTGCATCGGCATTGGCGCCCGCCTGCTGCTGGAACGCCGCGAGGACTTGCTGGCCAAGATCAACGCTTGGCGCCTCCTCTGTCACTGTCGTCCCAAGGAGATTCGCAAAGTCACTAACGCTCGTCGTCTCGTTCTTCGTCTGCGCTGCCGGTGCATTCTGGAGGCTCGCGAAGAGCGGCGCGGCCTGCGTGACCGTCTGCTGGACGGCTGGCGTCGCCAAGCTCTGGAGCGAGGCAAAGGCATTCTGCTGTGCATTCGTCTGCGACACATTTCCTTGCAGGGCGTTTGGCATCGCCGTCGCTATTTCTGGTTTCGATGCAACGTTCGCCATCAGCGCCTGCAGCTGCGTCAGCGTCTGCTGCGGATTCGCATCTTTCTGGAGGAGCGAGGCAAGTGCCGACTGCGCGTCCTGCGCTGTCGTGTTCTGGCCCGAAAGCATCGCAAGCATCGCCTGCTGCGCTTTGCCCGTCGTCGCCGTCTGCGGAAGGAGCGACATGAGGTCGCTTGCCGTCTCCGTCTTTTGCGACGAGGCATCGAGCAGCGCTTGCGCGAGGTCTTCGACCGCATGCGCGACCGGGCCTTTCGCCGTGCCCAGCGCATCTTTCGCCAGCGTCTTCAGTTCGCCCGTCAGCATCGTCTGCACCGCGGAAAGTTTCGTGGCGAGGATCGCGCTTGCGACATTCACCGCCGCGCTGTCGTCCAGGTCTGCCAAAGCTTCCTTGCCATCATCTGTCGCTGTCATTTCTTTGGCGTCCTTGCCAGTTTTGGACGTCTGCTTCGCTGGTTTCGTGTCAGCCTTTCTTGTCACTTCTGCCACGGCCGCGGCATCCATTGCATCCTTTGCGTCGGCCGCAACGTCTTTTGCTGCCTGTGCGGCATCATTTGAATCCTGCGCGGTTGCCTTTGCTGTGTTATCCTGCACCGCCGCCTTGTCGTCCGTCGGCGTCTGGCTCTTTTGCAGCACGTCGTCGAATCCCGTCGATTGCGACGTGGATTTCATCGCCTTGACGCTTTTCGTGCTGCTCGCTGCCTTGGCGCTGCCGGCCTGCGGGCTCGTGCTCATGATTTGTACATTGTTCATGTTTTTCACCTCCCTTCACGTTCCATGTTTATTATCGAATGTTTTTCGATTTACTTAAATGAAAATTTCATTGCGCCGCCGTTTGTGTAGCGCTTTCGTCCTGTGCGTTATCGTCATTCTGCTGCTGGAGCATTTTCTCCAGATCGCTCGGGCTCGTCATTTTCTTCTGCGTGCCTTCGTAGATGATCTTCGTGAGGCGCGCGGCTTTTGACGGCTCGAACTCCGAGAGGACTTTCGCAGCCTGGCCTTCATCCATACGCTGAAGGATCGCGACGCATGCGTCGTCATCGATCTCGTCGAGCGCAGCGGCTGCATCGGCCGGCTTCATTTCATTGTAGAGGCGCGCAAGCTTTGAGACGCGCTTGCGCTCGGCGGCCTCGCGATCTTTCATCTGCTTCTCGATTTCCTTCTTCGAGAGCTGGACTTTCTTCGACTGCTTGTCTTTGTCCTTGTTCTTCTCGTCGGCTTTCGGGTCGGGCTTGACGTCTTCGGCCGGCGTGTTTTCCATTTCCTCTTCCGTCGGCGCCGGCTTCACGAAATACTGGCCGATGACCGGCAGATTATAGAGGCCGAGCGTCTCATTCGCCTGCTGCGTATCGAAGATGCGCAGATAAGTGCCGAGCGCAAAGCCGCCGACGATGAGCACGAGGAGCAAAAAGAGCGCCAGGAGGATCTTCAAAAAGCGATGCTTTTTCTTCGGCTGCTCTTCTTCTTCTTCTGCCATAGGGTTCACCTCTCGAAGTCAAAATTCGAATCTGTGCTTTTGCAAGCATTTCTGCTGCATTGACAGTACATGCAAAAGTTATCTTTCGTGGTACATCAACGATACAGATCGAGCACGCGATCGACGTATTCCTGCGTCTCGGGATACGGCGGCACGCCGCCATACGCTTTGACGGCGGCTGGGCCGGCATTGTACGCTGCGACGGCTTTGCGCACGTCGCCGCCGAACGTGTCGAGCATCTCGCGCAGATATTTCGCGCCGCCCTCGACATTTTGCTGCTCGTCATAGGGATCGACGCCGAGGCCTGCCGCCGTGTCCGGCATGAGCTGCATGACGCCAATGGCGCCGACGGGTGAGACGGCGGATTGGTCACCGCCGGACTCGGCCTGCGCAATGGCATTGACGAGGCGTGCATCGACGTTCTCACGCTGCGCGGCCGCCTGCACCATCGAGGAAAGGTCGCCATTTGCCGGAGGAAGATCAGATACGGCTTTCAGCCCCGTGCCGACGTTGACAGGCAGCGTTGTCTTCGCTTGATTCGTTGCATCTGCTGCCTGCGTGGCCGCTGGTGTTTTGCTCGTCGCGCTTTCCGGTGCCGCGTTCTGCGTTTTCGCTTGGTGCGCGGCTTCCTGCGCTTTCATCGTGCGCTGGAGCATATCATCAAAGCCGACAGCGCCGCCCGGCACCTGCTGGAGCTGGCCAAATGATTTCTGCAGCTCTTTGATGCGCTGCTGCACGTGCGCGATGTCTGCCATGTTCACGACATCGATCATACGGCATCCCTCTTCCCGTTTCTCATAAATAGTTGCAGGCCGATCTCGTCGAGCATCTTCTGCTCTTCGTGGAGGGCTGCATCTTTATATTCTTGCAAGCGCTTCTCGCGCAACTGCTCGATGCTCTTGAGGTAGCTCATGAGCTCCAACAGTTCCTTGAGCTTTTTTTGCCGCTCGGCCTTCGCCGTCAGGATGATCTGCTGCTGGATCTCGATCTGCTCGCGCTTCCAGTTGAAAAAATTATGGTAGTCCATGAGTTTTCCGACCGTCACGCGCTTGCCGGCCTGCGTGAGATTTTCAAATTCGCGCTGGCCGCGCTGCATCTCTTCGAGCAACTGTTGCATGACGGCGCGTTTTTCTTCGAGGCTGCGCGACGCTTCGGCGAACGCGACCTCGGCATCTTCCTTCTTGCTGCGCGTGACGCGCAAGAGCGTTTCGAGCTGGAACTTGAATTTTTTCATGATCAGTCGCCCGTGATGCCCTGAAGCTTCTCTTCCGTCGCTTCATAGGTGTCCACTTCGAAAATGCCCTGGCACAGGAAATCGTTGATCGCATCGATCTTCGCGATGGACTCGTCGATTTTCGCGCTCGATCCTTTGACATAGGCGCCGATGTGGATGAGGTCTTCTGCATCGCGGTAGACGGCCATGAGCTGGCGCATGCGCTGCGCGGCTTTGAGATGCTCGGGCGTCACGACTTCGTTCATGACACGGCTGACGCTCGTCATGATGTCGATGGCTGGAAAATGGTTCTGCGCGGCAATATTGCGCGAGAGTACGATATGGCCGTCGAGGATGGAGCGCACGGCGTCGGCGATCGGCTCATTCATGTCGTCGCCATCGACGAGCACGGTGTAGATGCCCGTGATCGAGCCCTTGCCGCTCGTGCCCGCACGCTCGAGGAGACGCGGCAGCATGGCAAAGACGGACGGCGTATAGCCGCGCGTCGCCGGCGGCTCGCCGATCGTGAGTCCGACTTCGCGCTGCGCCATGGCGAAACGCGTGACGGAGTCCATCATGAGGATGACCTTGTGGCCTTGGTCGCGGAAATACTCCGCGATGGCCGTGGCGGTCATCGCGCCTTTGATGCGCACGAGGGCCGGCTGATCCGAGGTCGCGACGACGACGACGGAACGCTTGAGCCCTTCCTCGCCGAGGTCGCGCTCAATGAAGTCGCGCACCTCGCGGCCACGCTCGCCGACGAGCGCGATGACGCTGATGTCGGCTTCCGTATTGCGCGCGATCATGGAGAGCAGCGTCGATTTGCCGACGCCCGAGCCCGCCATGATGCCGATGCGCTGGCCATCGCCCATCGTGATGAGCCCGTCAATCGCGCGCACGCCGACATAGAGGTGATCGTGGATGCGCGGACGGGTGAGCGGCGCAGGCGGCGGCGCCTGGAGCGGATATTCTTTTTTCGAAAGGATCGGTCCTTTTTCGTCCATCGGGTTGCCGAGGCCGTCGAGCACGCGGCCGAGGAGTTCCGGGCCGACTTTGACTTTCAGTGTTTTTTGCGCCGAGACGACTTCGCAGCCCGGGCCGATGCCCTGCATCTCGCCGACGGGCATGAGCATGACAAATCCCTCCCGGAAACCGACGACTTCGGCCGGCACGGGCGGGACGTTCGGGAAATGCGAACTCACGTAGCAGAGCTCGCCGACGCTGACCGTCGGTCCTTGCGATTCGATGACGAGGCCGATGACCTGCGTGACTTTGCCCGTGAGCTTGATGGAAACGGAATCATGGATGGCATCCGTGAATTTCTTGATATCGACCTGCATCGGACAATCACTTCCTCAATGGCTCGGATACATCAGGGATCACAAGGAACATCGACGATGGATTTCAGGCCTTCATTTCTTCGACGGCCTGGCGGATGAGCTCGATCTGCGTCTGGAGGCGCGCATCGACGTTGCCGTTCGGCGTCTCGATGACGCAATCGCCCGGCACGAGGCTTTCGTCGCTTGTGACGGAGAGCTCGGCGCCCGCGCCCGAGAGGCGGCTGCGGAATTCATCACGCGCCATGAGCACAAGGTCGTAGACGGCCGGCGCGACATGGATGTTGATTTCCTTCTGGTCTTTGACCTTTTCGAGCGCCTGCTGCACGAGCGGCAGGATGATCTGCGGCACGTCGATGAAGTGCTGCGGCAGGATCTTCTCGACGACGGCGAGCGCGATGGACGTGACGTCATCTTCTGCTTTCGCAAGATAGTAGCTCGTCGCGTCCTTCGCATCCTTCAGCGTCTTTTCGGCTTTCTTGTTCGCCTGCTGGATGGCGTCCGCCATCTCCTGCTGCGCCTGTTTCTTGCCTTCTTCCAGGCCTTGCTGCAATCCCTCGGCGTGGCCGGACTGGCGCGCATCTTCGCGGAGCTCTTCGCATTCCTGCTTCGTCTCCTCGCGCATGCGGTCGCAGTCGCTCGCCGTCTTCTGTTTCAGTTCCGCGCATTCCTTGCGGGCATCGGCGAGGAGCTTTTCTGCCTTTTGCTGTTTTTTCTCAATCTCGGCAAGCATCCGCGCCTGAGCTTCCTCGTCGAAACGGCCTTCCGCGGCGAGTTCTTCCTCTTCCGTCTGTGGCGGTTTCGGCGGCTCGGGCACGTCGATGAGCTTTGGTTTTTCTTTCCAATCGGCTGCCTTGATGATTTTAGACAATCATCTCGTCCCCCTTGCCGCGCGAAATGACGATCTCGCCCTTGTCCTCCTTCGAGCGGATGACATTGACGATCTTCTGCTGGGCTTCTTCGACGTCGCGGATCTTGACGGGGCCCATGAATTCGATTTCTTCTTTGAGCATGTCGGCAGCACGCGACGACATATTCTTGAAGACTTTGTCTGCGACTTCTTTCGGCGTTGCCTTGAGGGCGAGCGAAAGGTCTTTCGTATCGACATCGCGCAGCACCATCTGGAGCGAGCGATCGTCGAGCATGACGATGTCTTCGAACACGAACATGCGGCGCTTGATCTCCTCGGCGAGCTCGGGGTTGTCGACCTCGAGGTTTTCGAGGATGGATTTCTCGGTCGTGCGGTCGACGCGGTTGAGCATCTCGACGACGCTCTGGATGCCGCCGGCTGTCGTGAAGTCCTGCGTGACGAGCGTCGAAAGCTTGCGCTCGAGCACGCGCTCGACCTCGCGGATGACATCCGGCGATGTGCGGTCCATGACGGCGATGCGCTTTGCGACATCCGCCTGCTGGTCGGGCGGCAGCGAGCCGAGGACGGTCGCTGCCTGCTCGGGCTCGAGGTAGGCCATGATGAGCGCGATCGTCTGCGGATGCTCGTTCTGGATAAAGTTCAAAAGTTGCGATGGATCGGTCTTCCGCAGGAAGTCGAACGGGCGCACTTGGAGGCTCGTCGTGAGGCGGTTGATGATGTCCATGGCTTTTTCGGTGCCGAGCGCTTTCTCGAGGACGTTCTGCGCGTACTCGAGGCCGCCGGTCGAAATGTAATCTTTCGCCATGGCCATCTGGTAGAATTCGCTGATGACGGAGGCTTTCGTCTCGGCGCTGACCTGTTTCTGGTTCGCGATCTCGAGCGTGACGCGCTCGATCTCGTCATCATCCATATGCTTGAAGAGCTTCGCGGAGTACTCGGGCCCCAGCGCGATGAACAGGATCGCCGCTTTCTGCTGGTTGGTGAGCTCGCCTTCGTCGTCACTCAGGCCGTACATATCTGCCATGGAAATTTCCCCTTATTCTTCGTCGGACAGCCACGTCTTGATGAGCATGGCGACTTCGGCCGGTTTCTGATCGATGAGTTCCTGCAGCTGCTGCTTCTCGGTGAGGCGCTTCTGCTCTTCCTCGGAAAGTTCTTCTTCGCCTTCCGGGATTTCGCCGGCCTCGATGGCGGCAGCACGTGCTTCTTCTGCCATGCGCTCCTGTTCCTCCTGTTCGAGGCGTGCCGCTTCTTCGGCGGCCTCTTGCTCCTGCTGCTTCTTGCGACGGCGCATGAGCAGCGCGCCGACGATGAGCGCGATGATGAGGAGCGGGATGCCGACCTCGGCATAGAAAATGCGATCCTGGCGGTCTTTTTCCGCCTGCTCGGCAGCCGCGAGGCGGTCACGCGCTTCCGTGCTGAATGGCAGCGGCTCAACGGAGACGGTGTCGCCGCGGTCCTGGTTGATGCCGGCCGCCGAGCTCACGCTGCGGAGGATGCTGTCCTGCTGCGTCGCATTGATGTCGTCATTGACGAGCACGGCGACGTTCAGGCGGCGGATCGAGCCGGGAGAAGCGATGACCTTCTTCTTTTCCTCGTTGATCTCGTAGTTCTTCGTCGATTCCTTCTTCTCGTAGTTCGCATTCGAGTTGCCATTCTGCGCGACGTAGCCCGGCACATTTGACTGGACGCCGGCAGGGCCGCCCGGCTGGGTCGACGTGCCGCTGTACGTCTCATTCATGTCCTGCTGGCTGCGGATGATGCCCGAATCGTCGACGACCGGCGTGAACGTCTGCGTGTCCGTCGTCGCATCGTCGAAATCGAGCTCGACGCTGACGCGCGCGACCGCACGGCCTTCGCCGAGCGACTGGTCGAGCAGGGACTGGACGTTCTTCTGGATGTTGTCCTGGACTTTCTTCGTCATCTCGAGCTGCGTCATCGTCTTGGCATTGACGCCTTGCTCGTCGAGCTCGTCCGGATCGTTGAGGATCTTGCCCGTCTCATCGACGATCGTGATGTTCTCGGGCTGGAGTCCCTGGATGCTGTGCGCCGCGAGGTTCACGATGCCCTTGATCTCTTTTTTCTGGAGCGTCTGGTTCGGCTTCAGCATGAGCATGATGGACGCCGTCGCGGGCTTCTCGTTTTTCTTGTACAGGCTGTCTTCCGGCAGGACGATGTGGACGCGCGCCTTCTGCACGGCGTCGATCTGCTCGATCGTACGCGTGAGCTCGCCCTGGAGCGCCTGCAGGTAATTGACTTTGTTCTGGAATTCCGTGACGCCGAGCTTGCTGTCGTCGAAGATTTCAAAGCCTTTCTGGCCGCGCGGAAGTCCTTCGGTCGAGAGATTCAGGCGCGCTTCGTGCACTTGGTCCGACGGCACGAGGATCGTCGTGCCGAGCTTGTTTTCCTGGACTTCGTACGTGACTTTCTGCTCTTTGAGTTTTGCTGCGACCTCGCCGGCGTCCTTCGTCTCCATGTTCGTGAAGAGCGGCACCATGTCCGGCTTGCTGCCATACATCGCCGCGCCGACGACAATGGCAATCAAGACGGCGACAAGCGCTCCGATCGCGATATATCGTTGTTTCTTGCTATATTTATGCCAAAGCTGCAGATAACGGTCTTTCCATCCCGTTTTCTCTGCGTTTTCTGCTTGGTCTGCCATATTCTCCATCCCTTCGCGCATCGAGTGGTGTGCTGTTTCAAATCATCACATCACACCTGCATGCGCATGATTTCTTGGTAGGCAGAAACAGCGCGGTTGCGGATCTGCGTCGTGAGCTGCAGCGCGATGTCCGCTTTCTGCGAGGCGATGACGACTTGCGAGACGTCGTCCACCTTGCCGGCCGCGAGCGCGGCATTCCACTTGTCCGAATCGAGCTGGAGCTGATTCGTTTCCTTGAGCGCATCCGTCAGATAGTCGGCAAAGCCTTTGACCTCGTCCGGCTGCTGTGTTTCGCCAAGATGGCTTTCTGCGCTCATGTGCACGGGACGCACGGGCGTCATCTGCAGGGGTTCCATTTCCATCGTCATTCACCTCGTCTTTCCGTCAAACATCAGCCTTTGCCCATGTCGAGGGCTTTCGTGACCATGCTTTTCGCCGCGTTGATCGTCGTCGTATTCGCTTCATAGGCGCGGGAGGCTGTGATCATGTCAACCATTTCCGAAACGATGTTGACATTCGGGCGCTCGACATAGCCCTCGGCATTCGCATCCGGGTGCCCCGGATCATAGACGAGCGGACCCTGCGAAGGATCTGCCTCGATGCCGACAGCGCGCACGCCATCGCCTGCACGCAGCTTGTTCACGGATTTCTGGAGGAACGTCGAGAACGCGCCCTCGGAATTGTCGCGCGGCTCGAACACGACGTACTGGCGGTGGTAGGCTCCTCCCTGCGCCGTCCGCGTCGTGTTTGCGTTTGCGATATTATTTGAAATGACATCCATGCGCAGGCGCTCAGCCGTGAGGCCTGAAGCTGCCGCATCGATTCCCAAAAACATACTCATGTGTCAATCTCCATTTCCCATCCCATGCCACGAAGCAACTGGGGTCCCATCACTATTTTTATTACGACTGGCCGCCGCTCGTGATGACGTTCTTGAGCTTCGTCATGTAGCCACCGAGACTCTGCGCCATGGCGCTATAATACAGCTGGTTCTTTGCAAGGCTTGCCATTTCGATGTCGACATCGACGTTGTTGTTGTCGACGCGCATCGTCGTCGTGTCGTCCTCGTAGATGTGCGCATCCTCATTCGGGAACGGCGTGACGGGCAGATGACGGTCGTGCGTACGGACGAGCTCAAGCTTCTGCTTTTCCTCATCACCGCCGAGTCCGATCTCCTTCGCGAGGATGTCTTCGAAGACGACTTCGCTGCGCTTGAAATTCGGCGTGTTGACATTTGCGATATTATTTGAGATGACTTCCTGCCGGAGGCTGGCCGCCGCGAGGCCGCGCCCGAGGAAATTGAAGTTCGATGAATTCATGATTTGTTCCAGCACGGGCTTCCACATCCCTTCGTATTCCGTGCACGCAAAGAAAGCGGTTATGTTCTTTCTTCTACGCGCACGCTATAACTCCTTCAAATTCTATCACTTTTTCTGCGCTTTTAGAAGTCCCATGAAACGAAATTCCTTTATTTCCGCAAAAAGTCCTATTCTTTAACAAAAAAATAACGCTCGCCAGAAAAAATTTCAAGCGAGCGAATGGTTCAGAAATGCGTGTGGCGCGCCTTCTTGTCGTCTTTCGGCAACGGCTTCGCGTCGATTTTTTTGACTTCGTCGATGAGGTATTCGTTTTTGACCTTGATGTACGTGCCCTTCATGCCGAGCGACTTCGACTCGATGACACCGGCCGATTCGAATTTACGAAGCGCGTTGACGATGACGGAGCGCGTGATGTCCATTTCTTTTGCAACCGTCGAGGCGATGAGGTTGCCCTCGAGCTTGCCTTCCGTGTCATTTTCTTCGAGCTTCTGCAAGATGCCCTTCGCCGCGACCTGCTCGGAGTACGAGAGCGTGTTGATCGCGATCTGCACGGCCGTCTTCTTGCGCTCGATGGCCTGGATCTTGAGGTTTTCGTCGCGCAGGATTTCCATGCCGACGACGGTCGCACCATATTCGACGAGGACGAGGTCGTCGTCATCGAATTCGTCGTTGTACTTCGCGACGACGAGCGTCCCTTTGCGGTCGCCGTTGCTGTAAATCGGCACGATCGTCGTGTTCTTGCCGTTGAAGAGGCAATCGACATCCTCGTCGTATGCGCACTTGCCGGTCTTCGAACGCAGGTTCGGCGTCGTCTCGTCGACACGCCTCAGCCAATTCACATACGCGTGCGGGAACTCGCCCTGATTGATGACCTTGTCGACCATAAGGTCGCATTCGAAATCATCGATGAACGCATAGCCATAGATTTTGCCCGCCGTGTCCGTGATGTAGACATTCGCATCGAGCACATTGCTGAGGACGCGCGCGATGCCATCGTACTCGACGCTGACGGAGCGCTGCAGCAGCCGATTGATCTTTCGTGTTTTTTCCAGTAATGTCGCCATGAAAATAACTCCCTTTCTTGCTCAAACCGGGACAACGAATCTGCCGACATTTTGTCGAAGTGCTGACATATTTCCTACTGTTGTAGTTATTTTAGCACACATTTTGAAAAATAGATAGATGTTGTTCGAATATTTCTGAATTTCGCAACACAAAAGCGCAAGAGAAACGACCGGCACAGCGAGGCCAAGCGACGCAAGCGGCAAGCCGCCTGCCGACAGCAAACCGGAGATCATCGGCGCAAACGCCGTCGAGCCGCGGCCGGACGACGCGTTGAGGATGCCCGAAATCAGCATGGCATTGCGCTCGCCGACCCGCTGCACGATGGCCGAGAGGATGATGCCGAAGCAGACCGCGCCCATGAAGACGCCGATGTCCATCATCACAGCCGGCATGGAATGAACGAACGGCAACAGCGCAAGGCCGAGCGCATACAAATGAGCAATGCTTTCGCTGTCATCCTTCGATGTTCACATATCGTGGCATCTCCAGTATAATAAAGGGCGATGAACTTTTCAACGACAGGAGACATTTCCATGGAACTTTCCCTTTCCGGCCTGCTCGCGCACCTGCTGCCGCTCGGCTGCGTCGTGGCGGCTTCGTTTTTGCAATCGCTTACGGGCTTCGGGCTCGCCATCGTGCTGGCGCCGCTCTTGATGTTTTTCTATGACGCGAAAGAAGTCGTCACGCTCGTGCTGCTCATCTGCGTCACAGGCAACCTCGTGCAGGGCGTGATGCATTTCCGCGAGGCCGACCGGCGGCTCGTCGCGTTCCTCTTCGCAGGCGTCGTGCTAGGCCAGCCCATCGGCGCATGGATTTTTTTCGCGCTTTCGAGCGACACGCTGAAATTCTGCATCAATGCGATGGTACTCGCGTCGCTCCTGATCACGCACGTCACGCACGCACGTTTCCGCGAGACGGATGTGAACGCCGTGAAGACGGGCGTGCTCTCCGGCATCACGTCCGCGACGACGGGCATGGGCGGGCCGCCGTTCCTGCTGTACATGGCGCATACGAAAATCGCGCCTGAAATGCTGCGCGCAACGTGCTACGTCTTCTTCTTTTTCTGCAACATCACATCGCTCGCCTCTCACGCCATCGGTGGCATGTCGCTCGCGTTCGTGCTGACGGAGTACGTCTACCTGCTCCCCGGCCTCGCCGCAGGCATCCTGCTCGGCGACGCATTGTTCCCGTACCTGCCGAAAACATGGATCCGCCAGTCCATCAACATCCTGCTGCTCGTGACGTCTGTCATCGGCATGGGAGAAGTGCTGCTGAAATAACGGCAAAATACATCGTATGACAAACATGGCCTCCGCCCGCAAGCAAGACTTGCGAACAGAGGCCATATTTTACTGCATCTTCACAGGTATTGTCCCGTAATACTCTCTGGATTCTTTGCAATCTCTTCCGGAGTTCCGCAGGCAACGATGCGGCCGCCGGCCGTGCCGCCGCCCGGGCCCATGTCGATGAGGTAGTCCGCGCTCCGGATGACGTCGAGGTCGTGCTCGATGACGATGACGGTCGCGCCCTGCGCGAGCAGGCGGCCAAAGACGGCGACGAGCGTCGCGACGTCGCGCGGATGCAGGCCGATGGTCGGCTCGTCAAAGACGAACACGGCGTCGCCCTGTCCCTTGCCCATCTCGCTCGCGAGCTTCAATCGCTGCGCCTCGCCGCCCGAAAGCCCCGGCGTCTCCTCGCCGAGCGTCAGGTAGCCGAGGCCGAGGTCATGCAGCACTTGCAGGCGGCGGTGCACGACGGTGCGCGGCGCAAAGAGCGGCAAGACCTCGTCGACGCTCATGGCCATGAGCGTCGGCAGCGCGTAGTCCTTTCCATCCTCCGCCGCCCGCAGGATATGAGAGGCCGCCGGCGCGTAGCGCGTGCCGTGGCAGTCCGGACACGGGATGGCGACATCGGGCAAAAATTGCACGTCGAGGCTGATCGTGCCCGTGCCTTCGCACGTCGGGCAGCGCAGGCTGCCCGTGTTGTACGAAAAGGCGCCGGCCTTGAGTTTCTGCACTTTCGCCACTTCCGTCTTCGCGTAGAGCTTGCGCAGCTCGTCGTGGACGTTCGCGTACGTCGCGACCGTCGAGCGCACATTGATGCCGATCGGCGTCGCGTCAATGAGCTTCACCTGTGCGATGCCATCCGCCGCGATGGATTGGACATGCTTCGGCAGTGCTTTCCCCGCGATGCTGGTCGAAAGCGCGGGAATGAGGCTTTCAAGGACGAGCGTCGTCTTTCCAGAGCCCGAGACACCTGTCACGACCGTCAGCCGCCCGCGCGGGATGCGGACACGGAGCGGCTGCACCGTGTGGATCGCGCCCGTCGCAAGCTCGATGGCGCCGTTTTCAAACAGCGCGTCCTTCGGGCAGGCCGTGCGCAGCATCGGATGGTACGCCGGATCGAGGTACGGGCCGATGAGCGACCCTTTGTTCTTGCTGACGGCGGGCACCGTGCCATACGTCAAGAGGTGCCCGCCCTCTTTGCCCGCCCCCGGGCCGAGTTCCACGATGTGGTCGGCATGGCGAAGCACCTGCGTGTCATGGTCGACAAGCACGACGGAATTGCCGTCCGCGACGAGGTCGTCCATGACGCCGAGCAGGCCTTGGAGGTTTGACGGGTGCAGGCCGATGGACGGCTCGTCGAGCACATAGAGCACGCCCGTCGTGCCGTTGCGCACGGCGCGCGCGAGCTGCGTGCGCTGGCGCTCGCCCGTCGAGAGCGTCGCGGCCGCGCGGTCGAGCGTCAGGTAGCCGAGGCCGAGATCCATGAGCCGCCGCGCCGTGCGCTGGAACGCGTCGCCGATGGCCGCCGCCATCGGGCGCATTTCCTCTGGCAGAGACTTCGGCACATGCGCGACCCACGGGATGAGATCCATGAGCGTCATAGCCGTCGCATCCGCGAGCGAAATGCCGCAAAGGCGCGGCGCCCGTGCCTCGTCCGACAGGCGCGTGCCGTGGCAGTCCGGACACGGCCCTTCCGTGAGGAACGGCGCGACGCGCGCCATGCCCTTTTCATCCTTCACTTTCGCGAGCGCATTCTCGACCGTGTACACGGCATTGAAATACGTGAAATCCATCTCGCCGGCCGTATTCGTCTTTTCATTGTGATACAGCAGGTGATACTTTTTTGCCGGCCCGTGGAACACGAGGTCTTTTTCCCGCGCCGTGAGGTCGCGGAACGGCACGTCCGTGCGAATGCCGACATGGTCGCGTGCGATGTCTTTCATCAGCGACCACATGAGCTTCTGCCACGGCGCGACCGCGCCCTCGTCGATTGTCAACGAATCATCTGGCACGAGCTTTGCCTCGTCGACCGTGCGCACGACGCCCGTGCCCTGGCACGTCTTGCACGCGCCGCGGCTGTTGAACGCGAGGTCTTCCGCGCCCGGCCCGTAGAAATGTACGCCGCACGTCGGGCAGACGATCTCGCGATCGGCCGCGATGTTCATGGACGGCGGCACCATGTGCCCGTTCGGGCAGCGGTGACTCGCGAGACGCGAAAACATGAGGCGCAAGCTGTTCAGCAGTTCCGTCATCGTGCCGAACGTGCTGCGGATGCCCGGCACGCCCGGCCGCTGCCGGAGCGCGAGTGCCGCCGGCACATAGCGGATCTCATCGACATCCGCAAGCGCCGCCTGTGTCATGCGCCGCCGCGTATACGTCGACAGTGCCTCAAGATACCGCCGCGAGCCCTCGGCATACAGCACGCCGAGCGCGAGCGACGACTTCCCCGACCCCGACACGCCGGCGATGCCGACGATCTCATGCAGCGGGATGTCGAGATCGAGATTCCGCAAGTTATGCATATGCGCTCCACGCACTTCTATCGCCTTTGGTTGTGGCATAAACAATTCCCCCTCCATGAACACCGTACTGTGCTCGATACGCCATATGGCTCGCGTGGATTCCTTTCACGCTATCGTTGCCCTTTCAACCATATCCTTTCCGATGGGCACGATTGCCAAGCGGCGATTCCATGTGTCGTACCAATTGTGAAGCGAATAGCGCTCGTCCTGTGCAGCTTCACGTACCTGCGCATCCACCGCGCCGCCGGAAAGAAATGTCGCCTTCCCGCTTTGCCAAATGTGTTCGTAGAGCGCGGCCACCCGCTCGGTCTCCGCTTCTGCGGATAGATGTCGTCCACTCATATCCAAGCTTCCCTCCCCCTCGATGAACAAAAAGCCGAACTCGTGCATATAGATGCCATGCGCCATGCCAAGAAAACAGAAACCTGCGAAAAAAATATCGGCCAAAACGGATGCTGCACCCATTTTAGCCGACAGGAGAAAAAAGAGCAAGTTCGTCCGATTAGAGGATGAACTGCGAGAGGTCGCGGTTCTTTACGATGTCGTGGAGTTTTTCGTCGACATACTTCTCGTCGATGACGACGTGCTTGTCCGTGAGCTCCGGCGCGTCGAATGAAACGTCTTCGAGGAGTTTTTCGAGCAGCGTGTGGAGGCGGCGGGCGCCGATGTCTTCCGACTGTTCGTTGACGTCGCAGGCGAGCTGCGCGATGCGGCTGATGGCGCTCGGCTGGAATTCGAGCTCAACGCCTTCCGTCGCGAGCATCGCCTGGTACTGCTTGATGAGCGCGTTCTGCGGCTCGGCGAGGATGCGCTCGAAGTCTTCTTTGCGCAGGCTCTTGAGCTCGACGCGGATCGGGAAGCGGCCCTGGAGCTCGGGGATGAGGTCGGAGGGCTTCGCCGTGTGGAACGCGCCGGCCGCGATGAAGAGCACGTGATCCGTCTTGACGGGGCCGTACTTCGTCGAGACCTGCGAGCCCTCGACGATGGGCAGGATGTCGCGCTGCACGCCTTCGCGCGAAACGTCGGCGCCCTGGGAGTTGCCCTTGACGGCGACCTTGTCGATCTCGTCGAGGAACACGATGCCGCTGCGCTCTGCGACTTTGACCGCGGTCTCCGTGACTTCGTCCATGTCGATGAGCTTGCCTGCTTCTTCCTGCGTGAAGATCTTGCGCGCCTGCTCGACCGTGACCTTGCGTTTCTTGCGGTTCTTCGGCATGAGGCTGCTCATCATGTCCTGGATGTTGTCGCCCATACCCTCGAGCGACGAGCCCGCGAACATGCCGACCATCGGGCGGCTCGATTCCACGACGTCGATCTCGATGAGCTCTTTTTCAAGCTCGCCATTCTTCAGGCGCCCCCGCACCCATTCGCGGCCGGCCTGATACTTCGGCTTCTCTTCTTCGCTATCTTCTTTTTTATCGTCGTCTTCCGCGCCGCCGAACAGACGGCCGAGCGGATTCTGCGATTTTTTCGGCTGCGGCACGAAGACGTCGAGGATGCGTTCCTCGGCGAGTTCCTTCGCCTTTTCCTGCACGGACTCCATGCGCTCCTGGCGCACCATGCGCACAGCCGTCTCAGCGAGGTCGCGCACGATGGACTCGACGTCGCGGCCGACGTAGCCGACCTCCGTGAATTTCGTCGCCTCGACCTTGATGAATGGCGCCTTGACGAGCTTCGCAAGGCGGCGGGCGATCTCCGTCTTGCCGACGCCCGTCGAGCCGATCATGAGGATGTTCTTCGGGATGACTTCGTCGCGCATCGCGCCCGTGAGCTTGCGGCTGCGCCAACGGTTTCTGAGAGCAATGGCAACGGAACGCTTCGCCTCGTCCTGGCCGATGATGTACTTGTCGAGTTCCTCGACGATCTGGCGCGGCGTTTGCTCATTCGCGCCGATCTCTTCAAAAAAATCTTTTGCTTCTTGTTCCGCCATTACTCCAGCACCTCCACCTTGATGTTGTGATTCGTATAGACACAGATGTCCGCCGCGATGGAGAGTGCCTCCTTCGCGATGTCCTGGGCCTCCATGTCCGTATGCCGTGCCATGGCGCGGCCGGCCGCGAGCGCGTAAAAGCCGCCGGAGCCAATAGCCGCGACATCGCCGTCCGGCTCGATGACTTCGCCATTGCCCGACAGCATCAAGAGCTGGTTCTTGTCCGCGACGAGCAGCAAGGCTTCGAGCTTGCGGAGCACGCGATCCGTGCGCCAGTCCTTCGCGAGCTCGACGGCCGCGCGCTGCAGATTGCCATTGTACGACTCCAGCTTGCTCTCGAATTTCTCGAACAGCGTGAAGGCATCGGCAACGGAGCCCGCGAAGCCCGCGACAACCTTGCCGTGGTAAAGTGTGCGGACTTTGCGCGCGTTCGCCTTCATGATTGTATGCTCGCCAAACGTCACCTGGCCGTCGCCGGCGATCGCCGTCTTGCCATTCTTGCGCACCGCGCAGATCGTGGTCGCATGAAACTGTAAATCCATCAGAGATCATTCTCCTTTCGGAAGGTTTCCAGTGCCTTCAGCGCCCGCTCTGCGAGGCGCAATTTTTTCTCTTTCTTATCGCGGATCCGCTGGCCGAGGCCGGGCAGCAGGCCGAAATTCACATTCATCGGCTGGAAATGCTTCGCCTCGCTCGTCGTGATGTAGTGCGCGAGCGCGCCATGGCACGTCTCTGCGGGGAAAATATACGGCGCTTCCCCGCTGGCCACGCGCACGGCGTTCAGCCCCGCGACGAGGCCGGACGACGCCGACTCGACGTAGCCTTCGACGCCGGTCATCTGTCCAGCAAAGAACAAATTATCAACGCTAGTGAACTGATACGTCGGCCGCAGATGCTTTGGCGCGTTAAGGAACGTGTTGCGGTGCATGACGCCATAGCGCAGGAACTCCGCATGCTCGAGCCCTTGGATCATCGAGAACACGCGGCGCTGCTCCGGCCACTTGAGATGCGTCTGGAAGCCGACGATGTTATAAAGCGTCCCGTCGGCATTGTCTTGCCGCAGCTGCACGACGGCAAAGGGACGTACGCCCGTGCGCGGGTCTTCGAGCCCGACGGGCTTCAACGGGCCGAACAGCAACGTGTCCTCGCCACGGCTCGCCATGACTTCGACGGGCATGCAGCCTTCGAAGAATTTTTCCTTTTCAAACGCATGCGTCGGCGCTTTTTCCGCCGTCGTGAGCGCCTGCCAGAACGTGCGGTATTCCGCTTCCGTCATCGGACAGTTGATGTAGGCCGCCTCGCCTTTGCCATAGCGCGAAGCACGGTAGGCCTTCGTCATGTCGATGGACGCGAGGCTCACGATGGGCGCGGCTGCGTCGTAAAAATACAGGCTGTCGCCGCCCGTGCGTCGCGCGATGTCGTCCGCGAGCGCGCCCTCGGTCAAAGGACCGCTCGCGACGATCGTCACGGTGTCATCATGTAACGGAATCTCCGCGAGTTCCTCGTGCACAACCGTGACATTCGGATGGTTCGTGACCTTGTCCGTGATGTAATCGCTGAACCCGTGGCGGTCGACGGCGAGCGCCCCGCCCGCCGGCACGCGTGTCGCGTCGGCCGCTTCCATGACGATGGAATGCAAACGGCGCATTTCCTCTTTCAGCACGCCGACCGCATTCTCCATGCCCGCGCCGCGCAATGAATTGCTGCAGACGAGCTCGGCGAAGCCGCCCGTCTTGTGCGCGGGCGTCAGCTTTTGCGGACGCATCTCGTAGAGCGTCACGTGTGCGCCGCGCTGCGCAGCCTGCCAAGCGGCCTCCGAGCCCGCGAGGCCGGCGCCGATGATGATGATGTCTTTCATGCGTCTTTTTCCTCGTCTGCCTGCGCTTTTTTTGCGGCCTCATCCTTCGCGTGCTTTTTCGCGAGGCGTTCGCGCATCTTCGCGAGCTCTTCATTGATGGGGCTGCCCTCGCGCGTCTTGCAGACGTCATTGCTGCAATACGTCAGCGTGCGGCCATTCTTGTAATGATGCTTGAGGAGGAATGAGCCGCATTCCGGACACGTCTCTTTGAGCGGCGTGTCCCATGTCGTGTAGTCGCAATCCGGGTAATTGTTGCAGCCGTAGAACATGCGGCCGCGGCGCGTCTTGCGCTCGACGATGGCACCGCCGCACTTCGGGCATTTGACGCCCGTATCGACGAGCAGCGGCTTCGTATTGCGGCACTCGGGGAAGCCCGGGCACGCGAGGAACTTGCCGAAACGCCCCTGCTTCACGACCATCAGGCGGCCGCACTTCTCACAGCGCACATCCGAGACTTCGACGGGCAGTTCGACATGGCCGATGGCCTCGTCTGCTTGCTCGAGCGTCTGCTCGAACGGGTCATAGAATTCGCGCAGCAAGTTGTTTTTCTCAATCTTGCCCTCGGCGATCTCGTCGAGCTCATTTTCGAGGTTCGCCGTGAATTTCACATCGACGATGTTCTTGAAATATTCTTCGAGCATATCGAGCACGAGGAAGCCGAGCTCCGTCGGCTGGAAATGCTTCTCGACGCGCTGCACGTAGCCGCGCGCCTGGATCGTCTCGATGATCGGCGCGTACGTGCTCGGACGGCCAATCTCCTTTTCTTCGAGCGTCTTGACGAGCGACGCGTCATTGTAACGTGGCGGCGGTTCCGTAAAATGCTGCTGCGGGTCAACGTTCTCGACGGTCAGCGCATCGCCTGCCGCGAGCTCCGGCAGCACGACGTCTTTCTCTTTCTTCGTCGCATCCGCGCCGGCGTAGACGGCTGTGAAGCCCGCAAACTTCAGCCGCGAGCCCGACGACTTCAGCTGGCAGCGCGTGCCCGCGTCGATCGTGACGCTCATCGTGTCGTAGACGGCTGGCGTCATCTGGCTCGCCGCAAAACGCTGCCAGATCAAGCGGTAAAGCTTCGCCTGCTCTTTCGTCAAAAACGACTCGACAGCATCCGGCGTATTGCTGATGGACGTCGGACGGATGGCCTCATGCGCGTCCTGCGCTTTCTTGCCGGCCGCATAGATGTTCGGCTTCGCCGGCACGTATTCCGCGCCGAGCGTCTGCGTCAAGAAGGTTTTCGCCTCGCCCTGCGCGAGCTCGGAGATGCGTGTCGAGTCCGTACGCATGTACGTGATGAGGCCTTGGCGGCCGAGCCCCCCGAGCTCGACGCCCTCGTAGAGCTGCTGCGCGATCATCATCGTGCGGCGCGACGTGAAGCCGAGCTTGCGCGCGGCATCCTGCTGCATCGAGCTCGTTGTGAAAGGCGCGGACGGACGGCGCTTGCGTTCGCTTTGCTTGACGGATGCAACGGTGAATGGCGCATCCGCAAGCTCATGGGCCAGCGTCTTTGCCGCGTCCTCGTCATGAAGGACAAAGTTCTTTCCATTTTCCTCATGGATCGCGAGCTTCTTGCCATCGACGAGCGCGAGCTCGGCCGCGAACATCGCGGATTTGCCCTTGCGCAGTTTCAGGCCGACCGTCCAATATTCTTCAGAGTTGAACGCCTGGATTTCCTTTTCGCGGTCACAGATGAGCTTGACCGTCACGGACTGCACGCGGCCGGCCGAGAGCCCTTTGCGGACTTTGCGCCAGAGGAGCGGGCTGAGCTTGTAACCCACGATACGGTCGAGCATGCGGCGCGCTTGCTGCGCGTCAACGCGATCCATGTTGATGGGGCGCGGCTCTTTGACCGCCGCATGGATGGCCGGCTTCGTGATCTCATTGAACACGATGCGGCAGTCCGTCGTCGGGTCGATGCCGAGGATATACGCGAGATGCCAGGCGATGGCCTCGCCCTCGCGATCGGGATCGCTTGCCAGATAGACCTTGTCGGCGTTCTTCGCGTCTTTCTTCAGTTCTTTGATGAGGTCGCCTTTGCCCCGGATGTTGATGTATTTCGGTTCGAAATCATGCTCGACATCGATGCCGAACTGGCTTTTCGGCAAATCGCGCAAATGCCCCATCGAGGCGCGGACCATGTAGCGGCGGCCGAGGTATTTCTCGATCGTCTTCGCTTTCGCCGGCGACTCGACGACGACGAGCGTTTTCTTCGCCGCCGTGCGTTTCTTTGCCGGCTTCCGCTTGGCCGTCGTTTTTTCAGCCGTCGGTCCGATTTCTGCTGTCTTCGTGGCTGGCAAGATAACACTTCCTTCTATTTAAATTCACGCAGGAACTTCACGTAAGCGTATGCGTTTCACGATGGCGCGCGGACATATCCATGCGCATCATTTTCCTCGATGAGCCCCTTGAGCTCCATCTGCAAAAGGAGGAACGACAGGCTCGAGGCATCGCCTTCGTGCAGGCTGATCAAGATTTCATCCAGTGAAATCGCGTGCTCGCTCGAAAGGACTTGGTAAACCTTCCGTTCCTCCGCGCTCATCGGCGGCAATTTCTTCGCTGCTTTCCGCTGCGGCTCGATACCGTACTCGACGAAGACATCCGCCGCGCTCATAACGAGCTTCGCGCCCTGCTGGATGAGGCGGTGGCAGCCGCGGCTCGTCGCCGAATAAATGCTGCCCGGCACGGCAAAGACGTCGCGCCCTTCTTGGAGCGCCTGCTCCGCCGTGATGAGCGAACCGCTTTTCTCTGCCGCCTCGACGACGATGACGCCGCGCGCAAGGCCGCTGATGATGCGGTTGCGCATGGGAAAATACGCGGGGAGCGGCGGCGTGCCAGGCAGATACTCGGAGAGGACGGCGCCATGCTCCGCGATCTCGTCGAGGAGCTTCCGGTTCTCCGGAGGATAGGCGACATCGACGCCGCAGCCGAGCACGGCCTCCGTGCGTCCGGCCTTGAGCGCGCCTCTGTGCGATGCGCTGTCGATACCGCGCGCCGCGCCGCTCACGACCGTGAAGCCGCCTTTCGCGAGCGCCTCGGCGAACGATTGCGCGACGCTCTCACCATACTTGCTGAAGCGCCGCGATCCGACCATGGCAATGCGCTGCGCGTCCGGCACGAGCGTGCCGCGTACATAGAGGAGCGCCGGCGCGTTGTAGATTTGCGCAAGGTACGGCGGATAATCGGAATCTTCGAATGCCACCAGACGGATGTGTTTTTCCTCGCACGTCTTCCGGAGGCGTGCTTCAAAGGCCGGCGCGTCTTTCGAGGTGCGCAGGATGCTTTCCGCGAGCGCCTCGCTGAACGCATTCGCCTGGAGCTCATCCGCCGAAGCCGTGAGCGCCGCGCGCCACGTGCCAAACGCATCGCGAAGCTTCAGCGCCGTCGAAGGGCCGACGCCCTGCGCCGCGAGCAGCGCGGCGAGCGCAAGATGCTCATCTTCCCTGCGTTCCTCTTCGTCCATCGTCTCATCTCCCCCGCAAAAGCACAATGTAGCGAGCAACGTGCAAATTGACTCTGTAACAGTTAACTACTATACAGAAAAGACGAAAAATCTGCAACTTTTTCTTACAAAAAACTTCCGCAGGCGTTATCGCACCCGCGGAAGTTTTTACGTTCTTATTGATTTGTCGTACAGGGGACCCTCAGCCGCAAGCGGCATAAGCGACCACATCGGCGCTAAAGCGCCGTGTGTCTGCTTATCCACCGCTGACGCGGTCCCCCTCTCCCTGAGGGAGAGGCTAAGAGGTGTGGTGCAGTTTACTGTGCGTGACGCGTCACGGAGACCTCGACGTAATCGAGCGAGCCGGAGATCGGCACGTTCGGCTTGCGGATCGTCACCGTCACGGCTGCGAGATGACCGTACTTGCCCAGCAGGCGGTCGCCGATGTGGCCGCCGAGCGCGGAGAGCGTCGTGAAACGCTTGTTCTCCGTCACGTCCTTCACGACATCGTAGACCGCCGCGATGTCGACGCCGTCCTTGATGTCGTCCGTCTCGACGACCTTGTCGTCCTTCGTCTCGGCCGTCACGTCGAGATAAAATTTCTGGCCCTGCTCGCGCTCATACTCGTAGACGCCATGAAACCCGTAAAACATCATGTTCTTGATACTGGCTCTTGCCATTTCAATCACTCCTGTCGAAAAACTTGATTCTCTTTTTTCTCTATTCGCCTTGCAAGCGAAAAATCCTTCTTGCATCGTGCGTTTTTCAAAAAAACTTGCGCAGCGCCCTGTGAGCGATTACAATGAAGGAAAGCTTTCGAAAGGACGGGACCTCTATGGGCGACATCTTCATGGTCGTGCTCATCTTCCTCATAATCTCGTATGCATTCTGGGACGAGCTGTTCACGAACTAATCAAATCAAGGCTCCCCCTCTGGGGGAGCTGTCGAGCGATAGCGAGACTGAGAGGGTAGCGCAATTTCTGCATTCTCATTCCTTCCGATAGGAATACAGAATCAGTCCATGCGCTACCCTCTCCGACCCCTTCGGGGCCACCTCCCCCAAAGGGGGAGGCAAAAAGAAAAGGGAGGCAAATGCCTCCCGAATACAGTGGAAGTTTTTTCTGTCTTGTTTGCCGATCACATGACGCGGCGCGCGCCGATGTAGCACGAGCCCCAATAGGAGCTGTACAGTGACGCGATGGAAACGCCCTGGCTCGAAGACGCATTGATGAAATTGCCATCTCCGAGATAGATGCCGACGTGCGACGGGCCCGCTTCATACGTGGAGAAGAAGACGAGATCGCCCGGCACGAGTTTGGACGTCGAGACGGCGTAGCCGCACTCATACTGTGCATCCGCCGTGCGCGGCAGGTAGATGCCTGCATTTGCAAAGACGTAGCGCACATAGCCCGAGCAGTCGAAACCGCTCGGCGTCGTGCCTCCGAAGACGTACGGCACACCGAGGTACTGCATCGAGCTCGCGACGACGCGGCGCCCGATGGCGTTCGACCCGCGGCTGACCTCCGGCATGGCCTTCCCAAGGAGAGCCGTGTACGTGGAGGGGCCGACGAGGCCGTCTGCATCGAGACCTCTCGCGACCTGGAATGCTTTTACCGCCTCAGCCGTGGCAGGACCGAAATCCCCATCGGCCGCGACATCGTAGCCGAGACTGGCCAATTGCCCTTGGATCTCTGCTACATCGCTGCCCTGGTCACCCATACGGAAGGCCGAAGCCCCGCAGATGGCAGTGAGCCAGACCAGCAGGATCGTGGATAGCGTGATGACACGCAGCGCTTTACTCAAAAAGCCACTCCTCTCTCTGTTCGCCTACGAGGTTAGCTGCCGGGTTCGGGTAGAGAAGACCACCCGCGCTCCCACCGTTATACCGCAAGATATCCCGGTGGATGCGTTCACCCCAAAATCATTTGGTTCCCCCGCTCCTGGGCTGGATTCGGCTTTCCTATATAACGCCCAAATTTATCATACAACAGTCAAAAGCTTGGCTGCAGTATGCAAAATCACTTCCCCGATAAAACTCCTCGCTTTCTCTCCACGGAAGCGACACAAAACAAGGCTGTCCTATTGACAGCCTTGTCCGTTTTTCGATGAATACAAGCAGTCAATAAGCCGAGTTCTGTACCGCTCGCGCGGCGACAATCATTTATCTAGGGCGTGCGTTGCCGCACGTCTCAAGCGACGCTACCCGGAAGGTCGGCGGGCCGCCTCAACCCTTCCCTATTTGGTCTTGCTCCGTGTGGGGTTTACCAAGCCGGACAGTCACCTGCCCGCTGGTGCGCTCTTGCCGCACCTTTCCACCCTTGCCAGGCGAACGCTGGCGGTCTCCTTTTCTATGGCACTGTCCCTGGGGTCGCCCCCGCTGGATGTTGTCCAGCACACTGCCCTGCGGAGCCCGGACTTTCCTCATCTGCCATTCGGCAGCCGCGATTGTCTTGACTACTTATATTAACGAAATTTATTTTAGCACTTAGGTCACAAGCTGTCAAGGCGCATTCCGTCTTGCTGCGTGAGAAATTTCGGACAACTGGCCTTTTCACTTTCCCCGCTTTCGCGTATAATGGAGACATAACAAGAACAATTCCGTTGTCCAAACTGTTTCATCCACAAGAAAGAAGGAACCGTTTCATGAGCACACCGCATATCGCTGCTGAAAAAGGCCAGATCGCCGAGCGCATCCTGTTGCCGGGCGATCCTCTGCGCGCGAAATTTATCGCCGAGAACTTCCTCGACGGCGCGAAAGAATACACGCACGTCCGCAACATCCTCGGCTACACGGGCACGTACAAAGGCGTCCCCGTCTCCGTCCAAGGCACGGGCATGGGCATCCCGTCCATCTCCATCTACGTTCACGAGCTCATCCACGCATATGGCTGCAAGAAGCTCTTCCGCGTCGGTACATGCGGTGGCATGCATCCCGATGTCCATCTGCGCGACGTGCTGATCGCGCAGGCCGCGACGACGGATTCCTCCATCATCCGCAATATCTTCGGCGGCTCGATCAACTTCGCGCCGATCGCGGACTTCGACCTGCTGTCGAAAGCCGTTGCGAACACGAAAAAGCTCGGCCTGCGCGCGACGGTCGGCAACATCATCTCCGTCGACCGCTTCTATGATGACGAAATCGATAACGACAAACTCCGGAAGTACGGCATCCTTGGTGTCGAGATGGAAGCCGCGGCCCTCTACACGCTCGCGGCTGGTGCTCACGTCCAGGCGCTCGCGCTCTTCACAGTCAGCGATCATCTCTTGACGGGCGAAGCCTGCACGGCGGACGAACGCCAGACGAGCTTCAATGACATGATCAAGATCGCACTCGAGACGGCGATCGAAGACTGATCGGCAAAACACGTAAAACAAAATACAAAGAAGGCTCCAAAGCATCGCGTTTTCACTCAAACGGCTTGATGCTTTGGAGTCTTCTTGTTTTTGTTAGGCTATCGAACCCTAGTACCCTCTCCACCGCTTCGCGGTCCCCCTCTACCTAAAGGATAAAGCGACCACTAAGCGCTAAAGCGCTAAGTGTCTGCTTTTCCCAAAGGGAGAGGCTGCTGTATTTGTTACGCGCAGCAACAGATACATGTGAAATTGGTCTAGTAACGTTAGCGTATTTTATTGCTCGTGCTCGACAAGCATCAAGCGAGCAATTCCTTCTCATGCGCGAGCAAGATCTTGCCATTCTGGCAAGCCGGGCAGATGCAGGTGTCTTCGCCTTTCGCCTTCGCTTCCTGCGCGGCTTTCACTGTGCCTGCCGCGCCTTCTTTGCCGAAGACCTGCTCGCCTTCCGGCGACTGCGCAAAAGCGATGAGGCCGTCGATCGGCGTCACGCACTCCTTGAGGCCCGCGAGCATCTTTTCTGCGGCCGCTTTTTCGTCCGGCGTGCCGACGGCTTTCTGCCAAGCGGCGATGAGGTCTTTGAGGCCGCCGAAGCACGAAGACGCATCAGCGACGTTCTGGGCGATGACTTTGAGTTCTTCTTTCGTCATTTCGATATTCCTTCCCTGATGAATGAATCGTTAAATCTTGAACACGGCAATCGCGTTCTGCAAGTCTTGCGCCTGCTCGGCGAGCTTGCGGCTCGCGTCAGCAATCTCGTGCATGGAGGCCGTTTCTTCTTCCGTCGAAGCCGAGACGGTCTGCGCTTCGTCGGCGACGGCGCGGCTCTTCTCGTTGATCTGCTCGATGGCGTGGCTGATCTCCTCGATGCTCGACGTGAGCACTTGGACGGAACCGACCATGGCATTCGAATTCGTCGCGACTTCGCCGACCATGCTGACGATGCCCTGGAACGAGCTGCCCGTCGACTGCACGGTCTTCGTGCCGTTCATGACCTCCGCGAGGCCGGCATGCATCGCCTCGACCGCTTCGTCCGTCGACTGCTGGATCTTGCCGATGCGGTTCGAGATTTCGCCGGCAGCCTCCTGCGACTGCTCGGCGAGCTTGCGGACTTCGTCCGCGACGACGGAGAACCCGCGGCCATGCTCGCCTGCGCGCGCGGCCTCGATGGCGGCGTTCAGCGCGAGGAGGTTCGTCTGGTCGGCGATCTCCGAAATCGTCGCGACGATAGCGCCGATCTCCTTGCTGTTCTCGCCGAGGCCTTCGATGATCTCCGCGATGTGGCCGACGTTCTTCTCGATGGACTGCATGCCCGTGACGGCCGTCTTGACGTCCTCGCCGCCCTTGGCCGCGACGGCGCTCGTCTCGTCGACCTTCTTGCCGGCATTGTCGAGGTTCTGGCGGAACGACTCCATGTTCTCCGTGAGCTTCTGCGTGTGCTCGTTCGCCGTCTCGACGTCCGTGAACTGCTCGCTGCACGAGCCGGCGACGTTCACGACGGAATCAGCGATGGACTGGCTGACCTCGGCGGCCTGGTCTGCCGTCGACGTGAGCTCTTCCGAGGCCGCCGCGAGGTATTCCGCCGTCTGCGCGACATCGCGCATGAGCTCGCGGACTTTTTCATTCATGTCCTTCATGGCGTGCGCCATCTTGCCGATTTCGTCGGGGCGCGCAGCGAGGCTGTCGAGCTCGGCCGCATCCTGCGAGCTGAGCGTGAAGTCGCCCGTGCCGATGACTTCCAAGCGCTTCGTGACCTTGAGGATCGGTCCGGCGATGTTCGAACCGATGTAGCGCGCAAACGCGATGAAGATGAGCTGGATGACGACCATGACGATGAGCGACGTCACGATCTGCGAGCGGAGCTTCGCATCGCAGATTTCCGTGCGCGCAGCGACGGCCGTGTCGATGTCATCGATCCAGACGCCCGTGCCGATGACCCAGTTGAACGGCGCATACAGCACCGTGTAGTTGCGCTTCGGCAACGGCTCCGTCTCGCCCGGCTTCGCAAACTCGAGGTCGGTGTAGCCGCCGCCCTCCTGCAAGCCGTTCTTGATCATTTCCTGGATGAAATGGACGCCGTTCGGGTCGACGAGATCGATGCGGCTCTTGCCCTCGACGTCACGGCCGAGGAGGACGACGTTGACGCCCTCTTTCGTGTCGATCCAAAAATAGCCTTTGCCGTTGTCATAGCGGAGGTCGCGCACGCGGTCGGCCGCTTCCTTCTTCGCCTGCTCGATCGGCATCTCGCCGGCCTGCGCCCTTTTGTTGTATTCGTCGAGGATGCTGACTGCGACTTGCGTCTCTTCCTTGAGCTGCGTCTCGACATTCGACTCGAGATCCTGGCGATAGCTCGCGATGCTCGCTTCGTTTTCCTTGACGGTCTCAAAGATGAAAAAAGCGCCGATCAGGATGGTCGATGCGAGTGACACGCCGCTGATCGCTGCGATCAGTCGTGTCTTCATGGATGATAATTCCATAAATTGGTTCCCCCTCTGTACACTGGACATCATAGTTTACTTCTACCGTATGTGAAAGTTTCCCCCCATTCTTTCTCCTATGTAGTTTCGCCCCTTTTCGCAAAATTCCTTCTTTTTTCCCATAAAAATTCTCTTTTCGATAAAAAGAACTCGCGAACGCTATCGCGCCCGCGAGTTCCCTTCTATAAAATGAGTTGCTACGATGTCCTTAGTTTTCCACTACGGCCGCTTCTTCTTCGTGTTTGTGCGAGAAGCTGAAGCCGTATTTGATCGTGAGCACGAGCAGCGCTGCCGCGAACATCATGCCGCCCATGATGAAGTAGCCGAGGTCGAACGCGCCCGTGTTCGTCTTGATCCAGCCCATCATGTACGGGCCGACCCAGCCGCCGAGGTTGCCGCACGAATTGATGAGTGCGACGGAACCGGCTGCCGCAGGGCCCGTGAGGAACGTCGTCGGGATCGTCCACCAGACGCCCATCGCGGCATGGATGCCGATGGCCGAGAGGCAGATGAGGACGAGCGCGACCGTCGTGTCCGTCGCAAACGGCGAAAGTGCGAGGCCGAACGCGCCGACCATGAGCGTCAGCGAGACGTGCCAGACTTTGTCGCCCGTGCGCGACGACGACCAGCCGATGACGCACTGCACGAGGAGCGCGACCGTCATCGGGATGGCGATGGCGCCGCCGAGGAGCTGCGTCGACCAGCCCGATAAGCTCTTGAGCACGGTCGGCATCCAGAAATAGAAGCCCCAGAAACCGACAACCCAGAGGAAATAGATGAGGCAGAGACGGAGGACTTTCGGATCTTTGAACGCCTGCAGCACCGTGTATTTCTTTTTGTTCTGCATGGCGGCTTTTTCTTCTTCATACGATTTCGTGAGATACGCTTTTTCCGCGTCCGTGAGCCAGCCAACCTGATCCGGACGATCTTTCACGCCAAAGAAGAACAGGACGGAGAACAGCAGCGCCGGCACGGCTTCAATGATGAAGAGCTCCTGCCAGCCGTGCATACCGAAGAACGACGTCTGCAGCAGCACGCCCGAAAGCGGCGCGCCGATGATGTTCGCAAGGAGCAGCGACCCGAGCATCAGGCTCGTAGCGCGGGCGCGCTCGCGGCCCGTGAACCAGCGCGGGAACAGCACGGAGTAGATGACAGGATAGAGGCTCGCTTCCGAAGCACCGAGCAAGAAACGATAGAGGTAAAATTCCGCTTGCGTCTGCATGAACGCCATGAGCACGCAGACAAGGCCCCACGTGAACATGATGCGCGCGATCCATTTCGTCGCCGAGAACTTCGCCGCGACGAGCGAGCCCGGGATCTCGAGCAGCAGATAGCCGGCGAAGAAGATGCCGGCGCCCGCGCCATAGATTTCCGGCGTGAGCCAGCCGAGATCGGCTTTCATCGTCAACGCCGCGTACGAGATGTTCACGCGGTCGAGGCAGGCGATGATCGAGACGAGGAAGACCGGGAAGATGATGCGAAGGTCCCGTTTTCGTTTGAGGGCTTGCAGGTCGAGCTGCTGTTCCATGATGATTCCTCCTAGAAAATGAAATGAATGAAAAAATAAATGATGAAAAATAAAAACATCCGTCCCTTTTGAACGTTCAAAAGGGACGGACGTTTATTTCCGTGTTACCACCCAAATTCCCACGGCAACGATGCCATGAGCACTCACCAACGCACTACCATGCGCGTCCCCTGTAACGTAGGGCGGACGTCTTGGCTTACCGGATTGTTCAGCCGCGCTCCTCCAGGAGGATTTTCGCTCCCGTCTCCGCTGCCATCTTTCAGCAAACGATGGCTCTCTGAAAGTTTCGACTGGAAGGTACTCTTTCCCATCATCGGATGTATTCGTATGGTGTATCGCGCTTTACAGATTTACGTATCTGTATCGCATCGATGGGTATACAATACACCTGTCACGGAAATGTGTCAAGCATTTTTTGTAACATATTTGTGTCATCATTTCATCGATATGGTCCGATAAAGCGGCTTCCATTCAAATGAATCATATGTTCTGGCTCTTCCGCCAACCAGACTTCTGTTTCCCAGGCTAGATCAGCCACAAATTTCTTGTACGTTGCCCGATCTGGAAAAGCCGTGACATAAACGATTCCCCGCTCTGTAGCCCTCGTCATTTCGCGAAGCTCCAAAATCCGCTTCGGACTCATAGGACCGACAGAGGTGACAGCTTCGATAAAGAACAGCCAATTTTTCTCTTCAGAGTAAAGGATCACGTCTGGCATCTTGTCATGCTGCGTGATCGTGATATGAAACTTCTGCAACGCGTCTTCATCCAACACGAGATCGCGCTTTATCGTGTCGCCGACATAAAGGCATTTTGCTTTTGGAACAAATCGTGACGCGAATTCTTCGAGAATCGCTTTCTGCAACGCATTATGTTTTCCGCGTGATAAGCGCAAGCCCCGACCATTCACCTGGACAGGCAACCGCTCGGATTCGCGCTTCGTCTGATACTTCTCAACCAGAGAGTCGTGACATTCCAAAAATGATTGCAACGCCCCATCCCATTTTTCTGTTTGATACGTCCGTAACAGGCTGAGAAATTCCGCCGTCAAAACATATCCGCCCGATCCATCGTTTGTTGCGCGACGAATATTTTCCACGAGTGCCGCCTGCAAAAATGGTTGGAGTGCTTGCTTTCGGACAGATTCTCGCGTATTCGGCTTATATGCCTTACGATAGTATTTCTTCATGAATTCCATGATGTCCACCGTCCGCATCGGCTCATCCGAAGCAGCTTTTCTCCATTCATCCTGCTGCGTGAGATGCGCCAACGCCAAGAGCGTCCGGGCGCACATATCGTTCTGCTGTTTCTCCGGCATCCCGATGGCCTTGAGAATCTTTTTTGCCTCTGGTAATTTCGGCATGGAACAATGCCTCCTCCAATAGTGCATCGCACACGTTTACTGACAAATCTTTCATACCCTCTAATTTTTCACCCAGCCGCTCGACCGTTTTCCTCACTGGCATTGGCATTTGATTGACTTCTGTAGAATTTACTTGCGTCGAACCGTTGAGGATGCGATAGAATCGATCGTACAGAGTGCTATTGAGCAATGTATACAAACCATACGCTTCCGCACGTGTCATCGCATGATTTTCTTCATCAATAAAATTCAATTTATTTTGTGTGCTGATGACATCATATGCAGAGAACTCATCCGCAAGATAAATGCCGCATTGCAACCGGCGTGACTCTTCCTTCGCTGTGAATCGTTTTACAAAAAGATAATTGCAGTTCTTCTGTAAAAGGGCTGGGCGTCCCCGTCGCACCCATTCGCCAAATTTCCCAATCGAATGAACGACGCGGCCATCGCGAATATGTTGCGCAAAGAACATCGGCACAGCATCATCTTCCGCTTCGGCCAACAGAGAATCCCGCTCCCGAAAATCAACGGTCAGCCCCGTCTTCATGCGAAAGCCAATCTCTGGCAACGTGCAAGGAAGCGACTGCATGATACGCAGATTTTCCGCTTCTTCTTCCGTTGTTACAAGATAGACATACTGTTCTTTCCCGGAAACCACGGTTTCCATCGGCATTGTGAGCTCCCGCAAATCCGAAAAATCGCTCGTTCCGCTTGATGAAATTGTCACGCGGGATGTTTGCTCCCCCCGGCGTACTTTAAGAATCATCGTTTCCTGCAGAACACTCTCAGACGAGAACACTTTGTCGCGACTGACAAAAAGGTGCAAATGCTCCAATGAGCCATGCGCGAATAAAAACGCACGGAATGCACGAAAATATGCCCCCGATGTCCAAGAGCGCGGAACAATATAGACCATTTCGCCGCCTGCCTGCAGATCAAACAACGACATGGCCAGAAACAAGAAATAAAGATTCGGCGCGCCATGGCAGACCTCCGGCATCGCAAGCGCTTCCGGTGCATCCTTTCCGATTTTTTTATATGGTGGATTGCCAATCGACAGGTCGTATCGTTCCGGTTCCTCCCATCCCTTAAACGCGAACTCCTGTGACAAAATATAATTCTCTTTTCGGATGTCATACGAAAGTTCAAAATGCACTTGCCGACAAATTTCTGACAAATTCTCGTTCAATAATGGCAAAATGTTTTCATCTGTTTCATAACAGACAAGATGCACAGTATGGATGCTGCGGATATCATCTAACCGTTCCAGAAGCGCCGTCGAGAGAATCCCTGACCCGGATCCTGCATCAAGAATATGCAGAGAAGATTTTGCCGGTACATCGAACAATCGTGCCATAAAACGTGCCGTCTGCATGCTCGTAAAAAACTGTCCGATGCCCTTCCGTTTTTCCTTCGGCATACTAGCGATAAATTTTTGCGTCTTCTCTATAATAGTCTCTAGCATGCTCGTCCTCCCTTCATGATGCATTCGTACGAAAACTCATACGCCCTGCCTTTATTATACAGAAAACGCGTCATCTTGCGAAGACCAAATCCGTTTTCGTATGTGGTAGATTTTCAACGCTGCTCTTGTCGCATTCCGAACGCGAATGGTTCTACATCAAGTCGTGAGCAAAACAACTCCAGGCGCTATCTGTCACCATCGATGGAAATCCGACGGTCATCATGCTCGATGTCGATCAGCGAGGACGTATCGCCACCATCCATGAGCAATCTGTTTGACTGAAAAATAAAATCCCGTTCCTCTGCCAGAGGCCACGTCATCAGGAGAACGGGATTCATTTTTTACATGAGATAGCGCACGTACACGTACACGGTCGAGAGCAGAATCGTCAGCAGCATGATGGGGAAACCGATCCAGAGGTAGCGGATGAACGTGATCTTGACGCCGCGTTCGGCCGCGAGGCCAGCGACGATGAGATTCGCCGACGCGCCAACGAGCGTGCCGTTGCCGCCGAGGCAGGCGCCGAGCGCGAGGCTCCACCAGACGGGGTCGAGATTCGAGACGCCCATGGCGCCCATGTTCTGGATGAGCGGGATCATCGTCGCGACGAATGGGATATTGTCGAGCACGGACGAAACGATGGCCGAGAGCCAGAGCACGAGGAGCGACGTCGTCGTGACATCGCCGCCCGTCAGCTCGATGGCCATCGTCGCGAGATCGCGGATGATGCCAGTCTCGACGAGGCCGCCGACGGCGATGAAAAGGCCGATGAAGAAGAAGATCGTCGCCCACTCGACGGACTTCATCGCATGCTCGACGAGGTGCGCGCTGCCGCCCGCGAGGAGCAGCAGCAGGAAGCCGCCGCCGAGCGCGATGAGCGCGGACTCGAGCCCGAGCATCGAGTGCGTGAAGAATCCAAGCACCGTGAGTGCAAGCACGAACAGCGATTTCACGAGCAAGCGGTGATCTTTGATGCACTGCCCCGCATCCATGGCCATGACCTCGGCCTGGAGTTCCGGCTTCGTCTGGAGCTGTTTGCGATACAACGCCTCCATGATGAAGATGACGACGAAGAGGTCGAAGAACGCGATGGGCGCGAGGTTTTCGATGAAGGCCATGAACGTGAGCTCCGGCGCCGCGCTGCCGATCATGATGTTTGGCGGGTCGCCGATGAGCGTCGCCGTGCCGCCGATGTTCGACGCGATGATCTGCGTCAGGAGGAACGGCATCGGCGAGATGCGGAGCTTCTGCGTGATGGAGAATGTCACGGGCACCATGAGGAGGACCGTCGTCACGTTGTCGAGGAAGCCCGAGAACACGGCCGTGATGAGCCCGAGGTAGATGAGTATCTTGCGCGGCTCGGCCTTTGCCTTTTGCGCGGCCCAGACAGCCACGAAATCAAAGAGGCCCGTGTGGCTCGTGACGCCGACGAGCACCATCATGCCGACGAGCAAGCCGAGCGTGTTGAAATCGACGTGATGCAGCGCCGTGTCCATGCTCAAGACGCCCGCGTACAGCATGACGAGCGCGCCGAGCACGGCCGCGACCGTCCGGTGGATTTTCTCCGAGACGATGACGACGTACATGAGGATGAAGACAATACCGGCCAAGACTTCCATAATGAAAAACGCCTCCTACAGCTGGTGTTGAGCGGCCTCGTCTAAAAAAGCGGAGCCTGATGTTGACCAGTCTCCGCCTTGAGGTGCCCGCTTTTGTTTGTTGTCTTATTTTATCATGAATAGTAAGGACTTGACAAGCGTTTCAGCAATATTTCGTCACATTTCTTTGCCCGGCGCCGGGAAGCGATAGCGCTCGAACTCGATCCAGCCGACTGCCTTGCCGACGCGGTAAAAAATGAGGCGGTCCGGCGTGTCGATGCCTTTCGTCCACTTCACGAAATCATAGGCGACAGCGCCCTTCCCCACGAGATCCGTCTGCCCGACGCGGCCGCCGATGACCATCTCGGATTGCAAGACGCTCGTGCCGAAGCGCGGCTCCGTGATGAGGAGCGGCGCCGGCTTGCCGCCGTCGCGACTCTTGCGCGCGAGCTTGATGACGAAGCGTCCTTCCTTGTCCTGTTCGGGCGTGACCGTGATCTCCGCATACGCGTCACCCGACGCGAAGAGACGGAACATCTCCGGATGCTTGCGGTCGAGGCCGTCACGGCGATAGCCGTCCGGCAGTTTGTTCTGCACGGCAAGCATATCACGGCGCGCGGAAAACAGCGCGTCCTGCCCGCCTTTCGCCTTCGTCGCGGCATACGACTCGATCTGATAGCGGTACGCTTCCTTGTTGTCCGCTTCAACGCCGACGCCCTCTTGGAAGTCGCGGCTCATCTGGTTGGCCGCAGAGATGAACTGCGTGTCTTTTTCGCCCGCGACGAATTTCGCGCGCTCGTCCTCATAGATGCGGCGATGCAGCTCGTGCGCTGTCTCGCGGCTCTGGAGCGTGCCCGTGCCATCGGCAAAGAGCTCGGCGAGCTCGTTCATGCTCTCGTGATCACCGTAGATCGTGCCAACCGTAAAGAATTTCACGGCGAGATCAATGTCCGGCTGCCCTTCTGCCATGCCGATGCCATCGCGCGCGAATTTGCCGAGCTCGCGCGCGTACTGTGCCTTGTGCGTCGTCTCCCAGAGCGTCATGTAGCAGCCATAGGCGACGTTCTCGTCCTTGGCATACAAACGGTTGCCCTTGCGGCAGCCTTCGGCCGTTAGAGCGAGCGCCGTCTCGTTGCCGTCCGCTGCGAGCTCTTCGGCGAAGGCCCGACAGATGGCGAGCTCGCGGTCATTTGCGGTTTCGAGCCATTCTTTGCGCTCATATTTTTTCAAAAAGCCGAGCTTGTCCCAATACGAGAACGAGCGCTCCGTCACCGGCTTGTCTTTTTCCTCGAGATACCAGCGGATGATCTCCATCGCGATGGCGAGGTCTTCCTCGAGCGCGATGGCCGTGTGGTAATCTTTCTGCGGCATACCGCCGATGAGCGTCCAGACGCGGTAAAAGACATCGCACTCGTCGACGATGAGCCCGCGCACGCGATTCGGGAGCTCCTTCTTCGTCTGCTCGTCAAAGCCCGAAGCCGTGAGGATGCCGAACGGCGCGAGATGGTAAATCGGATACCACCACGCGAAAATCGCATCGTAAACCGTCGGATTCTTGTGCTGGATGTTATCGAGCGCCACTTGCAAATCCTCGAGCGTCATCTGGTACGGCTCGGGGAACGTATAGTCCGCGAACAGCGTGCGCAATTGGTCGAGCGTGATCTTCTTTTCCTCAAAGCCGAATGTCTCTTCATAACGCGCGATTTTTTTCATCTGTTCCGATGTAAAAACACGAGCTGCCATCGATTATTCCCTCTTTCCACGCAAGAGCGCGATTTCCTTCGCATAGCCCGCCGCATCGTTCGGCGTCTCCAGGATGAACGGAAGATCGCGCAGCGCTTCGTGATTCACGACGCGCACGAGCGCATCAAGTCCGATCTCGCCCGCGCCGATCTTCGCATGGCGATCCTTGTGCGCGCCGCAGACGTTCAGGCTGTCATTGAGATGCACGGCGCGCAGGCGGTCGAGGCCGATCACGTTGTCAAACTGCGTGAGCACGCCGTCAAGATCGTGCACGATGTCATAGCCCGCATCCCAGACATGACAGGTGTCAAAGCAGACGCCGAGATGGTCTGCAAGCTCGACATGGTCGATAATCGCGCGCAGTTCTTCGAACGTCCGTCCGACCTCCGAGCCCTTGCCCGCCATCGTCTCTAAGAGCACCGTCGTCGTCTGCTCCGGCTTCAGCACGCGATTGAGCTGCGCTGCAATGAACTCGATGCCTTGCGCTGCGCCCTGCCCGACATGGCTGCCGGGATGAAAATTATAAAGCTGATGCGGTGTGCTTTCCATGCGCACGAGGTCGTCGGCCATCATGGATTCTGCAAACGTGCGCAGATTTTCTTTCGCCGCGCAGGCGTTCATCGTATACGGCGCATGCGCGACGATTGGGCCGAAGGCATGCGCCTTCATAAGGTCGCGCAACTTCGCAGCGTCGTCCGTGTCAATATCCTTCGCTTTGCCCCCGCGCGGATTCCGCGTGAAGAACGCGAACGTCGTCGCATCGAGATCAAGCGCCGCCTTGCCCATAGCTTCGTAGCCTTTCGACGACGACAAGTGGCAACCGATGTAGAAAGCACCCATTTACTTCACCCGATACGCCGCGACGATCTCGCCCTCGTAGATGATGTGGTTGTCGCGCTTGCCGTCCGTCTCAGGATAGAACTGTTCGCGATTCTCCCTCGTCATCGCCATCGGGTCTTTCTGCTGCTTGAAAACAACCTTGCATTCGAGCGTCAACGGGAACTCCTGGATGGCCGGCACATCATTCACTTCTGGTTCAACAAGTGTCAAACCACACTCTTTCACCTTGTCCATGTCGCGCCCGCTCTTCGACCCGCAGACGCCGAGCACTTTCTTCGCCTGCTCGCCCGCACCGATCGCGATGTTGAACACCCCCGTCTTATCGAGCAGCCCTTTCGTGAACCGGCTCTCGCGCACATACGTCGTAAACGTCGGATGCCGCCAGTCAATCCCAAGCGCGCCCCAAGAAATCGTCATCGCATTGACCTTCTCGCCATCCTTCGTTACAAGCAGCACGCCCGTCTTCACGGACTCGAGGATTTCTTTGGCATTTGCCAGTACGTCGATTTGTTCTTTCATGTTGCATACTCCTGTTCTATCAAGCATTTTCAATTTATCACAATTTCCCAATATCCAAACCTGCGCCCATCTTTTCTTCTCAGAATCCCCTTCTTTTGAAGGTCAGGCAAAATACGACGAATTGTCCCAAGAGAAATATTTGTACGCTCGGAAAGGGCTGTTTGTGTCAAGGTTGGTTCTTTTTCCAATGTCTTTAATACAACTTGCTCCTTCGAGTTCAACTTCGCGCTCAATTTCTCCAACATCTCATTTTTTGAGAGGTTGGAATCCGTGTTCGCATCCAACATCTCATTTTTTGAGAGGTTGGAATCCATATTCGCATCCAAGTTCGCATTTACCCTATCAGACTGGTTCGATAGGATAGTTTTTTCTAACTGGTTAGTTAATTGGGTAGTATCTTGGGTGGTCTTCCGATACATATTGATGCGGATGGCACTCTCAAAATCTTTGAACTCAACATCCGGCAATCCATACGCCTTGCAATCCCGAATCATGTTCGGAATGCCGCTGCCCCATTTTTCAATCAGATTCATATAAGCAAACGCATTCGCAAGCGCGCGGTTGCGCGGCTTCGAGTATCCTTCTTTCATCTGCTCGATCGTCACGCCTGTCATGAGGCCGCCCGGCGAGGTCACTTCCAAGCGGTCATCGAACAACGCGACCTGGATGTTGCCCGCCTCCAGATACGAGCGATGCACGACCGCATTCGCGATGAGCTCGCGGACGCTGGCGATCGGGAGTTCATAGACATCTTGCCGGTAGACCCCCACGAGACGCATGCCGCGATTGATTTTCTCGCGCACATATTGGTACGCCGCTTCCATCTGGTCTTGGATCGGGCCATCAAACTCGCGGCGATCGACAAAATATCCGCGTGTCGTGCCCTTGAAAATCCCGCATTGAGTCACCGGCTGGAACCGCATCCGCCCCGTGAGAAGTGCAAACGCATGCGTCGGCACGATTTTTCCCTCGCGCTCCGTGAGCACGCCCCACGAACGCAGGACGTTCGGCGTGACATCTTTGACGGCGAGCTTGTCTTTTTCTTCGACGGTATTGCGCACCGCCGTCTCTTTGAGCGACGCACAAAGATTTGCGATGTCGTCGTCTGTAACGTTCAGTCCTTCGCACGGTTCAGAATCAAAGAAGCGGTTCTGCCCTTCGAGAATGAGTTCTTTCAGCATTTCGCGTGAGACGAGCCGCGATGTCCCCGCGACGCGTGTGAACGTACCGTTCACCATGCCTTTCGAGCGGATGTAATACGGCCGCATCATGCCTGGCAAAATCTCCACGACGATGAGCGTCTTGCCGCCGACCGATTGCATTGTGACATTCGGCACGATACGCGGCTCGCAACTGTCCGAAATCGCATTCGTGAGCGCGTCCATCGTCTGAAAAATCGTTTCCTCGTCCATGCCGACGACCTCGAGCGTTTTGTCATCGACACCAAACACAATCCGCCCGCCCTGCGTATTCGCAAACGCGACGACCGTCTTCATGTATTTCTCGCTGCTCTCCGGCACCGCCACCTTGTACTCGATCCGCTTCGACTCGCCCTCCGGCATCTTCATGCAGTTCACCACGCTTCCACTCAAAAAATCCCGTGTAGACAGTTTCTACACGGGACATGGTTTTTCCTGCTTTACGAAATTTCTTTTAAATGATGCTTCAGCCACCGCACGAGCACCTGCACGTGATTTTGCTCGATGTTCTTCGTCGCGTAGACAAGCGTGACATCGTTCTCTTTGAGTTCTTCGTGCAACTTCTGGACGAACGCTTTCGCATCATCGTTCGCCTCGAGTTCTTCGAGGTACGCGGCGGCGAAGCCTTCGAACGGGAGGCCGCCCGTGTGGTAGAGCTTGCGGAGCTCGGCGGACGGCGTGACCTCTTTCGCCCAGACTGCGAGGTTGGCGCGATCTTTTTTCATGCCTCTTGGCCAGAGGCGGTCGACGAGAATGCGTTTGCCGTCCTCTTCTTCTGCCGGTTCATAGATGCGTTTTGTTTTCAGTGTTCCCATGGTACATTCGCTTCTTTCATTCACAAGCGGTTTCGTCCTCTGCTAGGTCGCGGCAATATTCCATCTTCAATTGTCACCATGCGCATACACCTCCGTGAATTTGTCCGTGCGCGTTTTGACGAACTATAGTTTATACCATCCTAGAAACTTTATCAATCTCGCAAAATCGAGCTTACAATGAGGTCGCATGCCGATCACGATTCCCGTACACGGGCGCATCAAAATCGATTACGTCGAAATGGTGCGGGATATGGTGGAAGAAGAAGGTGGATTGACATGACGAAGGATCTGGCGTATTATCTGCGTCTTCCGTACCGTGTCGAGCTGTGCGAAGATGCCATAGAAGGCGGGTATACCGTATCAATCCCCGAACTGCCCGGCTGCCTCTCCTGCGGGGAGACGGTCGAAGAGGCCGTTGCGAATATCCGCGAGGCAAAAGCGGATTGGCTGGCCGCCGCCATCGAAGACGGATGCACGATTCCCGAGCCAACGCGCACAGAAGATTACTCGGGACAATTCAAACTCCGCCTGCCGAAAAGCCTGCACAAGAAGCTCGCGGAACACGCAAAACGCGAGGGCATCAGCCTGAACCAGTATTGCGTCTATTTGCTCTCAGAACAAAATGCCGTCCGCACATCTTAATCATGGTTTCGCAAGGCGCGGAATCGCACAAACATCAAGAAGGGGCTGTTGCATTTACTGGAACGGTTTCATAAGACTGCCGTTCGTAACGCTTACAGCAGGCTCTCCCTCTGGGAGAGCTGGCGCGCGTAGCGCGA